>DATBDB010000081.1:0-18256 GCA_036270155.1 Gaiellaceae bacterium
CGACCATGGACCGCGGGCCGTCGGTCATCCACGCCACCGATCTCCAGGCCGCGACGGGCGACAAGGGCCAGGGAGTGAAGATCGCCGTCGTCGACACGGGCGTCGACCCGACGAGCCCGTTCCTGAACCCTGCCGGGTTCAGCTATCCGGCCGGCTTCCCGAAGGGCGACACCACGAAGACGACGCCGAAGGTGATCGTCGCGAAGGTCTTCCCTGGCGCCGTCCGCGACAAGAACAGCAACAAGG
Source organism: Gaiellaceae bacterium (assembly GCA_036270155.1). GTDB lineage: Bacteria > Actinomycetota > Thermoleophilia > Gaiellales > Gaiellaceae > PALSA-600. Next base: position 247 of record DATBDB010000081.1, read on the forward strand.
CGTTCGACCCGACCGAGCCGCACGGCACCCACGTCTCCGGCATCGCCGCCGGCGACGAGGGCACGAACGCGCCTGCCGGCCCGGACCATCCCGCCGTGGCGAACCTCTCCGGCGTCGCGCCGAAGGCGTGGATCGGCAACTACCGCGTCTTCACCGTCCCGACGCCGCTCGGCCATCAGGCGAACACACCCGAGATCGTGCAGGCGTTCGAAGCCGCGGTCGCGGACGGGATGAACGTGATCAACTTCTCGGGCGGCGGCCCGCAGACCGATCCCGCGAACGACGCGATGTACGAGACGATCCACAACGTCGCGCTCGCGGGCGTCGTGCCGGTGATCGCCGCGGGCAACGACCGCGAGGACTACGGGCTCGGGACGACCGGCTCGCCGGGCACCGCGCCCGACGCGATCGCCGTCGCCGCTACGTCGAACAGCCACGTCTTCGCCCCGGCGCTCAGTGTCACCAACGGACCGCCGTCGCTCGGTGCGGTCCCGATCCAGAGCGCCGGCGGCACGAAGCTCCCGGGCGCGTGGTCGACGCTCGATCAACCGATCGTCGACGTCGCCTCGATCATGGGCACGGACAGCAAGCCGGTCGAGTCGCACCTCTGCGGTTCGGCCGCCGACCCGAACACGTCGCTCGGCACGCTGCCCAAGGGCTCGGTAGCCGGAAAGATCCTGCTCGTCGACCGCGGCGTCTGCACCTTCGCCTCGAAGGCGGAGCGCGCCCTCGTGGGCGGCGCCGCGGGCCTGATCCTGGTCGACAACCGCTTCGGCGAGGCAAACCCGATCCCGATCCCCCTGCCGCTCCCGAGCGGGATGATCTCCGACCTCGACGGCCAGCAACTCCGCGCCTTCCTCGCCGCGAACGGCGGCCAGGCGGCGATCCGGGTGACGAGCGGTATCCAGGAGATCCTCACGAACCGCGGCGGAATCATCACGAGCTTCTCCTCCGCGGGCCCGACCGACTTCGGCCACCTGCTGAAGCCGGACATCTCGGCGCCGGGCCTCGACGTGCTCTCTTCGACACCGCCCGCGACGACGGGCTCAACCTTCTCGGTCTTCGCGGGCACGTCCATGGCGACACCGCACATCGCGGGCGCCGCCGCGCTGCTCCTCCAGCTGCACCCGGGCTGGACGCCATATCAGGTGAAGTCGGCGCTGATGTCCACCGCAGGCCCCGCGTGGGGCGACACGGCCCGCACGCAGGAGGCGCCGGTGCTGCTCGGCGGCGCCGGTCTCGCGAACACGCTCGCGGCGAACGACCCGAAGATCTTCACGGACCCGCAGTCACTCTCGTTCCAGAGCATCGACGTGTCGGCAGGCCCGCAGCGTGACTCGATGCTGCTGACCGTCTCCGACGCGAGCGGTGGAGCAGGCAACTGGACCGTCTCCCTCGCACCACAGTCACAGACGACGGGCGTGCAGATCGACGTCCCGGGCACTGTCGCTCTCGCCTCCGGCGGGGACGTGGCGATTCCCGTGGTCGTGCGTGCCGCAGCCGACGCCGGGCTCGGAGAGAACTATGGCTTCGTCGTGCTCACCGGGAACGGCGTGCAGCGCCGGGTGCCCTACGCGTTCATCGTCGAGCGCCCCGCGCTGCGCAGTGCACCGTTCGTCGCGCTGAAGAAGCTGCAGACCGGCAACACCGCGACGGGCACCAACCGCGTCTCGATCTACTGCTGCCCGGGCGCCCCGTTCGGCCAGCCGCCGGACTACACCGGCCCGACGATGAACGAGGACGGCGCCGAGCATCTGTACTCCGTCGACATCACCCAGCCGATCGTGAACTTCGGCGTCTCGGTGCTTGCTGCATCGACCGGCGCGGTCATCGATCCGTTCGTTCTCGGGTCACTCGACGAAAACGACGTGCAGGGCTACGCGGGTATCCCGACCGACGTGAACCCTCTCACCTTCGACGCGAACATGGACATCGGTGCCGCTGGTGTGCAATTCCCGCGCCTGCAGCGCTTCTACGTCTCCGTCGACTCACGCGCCGATCCGTTCACCAACAAGCCGCAGAAGGGCATGTATCTCCTGAACTCGTGGATCGACGACCTCACGCCGCCGTTTGTGCGCGTGTTCACGACACGCGTCACCGCGGGCCGGCCGCTGATCGTCGCGCAGGTGGTCGATGCCGGTGCAGGCGTCGACCCCCTCTCGCTGGTGATCAATTATTCCGGCGCGCTCGTCGGCGCTTCCGCGTACGACCCGGTTACGGGGCTGGTCGTCTTCGGGATCCCGACCGCGGCACCGCCGTTCAAAGCGGGCAAGACAAATATGACCCTGATGGCCTCCGACTACCAGGAGGCGAAGAACATCAACACGATCGGCAACGACATCTACCCGAACTCGCGGTTCAAGCAAGTGAAGGTGACGGCCGTGAACGGGCCGACGGTGACGTGGGTCCAACCGCCCGCCAACGTCTGCGCCCTCACGAACGACCGGCTGATCGTCATCGCGGACTCGACGAAGCAGGTCAAGCAGGTCGTGTTCACCGACAACGGCAAGCGCATCGCCGTCGACAAGACCGGGAACGGTGTCTATTCGATCGCATGGAAGACGGCGAAGCTCAAGAAGGGCAAGCACAACCTCCTCGCAACAGTGACGGACGCCGCCGGCCACAAGGCCGCCGCGAGCCGCGTGATCAGAGTCTGTAAGTAGCCCAGGTTCCTGGGTGACGCTGGGGGTGCGATGCCGGAGGGAACAGCATGAGTAATACGGCCCCGGAAGGCGATCGCGGTCAGGGACGCCGGGTAGCCGTCGTCACCGGCGCGTCCTCGGGCATCGGAGCCGAGTTGGTGCGTGCGCTGCGGGCGCGCGGAACGCTCGTCGTCGGCCTTTCGCGCCGGCCTTCGGAGGCTGACGAGCACGAGGAGTGCGACGTCACAAACCGCGCGTCCGTCAAGGCCGCTGCCGCGCGCGTGCTCGAGCGGCACCCACGGATCGACCTGCTCGTGAACAACGCGGGTGTCGGCGCACGCGCGAACTTCCTCACCGCCGACCCTGAGGTGATCGAGCGCGTGATCCACGTCAACTATCTGGGGTCCGTCTGGTCGACGCTCGCCTTCCTGCCGGGCCTCGAACCGGGCTCGCACCTCGTCAACGTCGTCTCCGTCGCGGGCACGGTCGCCGCTGGCCCGTACTCGGCGTCGAAGCACGCGCAGCTCGCGTTCTCCCGCTCGATCGCGGTCGAACTCGCGCCGCGCGGCATCTCCGTCCACACGGTCAACCCCGGGTTCGTCGAGACGGAGGGGTTTCCGCAACGCAAGCGCTTCGGGCCGCTGGTCTCGAGGATCGTCGTCGACCCTCCGCTCGTCGTGCAGCGACTGCTCGAAGCAGTCGACAAGGACAAGCGCGAGATCTTCGTACCGCGCTGGTACCGCGCAGCCGCGTGGGCGCAGGCGCTTGCGCCGGGCCTCGCGGCTAACGCGAGAGCACGTACCAGCCGACGACAGCCTCGTAACCGCTAGGCGCGTGGCTCCGCGCGTTGTCGCGCGCCGCGCCTTCGCAGCCGGCGAGATCGAGGTAGGCCTCGAGATCGCGTGGCTCGTGCACGACTTCCTCGCGTAGCAGCTTCAGGCCGTTCGAGTCAAAGAGCCCACGCAAGTCAGCATCGGCGAGCACGCGGGTCGTCGACGGGTCGCGTGCGCGCTCGAAGCGCGTGAGGTCGAGCGCCACAAGCGGATCCGCTGGTGCGAGCTGGTCGACGACCAGGATCGTCCCGCCCGGCCGCGTGACACGCGTCAGCTCGGCGACCAGCAGCTCCGGCCTCGGCGTGTGGTGCAGCGTCAGCAGCGTGCCCCCGAAGTCGAACGATGCCCGCTCGAAGGGCAGGTGCTCACCGTCTGCGACCAGTACCTCGACGTTCGCAGGAGCATCCGCGCGCGCCCGGTCGGCGAGCTCCTCGTCGAGCTCGACCGCGACCACCTCCCGCACGCGCGGGGCGAGCGCGAAAGCGAGCGCGCCCGTGCCGGCGCCGACGTCGAGCGCGCGTTCGTCGCCGTCGAACTTCAACACCTGCTCGAGCCGCTCGGCGAGTGCAGCGGCGCGCTCCCGCTGCAGCGTCGCGCGCCGCTCGGCGTTCCCGGTCATGAGTCGGTGATCACGCGCCGCGCGCGCGTCGGCGAGGTGTTGATGCGTGTGGCCAGCTCATAGGTGATCGTGTCGGCTACCCGCGCGTGCTCCTCGAGCGGCATGCCGTGGCCGACGATCGTCACCGGTGTCCCCGGCGGCAGCTCGCGATCGAGCTCGACCGCGGTCGCGTCCATCGACACGGCCCCGATCACACGCCGCCGCTCGCCGCCGACCCGAACCTCGGTGCCGGTGAGGTCGCGGCGAAAGCCGTCCGCGTAGCCGAGCGGCACGATGCCAATCCACGTGTCCCGCTCGGCGACGAACCGCCGCCCGTATCCCGTCGACTCGCCGGCGTGCAGCAGGTTCGACTGCGCGATCTCGCTCGTCCACGAGAGCACCGGCTCCAGCCCGTCCTCGCCCGGGTCGGTGCCGAAGGGCGAGAGCCCGTACAGCGCGATCCCGCAGCGGGCCGCGTCGAACCGCGCCTCGGGCAGGCGAAGCGCCGCAGCGCTGTTTGCGACGTGGCGCGTGAGGTGGGAGAGCGGATCGGTCGCCTGCCGGAAGCGCTCGATCTGCACGGCCGCAAAGTCGGGGTCGCTGTCCGCGGTCGCGAGATGCGTCATCACGCCGACGACCTCGCGTGAGAGCGACGGCAGCTCGGAGGTGCCCCACCGCCCCATGCCGGTGTCGAGCTTCACATGCACGGCGACGCCCTCGGGGATGTCGTGCGCCGAGACGACGAGCGCGAGGCCGGCATCGCGTGCCTGCGCCACCTCGCGGCTCGACGTCGGGCCGAGCACGAGGATACGCGCGGTCGGGATCTCACCGCGCAGCGCGAGCGCCTCCGGCACGGTCGCGACGCAGAGCGTCGTCGCGCCCGCCGCAAGCGCAGCGTCCGCACAGTCGACGGCCCCGTGCCCGTACGCGTCGGCCTTCACCACCGCCCAGAGCTCGGCACCGTCGAGCGCGCGCAGCAGCGTCTTGACGTTGCGTCGTAGCGCGCCCAGGTCGATGGTGATTTCACTTCTCATTGCAACGGTGCGCGCTGCAAGCCGTGGCCGGCGAGCGCGCGCTGGAGCGCCGGCAGTAGGTCGGACGCGATCAGGCCCGGCTGCGGCTCGGCCAGCTCGGCGGCGACGCCGTGCGCGACCGCCGCGGTGGCGGCGGCGAAGCGCGCATCCATGCCCTTGGCGAGGAAGGCCGCGACGATGCCGGTCAACACGTCGCCCGTCCCCGCGGTCGCAAGCGCCGGTGTGCCGTAGGTCGCGACGAGCACGCCCTCACGCGGCGCGGCGACGATCGTGTCGGCGCCCTTCAGCAGGACGACGGCGCCGAAGCGCGAGGCTGCGCGACGGGCCGAGTCGAGCCGGTGGGCATCGATCTCGCGGCTCTCGGCCCCGAGGAGCCGGGCAAGCTCGCCGGAGTGCGGGGTCAGCACGGTCGGCGCCTGCCGCGCGAACGGCTCGAGCTCCCACAGCGCGTCGGCGTCGAGCACCACCGGCAGCGTCAGCTGCTCGAGCAGGATCCGCACGAGCTCGACGGTGCCGTCGCTGCGGCCGAGACCGGGTCCGATCGCGACGGCGCTCGCCTTCTGCGCGGCCTCGAGGATCGCATCCGCGGAACGCGGCAGGAGACGACCCCCGGAGTCCTCGGGCAGCGGGCGCTTCACAACCTCGAGCAGCGACGTCTCCAGCACCGGCAGCACCGACTCCGGCGCGGCGACGGCGACGTAGCCGGCGTCGGCCCGGAAGGCGGCACGCGCGGTGAGCATCGGCGCGCCGGTCAGCCCGCGAGAGCCGCCGACCACCAGCACCGATCCGGCCGTGTACTTTGTCGAGTCGCGCCTCTTGCGCGGCACTTCGAGCAGCGCCGAGGCAGGAACGAGAGCGTGCTCGTGCTCGCGCGGCCGCAGCCCGATCGGCGCGATGTGCACGGAGCCCGCATAGAAGAGGCCCGGCGCGATCGCCAGCCCGACCTTCGCCGCACCGAAGGTCACCGTCGTCGTCGCACGCACCGCGACACCCGGGACTTCGCCAGTCGAGGCGTTCACGCCCGACGGGACGTCGACAGCGACGACGGGACGGCCGGTCGCGTTGATCCGCTCGATCATCCGCGCAGCGTCCTCGCGCGGCGCTTCGCGCAGGCCGATACCGAGCAGCGCATCGACGATCACATCGGGCGCACCGAGATCGCCGACGCCGTCGACGACGAGAACCTCACGGCCTGCCGCCTTCAGGACGCGCGCGCACACTTTGCCGTCCCCGCCGTTGTTCCCCTTGCCGCAGACAACCGTCACGCTGCCGGGGAACTGGCGCAGCACCACCTCCGCGACGGCGGCGCCCGCGCGCTCCATCAGCTCTTCCAGTGGGCCTTGATGGGCCTCCTCGGCGCGCCGCGTCTCGTCCGCGGTCAGCAGCGGCACTGGTCTCATTCCGACTCCGTCAAGCCTACGTCGGCCCTCATTCGGCCTCCAGCACGACGGCGACCGCAGCCGCGAGCTCGCGCGAGTGCGTCATCGACAGCTCGATCTTCCCCGCGCCGACCTTCACCGCCCACTGGGCGGTGCGACCCGAGAGGAAGACGCCCGGCTTCGGGCGCCCGCGCACCTCGATCTCCTTCCAGGTGAAGTAGACGCCGGAGCCGAGCGCCTTGCCAACCGCCTCTTTGGCGGCGAAGCGGCCCGCGTAGTGCTGCGGGGGGTTCGGCTTCGAGTCGCAATAGGCGCGCTCGGCCTCCGTGAAGCACCGCTCCTTGAAGTCCTCTCCGTGACGGGCGAGCGCCCGGCGGATCCGCTCGATCTCGATCAGGTCGACGCCGACTTTTATGAGTTGTTCTCCAGCCAGTCGGGGAGCTGGGCGATCGAGGAGACGATCCCATCCGGCTGCACCTGCGAGCGCTCTACCTCGTCGGGCCGAAACTTCCCGGTGCGCACGAGCAATGTCTTCATGCCGTGCTTGTGCGCTCCGACGATGTCGGTCTCGAGATCGTCGCCGACCATCCACGTGAGCCCGGCTTCCGCATCGAGCGCGTCGAGCGCCGCGGCGAAGTAGGCGTTACTCGGCTTGCCGAGCACCGTCGCCTCGATGTCCGCGGCGTACTCGAGCCCCGCAACGAAGGCGCCCGCGTCGAGCCGCGCGCCGTCGGCGGTCTGCCACCAGCGGTTCTTGTGCAGGCAGTAGAGGTCGGCGCCGGCCTCGAGCTCGTGAAAGGCGCGATTGAGGTTGAGGTACGAGAAGACGCGTCCCGTCTCCTCGCCTTCGTCGGCGCCGCCGAGGAGGACCGCCTCGACGTTCATGCCGACGAGCTGGAGGCCTTCGAGGTCGTCGAGGAGACCGGGCATCGTCAGCGCGAGCACGCGCTTGCCCTCCAAGACGCGGGCCGCGACCAACCCGGTCGTCTGCAATTCCTCGTCCTCGACCTCGATCCCCATCCCTCGCAGCTGCTCGCCGACCTGAGCGCGTGAGCGCGTTGTGGTGTTCGAAACGAACCGAATCCGGTGCCCGTCGGCGCGCAACCGGCGCACAGCGGCGGCCGCTCCGGCAATGGGCGCGCCTGAAACGTGCAGGACGCCGTCCACGTCCAGGAGAATTGCCGCCATGGACGTCGAGTCTATTCGGTCCGAGATCGCCTTCCGGTTCTCCCGCTCGAGCGGGCCTGGCGGTCAGCACGCGCAGAAGAGCTCGACGCGCGCGGAGGCGCTGTTCGACGTCGAGGAGTCGGCGGCGCTTACTCCGGCGGAGAAGAAGCGCGTGCTGGCGAAGCTCGGCCCGGTCGTGCGGGCGGCCGCGCAGGACGAGCGCTCGCAGCTGCGCAACCGTGAGCTCGCAACCGACCGCGTGCTCGCGCAGCTGCGCGACGCGACGAAGGTGCGGCGCAAGCGCCAGGCGACGAAGCCCACCATGGCGTCGAAGGAACGGCGGCTCCAGGAGAAGAAGCGCCGGGGCCAGACGAAGCGCCTCCGGGGGACTGCCGACGATTGAGGACTAAAGGAAAACCGGGTGCTTCCGAAAACTGTAGTTAACTGTGCTCATGGCTTCGGGCAGCCCCCGATCGGACGGGACGGGCTCCGCTGCCGGCGGAGTGCCGTTCTCGTACTACTTCGCGTTCCTGATCGCGATTTTCGCGTGCTCAGCGGCCGCGAGCACCGTCTACGTGTCCTCACAGTCGAGCCGCGATGCTCGCAGCCAGGCGCGTTCGGCGGCGGGGTTCACCGCTGATCGAGCCTCGAAGAAGCTAGGCGAGCAGCTCGCGCTGATCCGGGCGACCGCCGGCCAGCTGGCCGCGAATCCTGCGGTCGGGCAGGCCGCTACCCATCAGGCCGGCTGCGCCCTGACGTTCAGTGGCCCCGGCGGCACGGCGTTCGACCACCTCGACGTCGTCACTCCCAGCGGCGCCACCGTCTGCTCGTCACGGGCGCGCGTCCAGGGCAAGCTCTCGGGCTATGCGGGGGAGACGTGGCTCGCATCGGCGGTCTCCGGCCCCACGTTCCGCGCGCCCCAACTCGACCGGGCGACCGGACGCCCGGCGATGCTCTACGCCATGCCGTCGACCGACGGCAAGGTCGTGATCGCCGCGTTTGCCGACCTCGCGTCGCTCTCGCCCGCCCTCGCGTCGGTGTACGGCGGGCCGACAAGCCCCGAGTTCATGATCGTCACCGGCTCCAAGCAGACGGTCGTGTCTCGCTCGATCGAGCCCGGCGCTTCGATCGGCGCTTCGGCCGCGGGCACGCGCGCAGGTGAGGCGCGGGACCTGAACGGCGTCAAGCGCATCTATGCGTCGGCGGCCGTTCCTGGAACCTCGTGGAAGCTCTTCGTCGGCGAGGACAAGGCCGCCGCGCTGGCGGCCGGTGGGAACTTGCGCAATCGTCAGCTGCTGATCGTGCTCTCGTCGCTCACCGTGATCCTGCTGGCGACGATCCTCGTGTACCGGCGCATCGTCGGGCCGATGAAGGCACTCGGCGTGGGCGTCAAGGCAGCCGTCTCCAACTACGACCAGCCTCTCGCGGTGACGGGCCCCGCCGAAGTGCGGGCGCTGACCAGCGAGATCAACACCCTGACCGCGACAGTCAACACGCATGAGGCGGTGCGCCGCGCGAAGGACGAAGCCGAACGCGCGAACGAAGCCAAGAGCCGCTTCCTGACACACATGAGCCATGAGCTGCGCACGCCGCTCGCCGCGATCATGGGATTCGCAGAGCTGATCCATCGCGACGAGGCAGACGTGAGGCGCCGTTCGTGGTCCGGCTACGTGCTCGACGGTGGACGACACTTGCTCGCGATCGTCAACGAGCTGCTTGAGGTTTCGCGGATCGAGGCCGGCAAGATGATGCTCGCGACCGAGCCCGTCGATGCGCAACGCGCGGTCGACGACGTGCTCGACCTTGTCGCGCCGCTCGGTGCGGAACGCGGCGTCCGCCTCGGGCGCACCCCCGGAACGCGAATTGCACGCCGCGCCCTCGCGGACCCGATGCGACTCAAGCAGGTGCTGTTGAACCTGGTCGCAAACGCGATCAAGTACAACAGCGAAGGCGGCAGCGTCACGATCGACGTCTCCGAGACCGGGCTCGGGATGGTCAGCATCGCGGTCACCGACACCGGTGCGGGAATCGCACCCGAGAAGCTCGAGCACCTCTTCACCCCCTTCGAACGCCTCGGAGCCGAGCACGGGAGCGTCCCCGGCAGCGGCCTCGGCCTGGTCGTCACGAAGGGCCTCGTCGAGGCGATGGGCGGCTCGATCAGCGTGACCAGCACGATCGGGAGCGGCACGACCTTCACCGTCGAGCTTCCGCTCGCGGACGCCCACGGCACCGTCCCGGCCGGCGGCAGCCCGGCGACGCGCCCAGCCACTGCGGGAGATGTCCTGTACATCGACGACACCGAGGAGAACCTCCGCCTGATCCAGGGGGTGCTCCGGGAGCTCCGGCCGGGCCTCACGCTGCGGACAGCGACGAACGGGCTCGACGGGTCGGCGCTCGCCGAGTACCAGCGCCCCGACGTGCTCCTACTCGACCTCAACCTGCCCGACCTGGCGGGCGAGGAGGTCCTCCGCCGCCTGCGTGCGCGGGCTCGGACCGGCGACGTGCCGGTGATCATTCTCAGCGCCGACTCGACCTCGCGGAACATCAACCGGCTGCTCGAGGCCGGCGCCGACGCGTATCTGACGAAGCCGGTCAACGTCTCCCAGTTCCTCGACGTGCTCGACCGGCTGCTCGTCGACCCCCCGACGCGCCGCAGGCGCGCCTACGCGGGCTGATCACGCGACGCGGTTACGCTCCCCGCGTGTCCGAGCACGCGAAGATCATCGATGAGGCGCGCAAGCGCGTCGCAAACGGCGGCGAGCTCGACACCTCGGCCTTCGAGGCGCGGATCCGCGCCGCAGGCGGCGACACCGAGCGCGCGCTGAAGCAACTGGCACGCATCGTGTCCGTGCAACGGGCGCGGGCGCTGATCGCCGGTCCTCCGACACCCCAACAGCCCGCGCCACCTCCCACCCTCGCGCGGCCGCTCGCCCTGCGGACGAAGCCAACGATCACCGGGAACATGGACATCCGCCGCGAGCGCCGCGGCGATGCGTTCACACTCGCCTGGACGGCCGAGCCAAAGGTCGTCGCATGGGATGTGCGGCTCAGCGAGCGCCCCGACGTCCGCGGCGATTACGTCGTGCGCGAGGAGCGCAGCCTCCCCGGGACCGAAACGAGCCTGGAACTCCAACTCGGCGACACGCCGCTGCGCGTGCACCTGCTCGGCCGCGCCCGCGACGGGCGGCTCGTGCGCCGCGCGATCATCTCGGCCCTCACGCGCGAGGGCTGGGCCGAGCGCTGGCAGCGACGCGCGAGCGCCTCGTAGAGGTGCAAGGATCGCTACTCGTCGAACTGGGAGGAGCACCGTGAACGCCAAGCACTACCGCTGGGACGATCTGCCGAAGGAGGCGCTGAAGCCGGACCTGCACCGGCGGCTGATCTCCACCGACCGGATGATGCTGGCCCACGTCTACCTCGACGCGGGCGCCGTCGTGCCCACCCACGCGCACGAGAACGAACAGCTCACCTACATCCTCGAGGGGACGCTGCGCTTCTGGCTCGGCGAAGACGAGTCGGAGATGATCGACGTGCACGCCGGCGAGGTGCTGCACATCCCTTCCAACCTCCCGCACAGGGCCGAGGCACTCGTGCAGACGCTCGACGTGGACATCTTCTGCCCGCCACGCGAGGACTGGCTCGACGGCTCGGACGCGTACCTCCGCGATTCCTGACGGCCCGCGTCAGCGCGAGCGAACCAGCCGCTCGACGGCACCCATCAGCTCGTCGACCTTCTCGTCGCCTCCCTCGCGGACGCAGTGGCGGACATGGTCCTCCATTACGCCGAGCGCGACGCCGTCGAGCGCAGCCCTCGTCGCAGAGACCTGGGTGAGGATGTCGATGCAGTACCGCTCCTCGTCGATCATGTTCTGGAGGCCGCGCACCTGTCCCTCGATGCGCTTCAGTCGCTTGAGCAGCGCCGTTTTTTGGTCGCTGCGGACGTAGCCGTACGTCATGTGTGAGCCTCCAGGTTCGCGTCAAAGGTGTGCTTGCAGTGCTCGCCGCAAAAGTAGAAGGTGCGCCCGTCCCGCTCCGACGTCGGGGCGCCGGCGTTCCGGTCGACCGTCATGCCGCACACCGGGTCCTTGGCGCCGCGCTGCAGCGTGAGCGCGATCAGCGCGACGAAGACGATGCCGAAGATCACGTCGAGCACCGATGTGTAGTTCCACGTCACCGGGCGTTCGGCGATCGACTCGATCGAGGGCCGGTGCGTCGGGACGACACCGACGAGCGAGAACAGCCCGTCGACGATCAGTGCTGCGACCACCATTGCGGCGAACATCACCCCGGTCAGCAGCGCCGCGCAGCGCGCTCCGTAGTACTTCCGGTAGGCGTTGACGATCGGGAGAATGATCAGGTCGGCGAAGATGAACGCGATCACGCCGCCGAACGAGATGCCGCCCGACCAGAGCACGGCAGCGAGCGGGATGTTCCCGATCGAGCAGACGAAGGCGAGCGCCGCGACGATCGGGCCGACAATCACGTTTTCGGCGATCCGCAACGGCGCCCAGGCGTGCGTGATGAAGAGCCCGTTGAAGAAGCCCATCGGCAGGAGCGAGACGTAGCCGGCGATCAGGAACCCCCCGATGAGCTCTTTCCAGAGCATTTGTACGTCGCCGCGGAAGTTGTGCGCGACGTCCGACCAGCCCTGGACCGAGAACGGCTTGGAACCGCTCGCCGAGTGATGCGCGTGGCCCGTTTCCGCCTCGACGGCGTGGGCGCGCACCGCTTCCTCCTCGCGCCGCGAGACAAACACGCTGAGCGCGAGCCACATCAGAAGGATGAGCACGATGCCGCCGACGAACTCCGCGAGCGTGAACTGCCAGCCGAGGAAGAGCCAGAGCACGAGCCCGAGCTCGAAGACGAGATTCGTCGAGGCGAACTGGAATGCCATCGCCGAGACAAGGCTCGCTCCCTTCTGGAACAGCGACTTCGCGATCGCGATTGCGGCGTACGAGCAGGAGGAGGACGCAGCGCCGAGCGCCGTCGCGAACGAGACCTCATGCAGTCCACGGCCGCCGAGCGTGCGCTCGAGGCGCTCGCGCGGCACCCAGGCCTGCACGATGCCGGAGAGCGCGAAGCCGAGAATCAGCGCCCACCAGACCTCCCAGGCCATGCGGGCGGCGTTCAATAGGCCGTCAACGATCCACATACCCCCTCAGGGTATCGCTCGAACCTGGGTCGGTGTGTGAACCAGGTACATGCGTTACCCCGACCGATTAGGCCCGCGTGTCTCTTGATCCTGGTTGGGAAAGCGAACAGGATCGAGCGCGCGCGGGGCTAAAACTGGCGGCCGGGGCGGTCGACGCGGGAGTCGGCCCCGAAACGGGCGGCCAGCGCGAAGAACGCGAGAATCACGATGAGGACGAGCAATGCGGTCATGGCAACAGCATGCCCAGCAGGGACTATCACCACAAATCGTGATAGCGTGGGTATCGATCATGGAACCTGATAGTCGCCAGGACAGTTCATGGCCGGGCAGTTCATGGCTGGGTGTCGAGCTTCGTCACTTCGCCGCCCTGCAGGCGGTCGCCTCGGCAGGCTCCTTCGGCCGTGCCGCGGAACGGCTCGGCTACACGCAGTCGGCGATCAGCCAGCAGATCCAGATGCTCGAGAAGATCATCGGCGAGAAGCTCGTCGAGCGCCCGGGCGGCCCTCGCCCCGTGTCGCTGACCGAGGCCGGCCACCTCCTCCTCCGCCACGCGGACTCGATCGTCGCGCGCCTCCAGGCCGCGCAGGCCGACCTGCATGCCCTGCGCAGCGGCGAGGCGGGCGTGCTGCGGGTCGGGACGTTCCAATCGGTCGGGGCCCGCCTCCTGCCGGACATCATGCGCCGGTTCCGCGATCAGTGGCCGCAGATCACAGTGATGCTCGAGGAGCGCGACAGCGATGAGGAGCTCGCGAGCATGGTCGAGCGCGGCGAGTTGGACGTCGCCTTCGTGCTGCCTCCGTTCGGCGACAAGCCGCTCGAGACGATTGAGTTGCTGCGCGATCCGTACGTGCTCGTCGTCGCAAACGGCTCGCCTCTCGCGAAAGTGACGAGCCCGCCCACGCTCGCCGAGATCGCGGCGGAGCCGCTGATCGGCTTCCGCGCGTGCCGCTCGATGGATCCCTTCGAGTCAGCTCTGCGCGCGATCGGGTGCGAGGCGAACTTCACCTTCCGCACCGACGACAACGGCACGGTGCAGGGGATGATCGCCGCCGGCATCGCGAGCGCCGTCATGCCGCGGCTGACGGTCGACGCCTCCGATCCTCGGGTGACCGTGATCGAGCTCGGGAATCGCCTCCCGCCGCGAATGATCTCCGTCGCCCGGCACCGCGACCGGTACCACTCGCCGGCCGCCCGCGCGTTCGTCGAGACGGCGCTCGACGTCGTGTCCGGCGAGCAACTCGCGGCCTAACTGAAGCGGCCTAACTGAAACGGGGCGGCCTGACCGGGGCTGCGGCACCCGAGTCGGCCGCCCCGTCACAGGAGAGGGCAACGCACGCAGTAAGCGTTCCACCCCAGATCGTGGCAGGCGATACAGCGGCCGCCATCCCCGTTTCGGGTGGTGGCGCTTACTCGACCGTGACGGTCTTCGCGAGGTTGCGCGGCTGATCGACGTTCAAGCCACGCAGCCGTGCAATGCGGTAGGCAAGGAGCTGGAGCGGCAGGATCGCCAGCGCCGCCTGCAGGAACGCAGGTGACTGGGGGACGAAGATGACGTCGTCGGCGTGGTGCTGGATGTCCTCGTTGCCGTCGGTCGCGATCGCGATCACGTGCGCACCGCGCGCCCGCGTCTCCTGGATGTTCGAGACGATCTTGTCGTAGACGTGGGTCGCAGTCGCGACGACGACCACGGGCGTCCCCTCCTCGAGCAACGCGATCGGGCCGTGCTTCATCTCCCCGGCCGAGTACGCCTCGGTCGGGATGTAGGAGATCTCCTTCAGCTTCAGCGCGCCCTCGAGCGCGACCGGCAGGCCGATATGGCGGCCAAGGTAGAGGAAGAAGGGCTCGTTGAAGTACCGCTGCGCGACGTCCTCGATCGGGTGGTCGTCGTCGAGGAAGCGCTGCATCTTGTTCGGCAGGTCATAGAGCTCGTCCATGATGAACTCCTGCTCTTCCTTCGGCATCGTGCCGCGGCACTGCGCGAGCTTCAGGCCGACGAGAAACAGCAGAGCGATCTGCGCGGTGAAGGTCTTCGAAGCGGCGACACCGACCTCGAGCCCGGTGCGCGTGTAGAGCACTGAGTCGACCTCGCGGGTGATCTGTGAGCCCATCATGTTCGTGATCGCGACGGTGCGCGCACCCTTCGCACGCGCCAGCTTCATCGCCTGGATCGTGTCGCGGGACTCGCCCGACTGCGAGATGCCGATCACGAGCGTGCCGGGGTCGACAACGGGGTTGCGGTAGATCCACTCGCTCGCGACGTCGGGCTCGACCGGAACGCGTGCCCACTCCTCGATCGCGTAGCGACCGACGACGCCTGCGTGATACGAGGTGCCGCACGCGACGATCACGATGCGCTTGAGGTGCTGCAGCTCCTCTTCGGTCATGCCGAGGCCGTCGAGCACGAGGTTGCCGTGGCGGACCCGGTCGCCGATCGTCTCGGCGACGCCCTCCGGCTGCTCGAAGATCTCCTTGAGCATGAAGGTCTCGTAGCCCGAGCGCTCTGCTGCGTCGTCGTCCCAGTCGACCTCGAGCACGTCGTGCTCGACGGCCTCGCCGGTGTCGAAGCGGACGAAGTCGACACCTGCCGGCGTGACCGAGGCGACGTCGCCGTCGTCGGGGAACTGCACGCGGCGCGTTTCCGCGAGGAACGCTGCCAGGTTCGACGCGAGGAAGTTCTCGCCCTCGCCTAGGCCGACGACCATCGGCGTCTGGTGGCGCACGCCGACGAGGTGGTTCGGGTGGTCGTGATGGATCACGACGAAGGTGAAGTGGCCTTCGAGCTGGCCGTACACCGTGCGCACGGCTGCGACGAGATCGCCCTCATAGGCGTCCTCGAGGAGGTGCGCGACGACCTCGGCGTCGGTCTCGGACGTGAACTGGTGCCCCGCGTTTTGCAAATCCTCGCGCAGCTCGCGGTAGTTCTCGACGATCCCGTTGAGCACGATCGCCAGCTTCTCGTCGTCACAGGCGGTCAGTGGATGTGCGTTCTCCTCGGTGACGCCGCCGTGCGTGGCCCAGCGGGTGTGCCCGAGTCCCGTGGTCGACGTCGAGACGTTCGACTCCGCAGCGTCCTTCAGGAACTGGAGGTTCCCGACCGCGCGGACGTACTCGAGCCCACCCTCTTCGAGCAATGCGATCCCGGCCGAGTCATAGCCGCGGTATTCCAGACGCTTGAGCCCCTGGAGAAGCAGCGGCCTGGAAGACCGACTGCCGACGTATCCGATGATCCCGCACATTCGGAGCCTCCTTCTCTACCCGGTCAAATGCCGGAAATTGCCGCGAAAAGTCTCCAATAAAACGCAAAAGCCCGGCCGCGGGCCCGTCCCTTGGTGGGGCGGTGAACTAGCCGAGCTCTCGTCGGACGAGTGCAGCGATGCTAGCACAGGCCTCTGCCGCGACCTCCGCGTTTTCGGCCTCCGCAAGCACCCGAATCAGGGGCTCTGTGCCCGACGGGCGCACGAGAATGCGGCCCTGGCCGTTCCAGGCGTCGTTGAGCCGCTCCACCTCGTCGAGGACGGCCGCCGGCAGCTCGTTGTCCTCGACGCGGACGTTCTCCTTGCATTGCGGCCAGCGCGACATGACGGACGCGACGTCGCTCAGCTTGCGGCCCTTCAGGGCGCCGCAGAGCAGCAGGCCGGCGGCCAGGCCGTCGCCGGTCACGTGGTCACGGAGATAGATGACGTGTCCGGACTGCTCACCGCCGAGCAGCGCGCCCTCACGCTGCAGCGCCTCGAGCACGTAGCGGTCGCCGACGTCCGTCGTGTGCACGGTGATGCCGCGCTCGCGCATCAGCGCGTGGAAGCCGAGGTTCGTCATCACAGTGACCGCCACCTGGTCGACCTCCTGGTCGAGCGCCAGGATCGCGATGATCTGGTCGCCGTCGATTGCCGCGCCGTTCTCATCTACGGCCAGCATGCGGTCTCCGTCGCCGTCGAACGCAATCCCAAGGTCGTAACCGCCCTCGACCACGGTCTGTTGCAACAGCGCGAGGTCGGTCGCCCCGCAGCCGACGTTGATGTTGTTGCCGTCGGGTGCGTCGGCGATTGCCTGCACCTCGGCCCCGCACCGCTCGAAGGCGTGCGGAGCGAGGCCCGAATACGCCCCGTTCGCGCAGTCGACGACGATTCGTAGCCCCTTGAGGTCCGAGCCGAAGCGCTCGAGGATGTGTTGCAGGTACGAGTCGGTTGCGACCTCGATCCGCTCGATCTTCCCCTGGTCGATGCCCGGCGAGGCGACGAGGAGCTCCTCGATCTGCTCCTCGGACGCATCGGACAGCTTGTGGCCCTGGGAGTCGAAGAACTTGACGCCGTTGTACTCCGGCGGGTTGTGCGACGCCGAGATCACGACGCCGAGGTCGAGCGCGAGCAAGGCAACGGCCGGCGTCGGCAGGACACCGCCGAGGATCGCGTCGCCGCCCACCGAGATCACGCCGCGCGCGAACGCCTCTTCGAGATCACGACCCGACGCGCGCGTGTCCCGTCCGATGAAGACCTTCGAGGCGCCCGTCCACGTCGCCGCCGCTCTCCCGAGGCGCTCGACGAGCTCGGGCGTCAAGAACTCGCCCACGACGCCACGCACCCCATCGGTGCCGAAGTACTTCCTGGCCATGAAGCGGGGAGTTACCGCTTGCTGAACTGCGGCGCCTTGCGCGCCTTGTGCAGACCGGCCTTCTTGCGCTCCACGATGCGTGCGTCACGCGTCAGGAAGCCAGCGCGCTTCAGCGGCACGCGAAGCTCAGGGTCGACCTCGACGAGCGCACGGGCGATCCCGTGGCGCATCGCGCCTGCCTGGCCCGACGGGCCGCCGCCGTGGAGGCGGACACGCAGGTCGTACTGGCCCTCGAGCCCCGCCGTCTTGAGCGGCGCGGTCGCGAGCATCCGGTGCACCTGGCGCGGGAAGTACTCCTCGATCTTCTTGCCGTTGATCCAGGTGTCGCCGTCGCCGGGACGCAGGATCACGCGCGCGACGGAGGTCTTGCGCTTGCCGGTGCCGAGATATTGAGCGGGAGTCGCCATTTACACCTCGAGGGTAGTCGGTTCCTGGGCCTCGTGCGGATGCTCAGGTCCGGCGTAGATCTTCAGCTTGGTCAGTTGGGCGCGGCCGAGCTTGTTCCGGGGGAGCATCCCCTTGACGGCCTTGCGCAGCACCTCGGTCGGCTGCCGGTCGAGCTGCTCCCGGAGCGTGCGCTCGCGGAGGCCGCCGGGA
>DATBDB010000082.1:0-9422 GCA_036270155.1 Gaiellaceae bacterium
GCGGAAGCTCGACCGGATGGGGAACGGTCTCGACCACGATGCTGCCGACGAAGGCGCGTCGCGGAGCCGCGTGTTCCCAGCGGCGCGCTCGATCGACGACCACGACTCGAGTGTTTTGGGGGCCGAGGGCAGATACGAACGCCTGCAGAAGGTGGGCATCGCGCCCCCAGGCGCCGTAGCTTTCCCACTCGGCGATCTTCCGCGCCGGGAAGGCCACGATTGTCGTCTGCTCACCCACTGACGGCCTCGCGGTACAGCTGCTCGAGGCGAGCCGACTGTCGCGCCAGGTCGTGGTTCCGCTCGACGAGCACGCGGTTCGCAGACACGAGCTCACACCAGTCGCTCTTCGTCAGCGTCTCGAGCGCGCCCGCCAGCGCCTGCGGGTCGCGCTCGGGAACGAGGAGCGTTCGATTCGGCTCACCGAGCACATTCGGGATGTCGCAATGGGTGGTCGCCACGACCGGCATCCCCGAAGCGGCCATCTCGATCACCGTCACCGGCGCACCTCCCTCCGCATCGCCGTCGGACGCGGTCACGCTCGGCGAGAGGAAGACGTGATGCCGCAGCGATTCCTCCAGCAGCGCACCGCTGGACATGAAGCCGAGCAGGCGGGCGGTGTGGCTGAAGCCGGACAGAGCGGCGCGGATCCGCAGCCACTCCGCCTCGTCACGATCACGGGTCACGTTTCCGACGAGCGTGAGCTCGACCTCGATACCGCTCTGTTGCAGGAGCGTCAGCGCCTCGATCCCGTAGGGGATGCCCTTCTTCTCGCGGAATGACCCGGCCATCAGGACGCGGAGCGGCTGGCCAGACTGCCGCATCCGCGGTCGAAAGGGGATGCGGCCGAGATCGACGCCGAGGCCGTGGATGCGCACGCGTTCTGCCGGGCAGCCGAGCGCGACCGCCGTCTCGGCCATCTGCGGCCCTTCGCACAGGAGTGCGCTGACGCCGGCGAAGAGCTCGTGGTAGCGCCGCCGCCACACCGGCTCGATCGTCGGCAGCATCGTCAGATCCGCGCCGTACGCCGAGACGACGTGCGGAAGCCCGTGACGGCGCGCGAACTCGGCGTTCCCCCAGCCGACATGAGCGAAGTGGGAGTGGAGCACGTCGGGTCGCTGCTCGTGGTGCGCGCGCGCCAGCACGCTCAGATGGCGACGGATGCGCGTCTTGCGCAGCAGGCG
The DNA here is from genome assembly GCA_036270155.1 of Gaiellaceae bacterium. GTDB lineage: Bacteria > Actinomycetota > Thermoleophilia > Gaiellales > Gaiellaceae > PALSA-600. The sequence continues at coordinate 1,182 of DATBDB010000082.1, forward strand.
GTCGCGGGCGTAGCGGATGCGCTCGTCGTCCGCGACGAACAGTCGGTCGAGTCTCGGTGCATCGCTCCGAACGCGAGATTCGGCCACGACGACGGAGCGAACGCGCGGTCCCGCGGATGCGAGCTGTCCGTAGATCCACGTCTCGGTGATCGGGAGCCACGCGAAGGTGCTGTGGAGGACGACGACCGTAGGAGGGCTGACGGTTGCCGCGCGTGCCGCGTGCGCTTGGGCTACCGCCACTAGCGCGCACGCATCCTCGCGGACAGACCCGACACGCTCCGGTTCTCGGCCTGGTCGTAGCTGTACTTGTACCCGTAGCCGTCGAGCGGGTCGGTTCCGGTGACGACGACGCCGAGCACGGGTGTGCGGGACCGTTCGAGGAGACGGCGGACGTCGGCGAGCATGGGGCGGGTCACGACCTTGAACCGTGCGATCAGCAGGACCGCGTCGACGGACGCGCTGAGCGCCAATGCGTCGCCGACCCGCAGGAGTGGCGGGGTGTCGATCAGGACAAGGTCGGCGCGCTCACGAAGCTCGAGCAGGATCTCGCCCAACGCCCGGGCGTTCATGAACTCCCCGATGCTGGGCGGTCGCGTGCCCGCGGAGAGAACCTCCAGCGAGCGTTCGTCGTAGACGCCGTCCCTGTTCATCGCGTCCGCACTCGGCGGCCAAAGCGCGACCGGGACGAGCGCCGAGTCGAGCGTTGCCGAGGCAAGACAGACGTCCGTGATTCCCGGGAAGCTCGGGGTGGCGAGGAACTCGTGGACGGTCGGCCGTCTCAGGTCGAGATCGACGAAAATGACGCGTTGGCCGGTATGTGCCGCGACCACCGCCAGGTTGGCCGCAGTCGTCGTCTTGCCTTCGCTCTCGACGGCGCTCGTAACCATGATCGTCACCGCTTCGCGGTCGAGGTTGGTGAAGTCGATGTTGGTCCGCAGCGTGCGGAAGGACTCCGACTGCCAGCTGTGCGGCTCTGCGAGCGTCATGACGCTGAAGGACTGGGAGGACCGCGCAGGCGGTGAAGCGAGCCGTCCGAGCAGCGGCACCCCGAGTCGCTCGGTGATCTCCTCGACCGAGCGGACGCGCGCGTCGAGTGCGTCGCGCAGCAGGGCGAGGGCGATGCCGAGCAGGAGACCGACCACAAGCCCGATGACCGCATTTCGGAGCGGGCGCGGCTGCACTTGGCTCGCCGAATCCGCCACACGTGAGGGCAGCGCCGAGGTCGTCTGGAGCGCTGCGAGCGTCGCAAGCTCCTTGCGCTTCTCGAGCAGCGAGCCGTACAAGCCGGCATCGGCGTGGGAGTTGCCCTGGAGCGCGGCTATCTGCCGGTCGACGTCTGCCTTTGCTCCGGTGAGCGCCTTGTTCGCCAGCGCGAGTTGGTAACGCGGGTACTGGTGTGCGTACGCGTTGACCAGCTTGACCGCCACGGCCGGCTTCGGATCGTCGACCGCGAAGTCGAGCAGATCCTCGTTCGTTCGCGGCGTGACATGCGACTGACGGAGGAATTGCTGCGCCGTTCGATCTCGGATACCGGCTGCGCGGAGCGTCCATTCGGCGACGACAGGGGACCGGGCGAGTGAGGCCTGCGTCTCGGCGAGCCGCGTCGGATCCACGGCCGCGTTCGGGTCGGGCAGGCCAAGGAGGCTCGCCGCGAGATCCTGGTGCGTCAGGAGAACCTCTGCATTCGCCTGGTAGCGCTTCTGCTGCAGCAGCGAGAGGCCGCCGGCGAGCGCCGGGACCACCAGGGCAACGAGCAGGATCAACCACTTCCGGCGTCGCAGGAGGCCCACATACTCGCGCGCGGCCGCGTGCGCTTGATCCGTCGGTGTTGGTGTCGGCTCGACGCCCACGCTCAGTACGCCCCTCTGGCGGCGACGACGGTGCGCAACGTCTTCGAGAGGATCATCAGATCGAGCCGGAGGGACCAGCTGAAGACATACGCCATGTCGAGGCGCACGCGCTCCTCGTAGCTGAGATGGGATCGGCCGTTGACCTGCCAGTAGCCGGTGATCCCCGGCCGGACGTTGAGGAGAGCCTCGGAGTCCTCGCCGTAGCGAAAGAGCTCCTCGGCAGTGACCGGCCGCGGCCCGACCAGGCTCAGGTCGCCGCGAAACACGTTGACCAGTTGAGGAAGCTCGTCGATGGAGCGCCGACGGAGGATCCTCCCATAGCGGGTTATCCGAGGATCGTTCTCGAACTTTTGCGTCGCCGCGAACTCGGCGCGACGCTGGGGATCTGCGAGCAGATCGGCGAGCAGCTCGTCTCCGCTCTTGCCGGGACCACCTCCGTCTGCGGTGCGCATCGTGCGGAACTTGAGGACGCGGATGACCCGCCCTCTCGGTCCGACCCGCTTGTGACGGTAAAAGACCGGGCCACGCGAATCGAGCTTCACCCTGACCGCGATGTAGGCAAAGAACGGTGCGAGCGCGATCAAGCCGAGGCCCGAAACGACCACATCGAACATCCGCTTGATCGCGAGAGACGATGTCGAGAGGTGAAGCGCCGGGAGTCCCATGAGCGGCAGGCCTCCGACGACGTGGACGCCTACATTGGGGCCGGTGATCTCGAACAGCCGCGGAACGATGTCGATCTGCACGTCGAGGTCCTTCAGCCGTCGAATCACCGCCAGCGTCTCTTCGTGCGACGCAGCCGAGAATGCGATCAGCACCCGTTCAACGTCGAGCAACCGAACGACGGCGGGAAGCCGATCCGGCGGACCAAGCACGCGCACGTGCTCGAGGTCCTCCGCCATGTCCTTCGGTTCGGCATCCAGGAACCCGACGAGATTGATCCCGTACTCCGGATGGTCGAGCAACTTCCTTGCGAGGAGTTGGCCGACGTCCCCTGCACCCACGATGACGGCGTTCTGCTGGAACGCAATTCTGCGGCGACAGTACGCGCGAGTGACCACTCGCCCGAACGTGATCAGCGCGATCGCAAGAGCCCAGAAGACGACCGTCTTGCGAAGGTCGGGATGGGCGATGCCGCTCAAGCTCGAGACCACGAAGACCGTCCAGGTTCCGAGGGTCACGATGTGCACGACGCTGACGAAATCGTCCGCGGTCGTGTGGTCGGTGCGTTGCTCGTCATGGTCGTAGAGGCCGTAGACCTTGGCGGCGAGCAGCCAGAGCGGGAGCACGGCCGCGAAGACGCCGATCTCGGCGGTCGACTGCAGACGGTCTGTCGTGCCGCTGCTTCCGAACACGACCTGGACGGTGGCCATTGCGACGCCCAGGCCGACCGCATCCGAGGCGGCCAGGAAGCGACGGGTGAGCCAGCCGCGACGCCGGATCGTGGCGGTCTTGCGACGGCGGTCGAGAATCTCGAGTGTCCGATGGTCGAGTCTCTGCGTCAGCTCGTCGTGCAGAACGAGTCCATCACGGAGAGCAAGCTCTTCAGTCGCCTTCAACCCACACCTTCGACATCGCTACCGCCGCTCCCGCGCGACGCCCCGGTGTCCGCCAAAGGAGTGCGTGGTTCGCGGCCATCACCGAACCTAGCCGGGTAATGGCAGACCCACAACGCACCGATCGGAGAGGACTTACCGAGACTATTTGCTTGTTTCGCTTTTGAACTATTCGGTCGTCTAGGAATTCACGACCCAATCACGCGGGGCTCGGAAAAGGTCGCGCGCATCTGCTAAAGGTTGACTTCGTAGAGAACAACCGCGAACCGCGAAGCGGGGAACCAGCGATTTTCAGCAGCGACCCATTGGCGAATCCAGCGCGGTCGCTCCGTCGGGTCTATGCGTATGTGGCCTATCGGCTCGGGGATGGGCCCGATGCGGAGGACGTGACGGGCGAGGTGCTCGAGAACGCTTTGCGATACCGGGCGAGCTTCGACCCCGCACGTGGTGCGCCCGACACCTGGCTGCTCGGGATTGCGCGGCGCTGTGTCTCGCATCACCTCTCGTCCCGGGTCACGCTCGCCGAGTCTCCGGAGATCGCAGCGGCCGGGAACCTCGAGGCCGAAGCCGTCGAGCGGATCGCACTCGAGTCAGCTCTTGGCAGATTGAGCGAGCGTGATCGAGACCTCCTCGCTCTCCGGTACGGCGCAGATCTCAAGGAGCGACGGATCGCCGAAATTCTCGAGCTGAGCACGGGTGCCGTCGAAGTCGCGCTCCACCGTGCACGCAACCGGCTGCGAGCGGAGATCGAGGCGCAGGAGGCACCTCAGGAGGCGAAGAGCAGCGATCGCTCGTCTTTCGTCGGGGGCGTCGGCGAGGTGTAAGGAACGGGGCTCCGGAGCGCTATTTAGACCTACACATTTCCTCCGAATAGAGGCTTCAATGCTGCGCCCGTGGAGAAACCAGAGAGAGTTCGAGAGTCGGCTGCGCGCCCACCGCGCCGAGCCCCGCGAAGAGTTCTTCGACGATCTCGTTGCTCGCGCCACACCTCGCGCCGTACCGACTCGCGCGCGCAATCACTTCCGTCGGCCCGCGCTCGCCGCTGCGCTGACCGTCGTCCTGCTCGGGGCCGTCGCCGCACTCGGCGGTGTCAGCTACGCGTCGTTCAAGGCGCCGGTCACCATCATCAAGAAGCTCGCGCAGCCAGCGAGCACGCCGCACTACGCCATCAGTCACCGGAATGGTGACGAGTCCGATTCGCATCCGGGGACGGTCAATCGAGTTCGCAACGATGGCCACGGAGATGACGGCGATCGGGGCGGACACGAAACGTCGCACGAGCATGAGACGTCGGGTCACGGTCAGTACGGCTACAAGATCTGCCACCGGCCGCCCGGAGATCCGGGCAACGAGCACACGATCACGGTCGGCAGTACGGCCGCGGTGGCGGAGCATCTCCGCCACGGGGACCATCTGGGTCACTGCTAGCTATCGGCTGGACGCAAGATCGATTTCCCCCGTCCGCGACCCGAGCGGGTTCAGTGCCAGCGCGCGCCTGATCGCTGCGGCGTGAGCTGATCCGCCGGTCGCGTACGACAGGTCGAGCCAGAGCTCCCAGTTTCGCGGCTCGATCGCGAGCGCCCGGCGGAAGCTGTGCCGGGCACCCGCCAGTTCACCGCGGCCGAGCTGCGCTTCGCCGAGCAGCTGCCAGGGAGCCGCTGACCATGGCGTCCAGTCGATCGCTCGGCGGGCATGTGCCTCAGCAGCCGGCCAGTCACCGCTGAAGAGCGAGCTCTGGCTTGCGCCGACACTGCGATTGCCGACCAGCGCGATCAGAGAGCACCCGGCCAGGGCAACCACGAGCACTCCGAGCACGGCCTGATTGCGCCGCGACACCTGCCGCGGCCGCGCGTCCGCCGAGCGCGACGCGAGCAACAGCGTGCCTCCGCAGAAGAGCGCCGCGACGGTGATTGCCGGCAGCTCCCAGTCCCAGTCGAGCATGACGTGCGAAAGGTAGGCGATGTACGCACCAAAAGCTGCCGTCGCGAACCCGTCGTGCCGGGCCCGCGGCAGTGCGGCGAGCGGTGCGGCAAACATCGCGACGAGCAGGGCGAGGCCGACCGGTCCCAGCTCCGCCAGCGTTTCGAGATAGAGGTTGTGCGCGTCATGGACGATCGTCGCGCGCGGTCGATCGAGCATCCACGCGAAGTAATATGTGCCGGCGCCACCACCCAGCCACGGATGCGCCTCGTACGCGCGCCAGGCGATCCGCCATTCCGCGAGCCGGTCGGAATTGGAGAGGCTGAACAGATGCTCGTTGAGGTTGGTGGTGACCGGGGGCTTCCGCACGAAGCCGTCGTATGCACGCTGCGCCAGGACGGGTGGCGATCCAAACCGGACGAACAGCACGACGAGAACCGCCACTGCCGCGCTCAGCAACACGGTTGCGTACGCGTGGCGGACGCGCGCTGGGATGCTCACCCGCGCCTCGGCGGATACGTAGACCCAGGTCGCGAGAGCGGCGACCGGGATGAGCACGACCAGGACGACGGCCATGCGGTGACCCGCTCGAGCCGAGACCTGGAGCGCGACGCCGGTACGCGTGAAGCCGGCCTCGTGGGCTGCAAGCACGATCGCGATGGCGGGCCACACGGCGACGACGAACAACGTCGTCACCACACGGAGGCGACGTTGATCGACTGCGACAACCGCGACCAGTCCGAGCGCGAGCGCGAGCGTTGCGCCCCTGCTGAACGTCAGATAGAGCGTGAGCGCGAGCACGATCGCTGAGGCACCTGCGAGCACGCGGATCGCCGGTCGTCCGTTCGCAGCGAGTCCGAGGGCGAGCAGCAGGCCCATCGACGCGAACATGGCGAGGCCGTTCCAGTAGCCGATTGGTGCAGCGAGCCGGTCGCCGGCGAGCGTGTCGGTGACGCCGAGGCGTTCCGGGAAGAGCCTGGTCAGGAGGCCGTACCCACAGACGAGGGTGATCGCCGCCCAGGTTCCGCCGACGAGCGCGGGAATCGAGCGGCGCCTGGCGGCCACGACGGCCGCCAGCGCCGCGCCGACGTAAACCACCATCCGCTCCGACTCCGCCATGGTCTCCGTGGGGAATGCCGTCCAGATGTTCGACGCGAGTGTCCAGGCGAGCAGGGCCAGCGAAGCTCCGACGAAGATCGCCTCGAGCGGGCGGAGCTGGAGCTCCGGCTGGAGGACGAGGACGACGACGGTCGCCCAGAGGAGCGCCAGCGAGCTCCAGCCCCACGCCGATGGGAAAAAGCCTCCCTGCGACGACGCGAGTGCCACCAGCAGGACCGCGGAGCCAAGGCCGACGGCGAGCCGATTCGAGATCCGGGTCGAGCGAGCTTCGCCAAGTTTCGAGAGCATCGACTCCGTTCGCTTGCCTGTCGCCGGCGCGCGCGGCTCGTGCGCGAGGAGCGTACGAAGCGTACGCACCGGGTAGCGCGACGCACCGTTTTCCGGGACTCGCGGGTGGTGAATCCCCGCCGGACGGCTAGTCCCGGGCGCGCGTGCCCGCGCGGATCCTCGTGGGGTGAGTCTTCGCGTCGCAATCGCACACGAATGGCTCGTCCGCTATGCAGGCTCCGAGCACTGCGTGAGGGAGATGCTCGAGCTCTTCCCGGACGCGACGCTGCTGACGAGCGTCGTCGCGCCGGACCGCCTTCCGCTCGAGTTGAGATGCGCTCAGCCTTCGCTCCTCCAACACATCCCGGGAGCGCGGGACCACCACGAGTGGCTGCTGCCGTTCATGCCGGTCGCCTGGCGCCTGATGGCGCAGCAGCGGGACGTGGACGTCGTGGTCTCGAGTAGCCACGCGTGTGCCAAGGCGGTCCCGATCGCCGTCGGAATCCCGCACGTCTGCTACTGCCACACGCCGATGCGATATGCGTGGAGCTTCGACGCGGAGCAGGCGCGGTTTCCGCGGTCGTTGCGCCCGCTCGCCCGTCTTGGTGCCGCGCGGTTCCGCGCCTGGGACGCTCGCACCGCCGCCTCCGTGACGCGCTTCCTCGCGAATTCGCACGCGGTCGCCGAGCGTATCCAGCGTTGCTACGGACGCGCGGCCGAAGTCGTGCACCCGCCCGTCCGCACGGACTTCTTCACGCCGGGGGGAGCCCGGGAGGACTTCTTTCTGTTCGTCGGCCGGTTCGTGGCGTACAAACGTCCCGATCTCGTGGTCGAGGCGTTCGCCGGCCTCCCTGATCGACTGGTGATGGTGGGCTGCGGGCAGATGGAGTCCCGATTGCGCAGTCGCGCAACGGGGAACATCGAGTTCGTCGCAGATGCGGACGACGACAGGCTTCGGGATCTCTACCGGGGCGCTCGGGCGCTGGTATATCCGGGGGAGGAGGATTTCGGGATCGTGATGGCCGAGGCTCAGGCATGTGGAACGCCCGTGATCGCGCTCGAGGCCGGAGGTGCGCGCGACATCGTCGAGCCCGGCCTGAACGGGTGGTTCCTCCCGGGTCAGACGCCGGCGGCGATTCGTCGCGTCGTGGACGCGGTGAAGAGCGAGGCGGTCAATGCCGCAGAGATCCGTCGCTCAGCCCTCCGATTCTCTGCGGCGCGTTTTCGTGGCGAGCTACGCGCGGCGGTGGAAGGTACGGTCGCCGAGGCAAAGGTGAGCGGGAATGCCGGTCGGGCAGCCGGTGCGCGCGCTCGGGCAAGGGACCAAGATGTCGCGCTTCCGCCCTGAGCTGCCGTCCTCTGCGTTAAGAGATTTGGCGCGCGTCTTTCCGCGCCGGAGCTCAGTCGTGAGTGCCGAAGGTGGGAATCGAACCCACACTCCCCGAAGGGAACCGGATTTTGAGTCCGGCGCGTCTGCCAGTTCCGCCACTTCGGCCTGCGGAGGGGATCGTAGCTTCGACGGTTCGATA
>DATBDB010000083.1:0-23513 GCA_036270155.1 Gaiellaceae bacterium
GCCTACGAACCCGCCGGCGAGGCTGCCGGCATGTACCGCGATCTCGCAAAGGAGGTGCTCAATGGCCAGAAACCGCGCCAGCATGCGTGAGGGCCCGCTCGCGGAGCTCTTCCGCGCGACCGAGGCAGCGCAACGCCAGGGCACCCCGGCGAAGGAGACGAAGGAGACCGAGCAGCAGGCGCTGCCCGTCGAGCCTCCGCTCTCGTCGCCGGCCCCGGCGGCCGAGCCGCCGCGCAGTCGTTCAGAAGAACCGCGCGCAGAAGCGCGCGTTCGCGCAGAAAAGCCACGCGCACCCGAGCCGACCCCGATCCGCTCGATCGCGCCGGCACCCGATCTCGATCCCGAGCCGGCGCCGGAAGGACGGCCCGCCGATCCTCCCAAGACCGCGCGCTGGCTCGACCCGCTTCCCGATCAGCCTGCGCGCCTCGAGCGCGCGCGTGACACCGCGTCGTACGCGGCGGTCATCCGCGTCGTCGGCGTCGGCGGCGCTGGGCTGAACGCGGTCGACCGGATGATCGACGCCGGCATCACGCAGGTCGACTTCATCGCGGTCAACACGGACATCCAGCAGCTGCAGATGAGCGACGCGGCGACGAAGATTCACATCGGCAGCGAGCTGACCGAGGGCCTCGGCTCCGGTGCCGACCCCGAGATCGGCCGCCGCTCGGCCGAGGACGGGTACGACGCGATCAAGCGCTCGCTGCGCGGCTCCGACATGGTGTTCGTCACCGCGGGCGAGGGTGGTGGCACCGGGTCCGGTGCGGCGCCTGTCGTCGCGCGGGTCGCGCGCGAGGTCGGTGCGCTGACGGTCGGCATCGTGACCATGCCATTCAAGTTCGAAGGCTCGCGGCGCAAGAAGCAGGCGGACGACGGCCTGGCTTCGCTGCGCGAGGCCTGCGACACGCTGATCGTCGTGCCGAACGACCGCTTGCTCGAGGTGCTCGACAAGTCGACCTCGATGCTGGACGCGTTCCGGATCGCCGACGACGTCCTGCGCCACGGCGTCCAGGGCATCTGCGACCTGATTACGAACCCCGGGTTGATCAACCTCGACTTCGCGGACGTGCGCACGATCATGGCCGACTCCGGCTCCGCGCTGATGGGCATCGGCTACGCGACCGGCGAGAACCGCGCGAAGGAAGCTGCAGAGCGCGCGCTGCGCAGCCCGCTGATCGAAGAGGAGATCACCGGCGCGCGCGGCATCCTGCTCTCGATCGCCGGCGGCGACGACCTCACCCTCTACGAGGTCAACGAAGCGGCCGAAGCGGTGCGCGAGGCTGCGACCGACGACACGAACATTATCTTCGGCGCGACGATCGACGACCGGCTCGAAGGCCAGATGTGGATCACCGTCGTCGCGACGGGCATCGGCAAGGCAACCGGCCGGCGCGGAACGTTCGTCACCGCCTCGTCGGGAAGCAGCAGCAGCAGCGATGTGCTCGACACGCCGTCGTTCCTGCGCGGCTAGCGCAGCCACTCGCCGAGAAACCGTTCGACCTCGTCCGGCGCCTCGAGCCGGATGACCCGAACGTGCGACAGGGATTGGGGCCATTCGCGGCGGCGCCGGACGTGTGAGCGAAGCGCCCACGCGATCAGCGACTCGCGACCCCAGAGCGCCGACGCCAGCGACTCGCGGTTTCCGTTCCACAGCTGTTCACGCGTGCGGACCCGTCGCCACGTGCGCCGCGCCAGCCGGGGCAGCCAGATGCGAATGGGCAGGTCGAGCCAGACAACGAGATCTGCCGACTCGAGCACGAGGTCACCGAGCTTGTGTTGGTACGCCCCGTCGATCACCCAACCGTCGGACGCAAGGATCGGCTCGATCTGGTCGCGGAGGTCATCGTCGGACGTCTCGATCCAGCCGGGGCCGTGCACGAGCGCATCGAGCTCCACGAACGGAACGCCAAGTCGCTGCGCCAGCTCTCGGGCGAGCGTCGTCTTTCCATTCCCGCTCGCACTGGCGATCACCGCCACCTTCCGCACCGCCATCGGGGGACGATACTCGCGGGCTCGCCGGCGGATTGAGCAGCGCAACTACGGCTCAGCACCCGGGCGGTCGGGCTTTCGTCTGGGAACATGCGTCCGTGACGGACCGCGGGATGCCTGAGATTCGCCTCGAAGGCGGCGACATGAATCCGGTTGTCCGTGTCGGCGACACCATTCGGCGGCCGCCTGAGCCTAGGCACGTCCGAGAATTGCTCCTCTGGTTCGAACGCGTCGGGTTCGACGGCGCGCCACGGTTCCTCGGCTTCGACGAACAGGGTCGCGAGATCCTTTCGTTCATCGAAGGCGAGCCCGCGCTCGCCCCGGTTCCTTCTTCCGACGAGGTCATCGTCGGGATCGGGCAACTTCTCCGGCGCGCGCACGACGCCCAGACGGGCTTTGCGCCGCGGGGACTTGTCGTGGCGCACATGGACTTGTTCTGGACGAACGTCATCTTCCGCGCCGGGATTCCGTTTGCGCTGATCGACTGGGAGCTTGCGCGCCCTGCAACGCGAACACTCGAGGTCGCCCTCGCCGCGACGTATTGGGCCGGGATTCGGATCGACGAGCAGCTTGTCGAATGGGGCATTCCCCTTGAGAGGCGTCGTGAGCGTCTGCGCCCCTTATGCGACGCGTACGGACTGGACGATGATGGGCGAACGTCCTTGCTGGAGGAGTTGGTCGCGTACAGGCGCGAGCGCATCGCGACCCGGTCGTTCCGTGGCGCGACGCCGCTCGAGGTGATCGAGGCAAATCTTCGGTGGACGGAGTCCCACGCCTCTGAACTCGCGGCGTTCCTCGTGTAGGTCATCCGTACGCCCGCCGACGCGCTGCGGCTGCCTCGTGGACTGACTGGGTGAAGTGACGGTGGCTCGCGCCAGGCCGCGGCAGTCCCGGCGCAGTGTCGCCACTAGAATCGCCTCCATGTCCGCTTCTCACGCCTCGCTGACCGACATCCCAGACGCGGACGTCGCTTACACCGATGCGAAGTGGACGCCGGTCCGCAATCACTTCGGGATCACCGCGTTCGGTGTCAACGCCTACACCGCTCGGAATACCGGCGATCGCCTCATCGGCGAGCATGACCACGCTGACCCCACCGACGAGCAGCACCAGGAGTTGTACTTCGTCCACACAGGACACGCCCGTTTTCAGGTGAACGGTCAGGACGTTGACGCACCGGCAGGCACCCTTGTGAGCGTCCTCGATGTGAAAACGATCCGGTCTGCCGTGGCGCTGTCGGACAACACCGTCGTGCTCGTGATCGGCGCCGAGCCTGGCGCGTCGTACGAGATCACAGCTGCCGAGCGTGCCGACTTGGCTCCGGCAGGCATGCCCGCGACTCCGGCCTGAGATTCGCCGGGCCTGCGGCCGCCCGGACGGGCCTTACGCTCGCCTCAGCCCCCGCCTGGCGAGGCCGCTTCTAGTGCAGGTCGAGGAAGAAGTACCCGAGCAGCGCGACCGCGGCGGATCCGCCCACCGCGGCGACACGGATCGTCCACCGGCGAACGACTGGGTGCTCGTGCGCGAGGTAGAGCCCGCCGAGCGAGCCGGTGCAGATGCTGACGAGGGTCTCGAGCGCCTGCATTGCGAAGCCCGTGCCGAGCGCCTGCGGCATCGCGATCCCGCGTCCGGCGAGTGCGACGGCGACTGCGCCGCTTCCGATGCCGATGCTGCCCGGCGTGATCGGGAAGGCGGTGGCGACGTCGAGGGCGGGCAGGATCAGAAGCGCGGCCAGCATCGGGTGCGGTAGCCCCAGCGCCGCCGCAACCGCGACGGTCGCGCCGAGGCGGCAGGCGACCATGCCGAGCGTCCAGCCGAGCACCGTCGCGAGCGCGCGCGGTGAGCGCTCGAGCGCGGCGAAACCGGCAAGCACCTGGGCGATCCGCGGATGCCGGCGGACGCGCCCCGACAAGGAGCCGACAACGGCGAGGGCGGCGACCATCGCGCAGAGGGCGAAGACGGGCCACAGCGGGACAGCGCCGGTGATCGACGCGACGACAACGAGCAGCGCGAGCGCAAGCGAGCGTGCCGCCGCAAGGGCCGCGTAGACGCCGCCGCCGGTCCAGAGCCGACCGGGCGCGTCGATCGCCCGTGAGCAGAGCGCGACCTTGACGGCATCGCCCAGCTTCGCGGGTGCGAACGCGTTGACCAGCGAGCCGATCCCAAGCCCGGCCGCCGCACGCTGCGGGGAGATCTTCGCGCCGGCGGCGATGAATGCGGCGCGCCAGGCGCCCACCGTGCTCGCGAACGCGCCGACGAATCCGATGATCGCGATCAGCAGCCAGAACTGGTTTGCCCCGCCGAGCGCCGCGATCCCGGATGCGACGCGGCTGCCGAGCAGACCGGGCGTCATGGCAATCGCGCCCAGGGCCGCCAGGGCGAAGGCGGAGATCATGAGTTGTGTGCGAGAGATGGTCATACCGAGGACGTTCACCCTCTTAGACGCTGCACCTGGGGGCGGGCTAGTAGTGAAAAGGTGAAGATTCAGAGGTGAACGCCGCATTGCCATCTTCATCGGCGGAAATGAGCCCGAGGTGAAGGGTGCCGTTGCCGCGGGGCACAGACTCACCGCCGAGGCCGGCGCCCGCGTGCTCGAGGAGGGCGGAAATGCCGTCGACGCCTGTGTTGGAGCCGCTTTTGCGGCCTGGGTGGCCGAGAGCCCACTCACGGGGCCGGGGGCCGGGGGGTTCGCGCTCGTTCTCCCGGGCGACGGGCGGGCGGCCCGCGTGGCCGATTTCTTCGTCTCGACGCCTGGGCTGGGCAGGCCGGTGCCGCCGGACGCCGAGATGCATGCCATCGACGTCGGTTTCGGCGGTGACAGCGAGACCACTCAGGTCTTCCGCATCGGCGAAGCCTCGTGCGCGGTGCCCGGCGCGGCCGCCGGACTCGAGTCGGTCCATGCCATTTATGGTCGCCTTCCCTGGAACGAGCTCCTTCAACCCGCGATCGAGCTCGCCCGGGCGGGAATCGAGGTAACGCGGGAGCAGGCCCACCTCCACGCGATCCTCGATCTGATCCTCCGTCACGCCGACGAGGGCCGGCGGATCTACAGCCGCGACGACGGGACGCGGCTGGTTCCCGGCGACAGTCTCCGTCTCGCTGACCTCGGCGCAACCCTTGAGCAGATCGCGGAGGAGGGGGCGGCCGCGCTCTACCGCGGCGAGCTCTCGACAGCGATCGTCGGCACCGTCGAGGCCGGCGGGGGCGGGATCACGAAGGAGGATCTCGCGACGTATCGCGTCGCCTGGCGGCGCCCGGTGCGCGCGCGCTTCCGCGGTTACGAGGTCGTGTCGAATCCGCCGCCGTCATCGGGCGGGATCCTGATCGCCTACGGGCTCGCGCTACTCGAACGCGTGTCGCGCGGCGGCCCGGGCAGCGCCGAGGCGATCGCGTCACTCGCCGAGGTGATGCGCGAGCAGACACGCATGCGCGACGGAAGCTTCACGACGGCGCTGCATCGCGGCGGCCTCGCGCGCCGCCTGCTCTCGGAGGAAGGCATTGCGGCCGGAGTTGCGCGCATCGAAGCGTCGGCGCCGGGCGTGCCCGAGCCTGCGCCTGCAGGGACGACGCACGTCTCTGCCGTCGACTCGGCGGGGAACGCCGCGTCGCTCTCGTCGTCCACGGGTTCCGGCTCCGGCGTGATCGTGCCGGGGACCGGCATCCATCTGAACAACATGCTCGGCGAGTACGACCTCGTCGCCGGAGGGCCCGCAACACCGGGCAAGCGACTCACGAGCATGATGGCGCCGACCGTCGTCGTCGGTGACGACGGGCCGCGGCTCGTTGTCGGAAGTGCCGGGTCGGTGCGCCTCCGCGGCGCGATCATGCAGGTGATCGCGAACGTCGTCGAGCACGGGCTCGGAGTCGCGGACGCGATCGACTTCCCACGCGTGCACGTCGACGAGCCGCACGTGCACTGCGAGGGCGGCTTCGACCAGGCCGAGCTCGCCCGGGTCGAAGCGGCGGGCTACGACGTGATCCGCTGGCGGCGCCGCAACCTCTTCTTCGGCGGCACCAACGCCGTCGAGGTGCTGCCCGGCGGCGCGCTCGCGGCGGCAGGCGACGCGCGCCGTGGGGGCGCCGGCGTCGTCGTCCCGTAATTCAGGCTTGGCCGGCCGAGCGGGTGAACCCGCCGAGGTGCTCCCCTGGTTGATGCTGATCTCCACGCCGGTGCCCGCCTGCTCGCGGAGGGCCTCGAGAATCGCGTCGGTCGGTTGACCGAACACCTGAATTGCGCACGGGGTCAGTTAGCCCTCGGGGTCGAGCGGCGCGACCTTGCCGTTGCGGCTCGCACGTTCGCGCAGCGTCAGCTCGAGCCTGACCGCCTCGAGTGCGGTTTCGAGCAGTCCGACGAGCGCCTCCATCCGTTCACGGGGCGAGGTCATCGACAGCAGCCGCTGCTTCCCGTCGGTTGCGAAGTCGACGCGGGCTGCCACCTCGAAGTCGAAGACCGGCGACAGCGGGTCGGGCACGTCCACGTCGCTCTCCGATGCCTCGGCGAGCTCGCTGAAGACATCGAGCGCACGCTCGACGTCGGCGCTCAGCGCCGGTTCGTCGTCGTCCAGGACGGGCTCGACGATCCCCGTCGTGAACGTGCGACCCGACGTGAGGTCGAGCAGCCGAAAGCGCTCACCGCCTTCGATGACGATGTTCATGCTCCCGTCGTCGAGCACTTCGAGCACCTGCACGATGCGGGCGCGCGTGCCGATCTCATGCACCGCACCGTCACCGGTCGCGAGCACAAGCCCGAATTCCTCCCCGAGCGCGATGCACTCGTCGACCAGCTCCCGGTAGCGCGGCTCGAAGATGTGCAGCGGGATCCGTTCCGTCGGAACGAGCACGATCGGGAGCGGAAAGAGGCCGAGGTCGGGCACTACAGGCAGCCTACGGACTCACCGGGAGGCGTCAATTTTGGCACGGTCCTGGCACAGACACATAATGCAAACCGCGGTAGGCTCGCAGTGGGGAGGAGGCTGGGTTCACCGCGGCCGGCCGAAGGGCCATGTCTCATGACGCTACGCCCCGACGGTAGTGTCCTTGACCGTGAGCAGCGGGTTCTCCGACTTCCCTGATGCGTTCTTCCGGCCGAGCGTGAGTGGGCTCACGCCCTACCAGCCGGGCAAGCCGGTCGAGGACGTGCAGCGAGAGCTCGGCCTGGCACGGGTGATCAAGCTCGCGTCGAATGAGGGGCCGTTCGGGCCATTCCCGGCCGCGCAGGAGGCGATCGCGCGCGCTACCGCGGAGCTCAACCGCTACCCGGACGGCGGCGTCTACCGCCTCCACGCGGCGCTCGCCGAGCGTCACGGCGTTACGGCCGGAGAGGTCAGCGTCGGTGCCGGGGCAGACGGTTGCATCGACATGATCAGCCAGGCGATCCTCGACCCGGGTGACGAGATCGTCTGCGGCTGGCCGTCGTTCCCGAGCTATGTCATCTATGCGCGCAAGCAGGGCGCCGACGCGAAGCTCGTGCCGCTCGTCGATCACCGCTACGACCTCGACGCGCTGCTCGAGGCCGTCACGCCGCGGACGAAGCTCGTCTACATCTGCCACCCGAACAACCCGACGGGAACGATGAACACCGCCGACGAGCTCGACGCGTACTTCGAGCGCGTTCCCGACCACGTGCTCACCGTCCTCGATCAAGCGTATTTCGAGTACATCGAGCGGGCCGACTATCCGGACGCCGTCGAGCGCTACCTGAAGACAGGCCGCCGCGTCGTCGTGCTCCGCACGTTTTCGAAGATCTACGGCCTGGCCGGGCTTCGCGTCGGCTACGCCGTCGGCCCGGCCGGGGTATGCGCATCGCTTGCGAAGGTACGCCGCCCGTTCGACCTGACGACGCCGGCCCAGGTGGCCGCGATCGCGAGCATCGACGACGAGGCGGAGCTCGCCCGCCGGCGCGCCGTCAACACCGAGGGCCTCGCGCGCCTCACGTCCCTGCTTCGCGAGCACGGGCTGGAACCGGTCCCGTCGGTGGGCAATTTCCTCTACGTCGACACCGGAACCGATGCCAACGACCTGTTCGACCGGCTCCAGCGCGAGGGAATCATCGTGCGGCCGCTGGCGGGATTCGGTTCGCCGACCGCGATTCGCATCTCGGTCGGGACGCCGGAAGAGCTCCATGTGCTGGCCGACGTGCTCGGCCGCGTACTGCAGCGCGCGTAATCCGTCGCTAAATCGCTTACTCTGGGCAGCGCGTGCCGTCGCCCCTTCGTCGTCAGCTCGCGCTCCTGCGGCGCTCTGGATCCTTCCGCCTGCTCTTCGTGGCGACGCTTGGCTCCGGCCTTGGTACGTGGATGGCCACGATCGCCCTCACGGCGGACCTGACCGCCCGCACCCACTCGCCCTGGTGGGTGAGCCTGCTGTTCATCGTCACGTTCCTGCCGTCGGTGGTGGTTGGGCTCGCCTTCGGGCCGCTGGTCGACCGGCTCTCGCGCAAGCGGCTGATCGTCAACGCCGACCTGATCCGACTCGCCGTCTTCATCGCCCTGGCATTCGTGCACACGCCGGCGACGATCATCGTGCTCGCCGCGGTCGCCGGGACCGCCAACTCGTTCTTCCGGCCGGCCGTCCTGGCCGGCGTGCCGAACCTCGTCGCGGACGACGAGCTCGCGCACGGCACCTCGGTTCTGCAGGCGACCGACTGGGCCGCCGCGGCGATCGGCCCCGTGCTCGGCGGCGTGATCGTCGGCTCCTGGGGCGCGGATGTCGTCTACTGGATCAACGCGGCGACCTTTCTCTTCTCCGCGGTGCTGCTCCTGCGGATCCCGGGGAAGCTCCTGCAGAGCGAGCAGGCGCTGACCCGAGGCCACTGGCGCGACCTCGTGGACGGGATGAGCGCTTTCCGCCGCTCGCCCGCACTGCAGACCGCGCTGCTCGCCTTCGGCTTCGCGATGTTCGCGGCAGGCCTCAACAACGTCGCTGAGATCTTCCTGGCCGAGGACGCGCTCCACCGGGGGGCGTTCGGCTACGGCCTACTCTGGACCGCCACCGGCATCGGGCTCGTGATCGGCAGCCTCGTCAGCGGGTCGCTGCTCGAGAAGCGTGACATGCGCGTCGTCTACCCGTTCGTGTTCGTGCCGTGGGCCGCCGGCCTGCTCGGCGCCGGGGTTGCGCCGAACCTCTGGGCCGCGGCTGCGGCAATGGTGCTTGCCGGCGTGGGCAACGGGCTGGCGTTCCCGCTGACAGTGGTGATCGTGCAGCGCAACTCGCCCGACCTGTTCCGCGGGCGCATCTTCACGGTGATCATCAGCGCGCACAACGCCGTGCTCGGTGTCGCGATGGTCACGGCCGGGGCGCTCACCGAGGCCGCGGGGCCGCGGTGGACGTACGGGCTCGCCTCGGCGCTGCTCGCGTTCGCGAGCGCCACGGCGTTCGTGCTCTTCCGCGTCCGGCAACCGGCGGGCGCTGCCGAGCCCGCGACGTAGCATCCTCCCGTGGCTGCGAGGCGTGACTGGACGCGAGAGACACTCGTCGAGGCGGTGCGCACCGGTGACCGGCGCGCGCTCGCGCGTGCGATCACACTCGTCGAGAACGGCGACCCGCTCGCCTACGAGGTCGTGCACGACCTCTACCCGGGGACGGGCCACGCCGCCGCGGTCGGGATCACCGGCCCGCCCGGGGTCGGCAAGTCGAGCCTGCTCTCCGGGCTGATCCGGATCGCGCGTGCCGAGGGAAAGACCGTCGGGGTGATCTCCGTCGACCCGTCGAGCCCCTTCACGCAGGGCGCGCTGCTCGGCGATCGCATCCGCCTGACCGAGCACTTCCTCGACCCGGACGTCTTTATCCGCTCGATGGGCACGCGCGGCCACCTCGGCGGGCTGGCGGAGACGACGCTCCAGTCGCTGCTCATTCTCGACGCCGCGCACAAGGACGTCGTGTTCCTCGAAACGGTTGGCACGGGGCAGAGCGAGGTCGGTGTGCTCTCGATTGCCGACACCGTGGTGCTGGCGCTGATGCCCGGCTCGGGCGACTCGATCCAGGCGCTGAAGGCCGGGATCATGGAGATCCCCGACGTGATCGCCATCAACAAGATGGACCACCCGATGGCGAAGACGATGCTCAACGAGGTGCGACAGGTGCTCGCGCTCGGGATGCATGAAGGCTGGAACCCGCCGATCGTGCTCACCGAGGCGATGCGTGGGGAGGGGCTGAACACGCTCTGGGAGAAGATCTCGGAGCATCACCAGTGGCTCGAGGCGGAGGGCGAGCTCGAGCAGCGCCGCCGCCACAATCTCGCTCGCGAGGTCTTCCAGGTCGCGTCCGCGCGCGCGCGGCGTCACATCGAGCAGGCAGTGCAGGGCGACGAGGAGCTACAACGGCTCCTCCACGACGTGCAGGAACGGAAGCTCGACCCGCTCACGGCCGTCCGTGAGATCCTTGAAAAGGTGTTCCACATTGGCGACGCAGACAGCACCCACCCTCACTGACGTCGAGGCCGCCCGCGGGCGGATCCTCGGTCATGCGCGCACGACGCCGGTCTACGGGTCGAGCACGCTCTCGCGGCGTGTGGGCCGGAAGGTCTGGCTGAAGGCGGAGAACCTTCAGCGCACCGGCTCGTTCAAGGTGCGCGGCGCGGTCAACAAGATGTCGTTGCTCGGCGAGGCCGAGCGCGCAGCAGGTGTGATCGCCGCGAGCGCAGGCAATCACGGCCAAGCGGTTGCCTGGGCGGCGCGCGAGCTCGGCATCGACGCGACGGTGTTCATGCCTCAGGACGCGCCGATGGCGAAGGTCGAGGCGACGCGCAACTACGGCGCGGAGACCGTGCTCGCCGGCGCGGGCTTCGACGACGCGCTCGCCGCGGCGATGGAGCGGGCGCGCGAGACCAGCGCGACATTCGTGCACGCGTTCGAGGACCCGGCGGTGATCGCCGGCCAGGGCACGATCGGCCTCGAGCTCGCCGACGAGCTGCCGGACGTCGAGACGTTCGTCCTCCCGGTTGGAGGCGGAGGCCTTGCCGCGGGAATCGCGATCGCGTTGCGGGAGCTGCGACCGGGCGTGCGCATCGTCGGCGTGCAGGCGGGCAAGACCGGTCGCGGCACAATCGCCGACGGTATCTCCGTGAAGCATCCCGGCGAGCTGACGATGTCGATCCTCGACGATCTACTCGACGACCTGGTTCACGTCGACGACGAACAGATCTCCGAGGCGATCACGCTGCTGCTCGAGCGCGCGAAGCTCGTCGTCGAAGGCGCGGGGGCGGCGTCGACCGCGGCGCTGCTCGGCGGCGCCGTCGGCGGCTCAGGTGAGGTCTGCGTCCTTCTCTCGGGCGGCAACATCGATCCCACGATGCTCATCTCGGTGATGCGGCACGGGCTCACGCTCGCCGGCCGCTATCTCGTCTTCCACACGCGCATCCCCGACCGGCCCGGGGCGCTGCTCGATCTGCTCGAGCTGATCGCAGCCGAGCGCGGCAACATCGTCTCGGTCGAGCACCACCGTGAGGGGATGGCGATCGATGTCGTCGAGACAGAGGTCTCGCTGACGGTGATTACCCGCGACGAAGCGCACTGCGGGCAGTTGACCTCCGCGCTTCAGTCCCGCGGCTACAGCGTCGACCGCGTCAGCTAGCGATCAGGGCGCAGCCTCGGGCGTAAGCACGCTGGCGCAGGCGACCAGAGTCCTTGCCGCGAGCTAACCGTGACATCACGCTTGGGGCTTACGCTCTCGAATCGTGAGACGCCGGTTCGCTGCGTTTGCCTCCCTGGTCGTTCTGCCGACGCTGGCGGTCGGTTGCGGTTCTGCGCGCCACGTAATAAGTGTCTATGCCGCACCGTTTCCGGAGGGGCCGCGGTCGCCGGTCGCAGCTGCGAACCCGAAGCAAGGCGAGATCCCGTTGAGTCGGATCTCTGCCGAGATCCCGAGAAAGCTCCCAACGAACCCGCCGCAGCACTGCGGGGTGGGTGCCATCGTCCGCATCACGTTCAGCGACGGCAAGAGCGTGACCTACGGCCCTTGCAGGCGCCCTGCCTCGATTGAGCGTCTCAGGCTGGCCCTGAACCGAACCGGCTGACAGATCGAAGGCGCGCCGCTCTGGGTGCACTCGCGAACACTGGCCCAGGCCGTAGTTCCCCTTCGCTCTGGCATCTGAGATCATCAGGGCATGGGCTTTGGACCGGGTCAGACGCCGCCACAGGCCGTCCTGACGTTCGTCAACAACCTTCTTGGGAACCGACGAGAGCGCCAGCCCGCGACGAAGTGGGCCGGAGAGAGCATGCTTGCGCGTCTTATACGGCGCGTCACCCAGCGACACAAGCACACGATCTGACCACCTGTCTGGCGTAACTGCGGAACACTGGGCCAGCCGAGAATCTCGATTCGCGGCCCCCCGGCAGGCGACAGCGTCGCCTTATCACCGCGGCTGCCGCGCTCACCCCAGGTGACGCACTCGGCGTCGAGCCCTTGGTTTAGAACCGCTTGACGAGTGTCCACCCGCGCGACGTGAACACTCCCTTGTTCAGCGCGCGGAACACGAGGTCTTTGACCGACGCCGGAGCGATAAGGATCGCCGTCATCTGCAGAGCGTTGCTGACGTACCCGGCGCTCGGAATCCACCCAGCGGGACGGTGCAGCCCCCACTTCGCGCTGTAATCAGCCGGATCGCCTGCGACGAACGTCTGGCAGCCCTTCCGAAGAACGGCTTGGTCACGACCGTTGAAGATAATGGCGAACCCGTACCGCCCGGCACGGTGGAAAGTGACGGTGCAGTAGTACTGCCGCGCGGCCCGTGACGCCGTCGCAGCAGGAGCCGCGATGGACATGAAGCAGGCGGACGCCACCAGCGAGCTCGCCAGGATCGAAGCGAGAACAGTCCTCACCCGCACGGCGCGAATATGCCCTATCCGCAGGTGCCGGTCAACGAGGTCGGCGACACGTAGCGGCCGAGAACCGCCGTTAGCGCTCCGCACGTCTCAGGCATCCTTGCGGAACTCAATGTCATTCTCGGTCGCCCCGCGGTGATGCTTTAGCCCATCCAGCCGCGTGCCGATACGGCTTGCATGGACGCTCCGCAGCTCAAATCCGCATGGCTGCTGCCGCCCGTGATCGTCGGCTTGTACCTGCTGCACACGGCTTGGTCGTGGGCGCTTGCCGGAGCGATCGCTGTCGTCGTCGGCACGCTCGTCGGGCTGGACTACCGCGGTGTCGCCAAGCGAATCCCGTGGGTGCTCGGCGTGTCGCAGTTGGGATGGAGCCGGAGTGTCGGCGCGAGGCGTCGAGCATTCGCCGGCGTGGCGGTGTGGGGCGTGGTGATGATTTTGCTCGCGCTCCGATAGCTGACCGCCGTTTCTCGACCGCGGCCGGTCTGGTGACATTCGCGACCCCTGACCCAAGCCAGGGTCCGCGCACTGGTGTCTGACACCGGGGAATCGCAGACAACACGCTGACCGGCGACTCGGTGTCAGACACGTTGACGAACCGGCGCACGGGTCGATGGTCGGGGTGTAGTTGATCGGCGATCAGCTACCCAGACCGCTCATGGGCGGCGCTACGCCCCGCAGCGCCTGAACGCGACCGTGTCGGCGAAGTCGGCGATGCCGCCGCCCGCGACCGCGCTGACGTCGAAGCCCTCGCGCTGTAGAAGCGATGCGGCGATCGCGGCGCGCGGGCCGCTCTCGCAGACTGTGACGACCGGCTTCGACCGGTCGAGCGCGCCGGCGCCGATCTTGCGCAGCAGCCGGTAGGGCACGTTCGTCGAGCCCGGGATGTAGCCGCTGTCGCGCTCGGTCGTCTCGCGCACGTCGACCAGTTGCAGGCCGGGCGACTCGAGCAGGGTGCGCAACTCGTCGACCCCGAGGGTGGGGAGTGTCTTCGGCGCGTCCGGCGCGATCAGGTAGCCGGCGATCTCGAGGATCCCGACCGCCCAGAGCCTGTGCGCCGCTTCGAGCGCGTCGGCCTCGCTCTTCGCGTGCAGGACGATGCGCTCGTCGGCCATCAGCACGAATCCGGACTTCGTCCCGAACGAGCCGCCGTCGACAGGCACGCTGATCGCGCCCGGAATGTGCCCGGCCGAATAGTCGTGGAACGGGCGCACGTCGAGCACGGTCGCGTCCCCTTCCTCCTGCAGTTCCTGCGGCGCGGCCGGCGACGCGAGCCAGGGACCGCGGTTCAGCGCGACGACGCGCTCGGTCGTCGGCGGGCGTGGGGTGGAGACCGACGCAGAGACCAGGACGAACTCCTGCACGTCGCGGAACTGGAGCGCCTCGTTCGTCGCGCGCTCCTTGGCGATCGTCGACGACGTATCGCTGCTCATGTTCCCGCCGCACAGTGAGCCGGCGACGTGGCCGGGGTAGATCTGGACGTCGTCGCCGAGGTCGAGCAGGCGGCCGAGGGAGCGGTAGAGGTCCTCCGCCCCCTCGCGTGCGGCGACCGCGAGATCAGGGCGCGCCGCGGCGCCGACGAACATCGAGTCGCCGGTCAGTGCAAGCTCGCCGTCGACTACGAACGAGCAGTGCTCGGGCCGGTGGCCGGGTGTGTGCACGACGCGAATGTTCACCTTGCCGGCGGTGACGACCTGGCCGTCCTCGAGCGGCTCGAACGGGTACTCGGCCTCGGCGAGAGGGTGGATCGCGACGGGCAGCCCGTGCTCGAGCGCGAACCGCCCATGCCCGGAGACGTGATCGGCGTGCGTGTGGGTCTCGAGGACGCGCTCGATCCGCACGCCCTCCTGCTGGGCGACGGCCAGATACTGCTCGATCGCGAACGCCGGATCGACCACCACGGCGACGCCGGACTGCGCATCGCCGACAAGGTACGACGCGCATCCCAGATCCTGGTTCACGAACTGCCGAAACAGCAGCACGCTCACGAGGCTACACCCCCGGGACAGTGTTCTAGGGAAGCGGAGGCCGAAGCCAGAGGTAGAGGCCCACGAAGAGCGCCCCGAGCGCCAGCACCGCCGCCAGGATCGCGACGCCCAGGGCCGCCTTGCCGAGGGTGCGGGCGCCCTTGTCCTGGCTCGAAGCCGCGGTCACGTCGAGGCCGACGCGGTAGGTGATCGTCTTCCCGGTGCGATCCCCGACGAGCACGTTGAAGAGCACGGTCTCGACCTTCGTCGGGGCCGTGCCGCGGATCGAGAACGTCGCGTACTGGCCCCTCGGGATCCGCCCACCGGACCAGGTGATCGCCTGGCCGGTGCGCGACTGTGTCCAGCCCGCCTTGGTCTCTGCATCGTCGAGCTGGAAGTCGGCCGGGATCCCGAGCGTGATGTGGTCGATCCCGATCGCGTCGTCCGCATTCGGAATCGAGAACGTGATGTCGGCGAGTTGGCCGGTATGGATCTGGCTCGGGTTGACAGACAGGTGCGCGGCCGCCGGCCCTGCGAGCGCGAGCGCGCTAAAGACCGAGATGCCTAGCGATGACCATGCGCTGAACCTCATTCGTCCCCTCACCGATCTCCAGGATCTTCTGGTCGCGGTAGAACCGCGAGATGGCGTACTCATCCATGAAACCGTAGCCGCCGTGGATCTGGAGCCCCCAGTTGGCCGCGCGGTGGGACAGCTCTCCCGAATAGAGCTTCGCCATCGCGGCCGTGCGGCCGAAGTCGCGGCCCTGGTCTTTCTCCCACGCGGCCTTGTAGACGAGCCCGCGAGCCGCTTCGATCTCGGTCGCCATGTCGACGAGCTTCTCCTGCACCGCCTGGAATTTTGAGATCGGCTTCCCGAACTGCTGCCGCTCCTTCGCGTATGCGCAGGCGAGGTCGTAGCAGCCCTGTGCGAGGCCGACGCCCATCGCGGCGACCGAGATGCGGCCACCGTCGAGGATCTGCAGGAACTGGTTGAAGCCCTGGCCGCGCGGACCGAGCAGGTTCCCCTCCGGAACGCGCGCGCCCTGGAAGCTGAGCTCGCGGGTGTCGGACGCCTTCCAGCCGAGCTTCTCCATCGGCGCGGAGATGACGTAGCCGGGCGTGCCGTTGGGGACGATGATGTTCGAGATCTCGCCGTCGCCGGTGAGCGCGGTGATCGTCACGCACGCCGTGATGTCCGTGCCGGCGTTCGTGATGAAGATCTTCGAGCCGTCGATCACCCACTCGCCGTCCTCGAGCTTCGCGGTCGTGCGCGTTGCGGCGGCGTCGGAGCCGGCGTTCGCCTCCGTCAGCCCGAAAGCCGCGAGCTTCTTGCCGGACGCGAGGTCGGGGAGCCACTCGCGCTTCTGTGCGTCGCTTCCGAAGTAGTAGATCGGCAGCGTCCCGAGCGAGTGGTGCGCGGCGAGCGTGATCGCGACCGACGAGTCGATGCGCGTCAGCTCCTCGACGGCGATCGCGTACGACAACGTGTCGGCACCGGCGCCTCCGTACTCCTCCGGGATCGTCATGCCCATCAGCCCGAGCTCGGCGAGCTCCGCGACCAGCTCGTACGGAAAACGTTTTTCCTTGTCGAGCTCCTCCGCGACCGGCGCGACCTTCTCCAGTGCGAACTGGCGCACCGTGTCGCGCAACAGTTCGTGTTCTTGCTCGAGATCGAAGTTCATGCGCTGAACCTCTGGGCGAGCTCGACGAGCAGGCGAACGCCGTAGCCCGTGCCGCCCTGGTCGAGTGCGTAGTCGGGACGCCTGCGCTCGATGAACGCCGGCCCGGCGATGTCGAAATGCGCCCACGGGCCTTCGCCGCTGAACTCGCGGAGAAACTCCGCGGCGAGCACGGCGCCCGCCTGTCGCAGTTCCGAGCCGTTCTTCATGTCGGCGAAGTCGGAGTCGATATACCGGCGGTAGCGAGGGTGGAGCGGGAAGCGCCACGCGTGCTCGCCGCTCGTTCGCGCCGCGCCATCGATGTGCGCGGCGAAGTCGTCGTCGTTCGCGAACCAGCCGGCGTAGAGGTCGCCGAGCGCGATCGACATCGAGCCGGTCAGCGTCGCGAAGTCGATGATGTGCGTCGCGCCGCTCTCCCGCGCGTAGTGCAGCGCGTCGGCCAGCAGCAAGCGACCTTCGGCGTCAGTGTTGATGATCTCGATCGTCTTCCCGTTCGCGGCGCGCAGGATGTCGCCCGGTCTGTAGGCCTTGCCGTCCTGGACGTTCTCGGTCGACGCGACGACCGTCAGCAGCCGCACGGGCAGGCCGAGCTCGGCGATCGCCGCCGTTGCCTCGATCACCGCGGCGCCGCCGCACATGTCGCCCTTCATGTCCTGCATGCGCAGCTGCGGCTTCAGCGAGATGCCGCCGGAGTCGAACGTGATCGCCTTGCCGACGAGGCCGAGCGTCACGCCGTCGGGCGCGTTCGGCGGCTCGTAGCGCATCACGATCATCTGCGGCTCCTCGGCACTGCCGGCCGCGACGGCCGCGAACGCGCCCATGCCCTGGGCCTCGATCCAGTCGCGGCCATGCGACTCGACCGTGACGTGCGGCAGCGAGTGGCTCTTCGCATGCGCCGCGAGCGCGACCGGCGTCAGATCGTTCGGCGGGCGGTTGGCGAGGTCGCGTGCGGCGTCGACGTGCCGCACGACCGTCGCCTGTCGCGCGGCGAGCTCGCGGAGCTCGGCCGGCGCGTCGAGCGTGAGCGTCACCTCGGGGCGGCTCGAATAGTTGCGCTTGAAGAGGCCGGGGTCGTAGGCGCCGAACGCGGTTCCCTCGACGATCGCGCGGACCTGCTCGGCGTCTTCGGCGCGCCAGGCGATCGTGCCACCCTCGCTCCGCAGCGAGCGCGCCGCCAAGGCTGCGGCGGTGCGGAACGCGTCGCCGTCGAGGGGCGGCGCAGTCGCCCCGATCCGCAGCTCGGTATCGGTGCGGCGGACGTCCCCGGCGACCAGGTCGGAGTCGATGCTCGCGCGCACGTCGGAGCCGGCGGGCTCCCTGGTCTCCAAGCGCATGCCGGGCGCGATGCTAGCGAGGAAGCGGGATCGCCGCGTCGAACTCACCGGCCATGGGGCATACGGTCGAGTCGCTGACGGACGAGATCGGCCGAATCGTCGCCGAGCGCCAGGATCTCCGCGCGGCCGGCGCGAGCTTCGACGTTCTGGAGGAGAACCGCCGCCGCCTCGCCAAGGCGCAGAGCGAGCTCTCTCAGCTCCTGATTGCCCGCCACCTTCCATCGTCCCAAACGGCCTAGTCCTACCTCCGAGGTAGGACACGTCTCTTTGAGACATGACTGATGTTCTCGTTGCGGTAGCGTTGACTCGCGAATCAACGTCCTCGACTTAAGGAGCGTCTGCGGTGGCAGCACAGGATTTCTTCGAGAGCCTCGAGTCGCGTGCCGACGCCTCGAAGCTTGCCGGGATGAGCAACTCGTACCTCTTCGACATCGAGGGTGAAGGCCAGTGGCTCGTCGACGTCCGCGACGGCGGGGTCACCGTGACGCCGGGCGGCGGTGAAGCCGATGCGACGATCACGACCTCGGGCGAGACGTTCGAGAAGATCGTTGCGGGCGAGCAGAACCCGACGACGGCGTACATGACGGGCAAGCTGAAGATCAAGGGCGACATGGGCGCGGCCATGAAGCTCCAGAAGATCTTCTAGGTCGCGATCGCCTGTTCGATCAGGCGGTCGGTGCGGTCCCAGATCGCGCGCTTCGCGGCCGGGCTGAGGTTGTAGACCGACATGTGGTCGGCGGTGAATCCGTTCGAGTGGATCACCGCGCCGTGGATGCGCTTCGCGGGGAAGCCGAGCGCCAGCAGCCGCTGGTCCAGCTCGAGCGCTCCCTGGTTGCCGACGCTCGTGTCCTTGTCACCGACGAACACCCAGATGTTCGTCGTCGGCGGGATCAGCTTGAAGTTCGTCGGCGGCTCGAACTTCGGGTTGATCTGCCCCGGATAGAACGCGAGCACGAGCCGCGGCTTCAGGAAGGCCGCCGCCTCGACCGCGAGCCTCCCGCCGCGCGAGTGGCCGAGCAGGACGAGCGGCACGTTCGGCCGGCCGAGGTCGCCGAGTGCGCGGCCCACCGCGCCGACGATGTTGTTGCGCGCGTCGGGCGCGGGCGGCGGATCCTCGTAGCGCGGGTAGATCACGTCGTAGCCGCGCTCGGCGAGGTGCACCTGCCACGGCTGCAGCTGCTCGCCCGAGTCCCGGCCGAGCCCGTGCAGCAGCACGACGACGGCCTTCGGCTTGCCCTTCGCCGGAAGCACCCAGTACTGGTCCTTGCCCAGGCCGTGTGGCTCGAACGTGGCTTTCCACGAGTCGCCACAGCCCACAAGGGCAAGGACGAGAAGGCTAGTCGCCGAGCTCGACCAGAACCGCGCCGCCCGCGACACGATCACCTTCCTCGACGTGGACGGCGTTGACGGTCGCGTCGAACGGCGCGAGCAAAGGCGTCTCCATCTTCATCGCCTCCAGTACGACGAGCGAAGCGCCTGCCTTGACTGTTGAGCCTTCGTGAACGTTGACCTTGATCACCGTGCCGGGCATCGGGGCGGTGATCGTGCTCGACGCGACTCCGGCCGCCTGCGCATGGGCTGCGGCGTCGATGTCGGGCGCGGGCTGCGGCGCGGGGGAGGGCAGGTTGAGCCGGAAGGCGCCGCGCCAGATCTCGTCGGGGAGCGCAGCCGGCGGCGCCGAGAGCGGGGGATGCTCGACGAGGAAGGCCGTTGTCGTCTCGCCGGCGCGCAGCGCGGGGTGGGCGACGAGCCAGCGCAGGAAAGGAAGGTTCGTCGTCACGCCCGTGACCTCCGTCTCCGCCAACGCTGCGGCGAGCCGGTCGAGCGCCTCGTCCCGGGTGGCGCCGCTCGCGATCAGCTTGGCGATCATCGGGTCGTACGCGGTGCCGACCTCGTCGCCTTCTGCGACGCCTGCCTCGACGCGCACGGACGTCGGCAGCCGCAGCTTCTCGATGCGGCCCGCCTGCGGGAGAAAGGTGCGTGGGTCCTCCGCGTAGAGGCGCACCTCGACGGCCGCGCCGCGCAACTCTGTGCTTTGAAGTTCCGTCCGGATGTCGAGCACCTCGCCGCGTGCGATGCGCAGCTGCCACTGCACGAGGTCGACGCCCGTCACCGCTTCGGTCACCGGATGCTCGACCTGGATGCGGCCGTTCAGCTCGAGGAAGTAGAAGTCGCGACCGTCGAGCATGAACTCGGCGGTGCCGGCGCCGACGTAGCCGATCGCCTCGGCAAACCGCACCGCCGCGTCGCTCATCCGCGCGCGCAGATCGGGATCGAGCGCGGGCGACGGCGATTCCTCGAGCACTTTCTGATGGCGGCGCTGCACGGAGCAATCGCGCTCGCCAAGCGAGAGCACGGTGCCGTGCTCGTCGGCGAGCAGTTGGATCTCGACGTGGCGCGGGCGCTCGACGTACCGCTCGAGATAGACGGTGTCGTCGCCGAACGCGGCCTTGGCCTCGCGCTTCGCGGCGCTCATCGCCTCGGCGAGCTCGTCGCGCGAGCGGACGATGCGCATGCCGCGGCCGCCTCCGCCGGCAGCCGCCTTCACGATCAGCGGCGGTTCGTCCGCTTCGGGAACCGTCGGGACACCTGCTGCTCGTGCGATCCGCTTGGCGGCGAGCTTGTCGCCGCCTGCGCGCAACGCGTCCGGCGGTGGGCCGATCCAGGTGAGCCCGGCGGCCTGCACCGCTTCGGCGAAGTCGCCGTTCTCCGCGAGGAAGCCGTAGCCCGGATGGATCGCGTCCGCTCCGGTCTGTTTCGCGACGCGGATGTGCTCCTCGGAGGAGAGGTACGACGCGATCGCGACGGTCTCGTCCGCGGAGCGCGCATGCAGCGAGCCGGCGTCGTCCGGCGCGACGACTGCGACGGTGCCGAGCCCGAGCTCGCGCGCAGCGCGGAACACGCGCAGCGCGATCTCGCCGCGGTTTGCCACCAGCACCTTCTGCACGCGCGGGACCTTAGATGGCTAAAGGCTCGAGGCGTCGCCGGTGAGGGGCGACGACGAGCTGCTCGACTCCGGCCCCGCTTGAGTCGTCAAGCCGATCGATGCGTGCGAGCGCCACAGTCCGACAAGCGTAAGTGCGCAGATCGCGGACAGGGCGAGGTACGGCACCGCATCGCGTGTGGCGTGGGCGAGTGCGCCGCCGCCGGCAGCGCCGAGCGTCTGCCCCGGCGCCCAGGCGAGGTTGACGAGCGCAGAGGTGTACCCGAAGCGCAAGCCCCGCTGTTCGGCGAGGTTCGAGAGGAGCGTCATGCCGGGCGTGAAAAACGTCCCGAACGAGAGCCCTGCCGCCACCACCAGTACCGCGAGCAGGTAGGGGTTGTCCGGCCAGGGGAGCAGCGCAGCGACGACGATCGACGCCACGAGGCCGGCAAAGATCGGCGGGAGCGGCCCGTGCCGGTCGGACGCGCGTCCGAGCATCACGTTGTTCACGCCTTCGAAGGCGGCGGAGCAGAGGAAGACCGCGCCGATCGCGACCGCGCCGAAGCCGAGCTCGGCGAGCCTCAGCGGCGCGAGCACGCCGACGACGCCGAAGAGCAGCGCGGGCAGCACGACGAACCAGGCGGCGACGAGGATGCGCCGGTCGCCGAGTGCGCGCATCATGTGGATCGGGCTCTGC
Organism: Gaiellaceae bacterium; assembly: GCA_036270155.1. GTDB lineage: Bacteria > Actinomycetota > Thermoleophilia > Gaiellales > Gaiellaceae > PALSA-600. The sequence continues at coordinate 21,404 of DATBDB010000083.1, forward strand.
GGTTCGTGTCCTTCCTCCCCGGGTGTGAGTGCGGCCCACGCGACGAGCCCGAACGACGCCGCGCCGACTGCGCCGAACGTCCAGCCGACCCCGGAGATCGACGCGATGCCGCCGATCACGGGGCCGAAGAGCGCTCCGAAGACGGCGGCCGCGAACGCGTTTCCGATCAGCCGCCCGCGGCGGCCCGCCGGGGCGCCGGCGACGAGCCAGCCGATCGCGCCCGTCCACGAGAACGCTGACGCAAGCCCCTGCGCGAAGCGGGCGAGATCGAGCTGCCACGCCTGGTCGGCGACACCGAAGAGGATCGTGCACGTGGCGACGAGGGTCAGCCCGATGATCGTCGTCGGTTTGACGCCAAGCCGTCCGGCAACGAGACCGCTTGGGATGGCGCCGAGGAATGCACCCGCCGGATACGCGGCCGCCAGCACGCCGGCGCCGGTCTTCCCAAGCCCGAGCGACTGGGAGTAGTGGGGCAGAAGGGGCGTGAGTGCGGCGAAGAACAGCGTGTCGACGAAGACGACCGCCCCGGTGAGGAACAAAAGCCTGCGCACGACGCTACTGTGCCGATCCGCGATGAGGGTCCTGCTGACAACGATCCTCGCCGCACTCGCGCTCCCCGCGGCAGGAAAGGCGGGCACGGTGTTCTTGCTCGACGGTCGCGGCTGGGGTCACGGGGTCGGCATGAGCCAGTGGGGCGCTGAGGGCTACGCGCGCCACGGTTTCGGCTATCGAAAGATCCTCGCGCACTACTACCCGCACACGCACATCGGGATCGCCGGCGCGCGCGACGTTCGCGTGCTGCTTGCGCAGGAGCGGAAGGCGATCCGTGTCGGCTCGGCCACGCCGTTCGTCGTCGTCGATGCGAAGGGGCGGAGGTTGCACGTGCCGGCGGGCTCGGTCGTCGTGCAGCGGAAGTTCGTGCTGCGGCACAAGCGGGTACGTCTGCCGATCCGTTTCGAGCCGGGCGCGCAACCGCTGGAGGTCGGCGGCGCGGCGTATCGCGGTTCGGTCGTCGTCAAGGCGAAGCCGAAGGGGCTGATGGCGGTGAACGTCCTACCGCTCGACCGGTACCTGCGCGGTGTCGTTCCGTGGGAGGTTCCGAAAGGCTGGCAGGCGGCGACGTATGAAGCGCAGACAGTCGCTGCACGGTCGTACACGCTCGCCACGCTGCACCCGAACGCCGACTTCGACCTCTATCCGGACGACCGCTCCCAGATGTACGGCGGCATCGGCGCGGAGCATGACTGGACGAACCTTGCCGTCGGGGCGACTGCCGGGCAGGTGCTCGTCTGGCGCGATCGGATCATTCCCGCCTTCTACTTCTCGACCTCGGGCGGGAAGACGTCTTCGGTGCATGACGCGTGGCCGCGCGCGCACCAGGTGCCGTATCTCGTCTCGGTGAACGATCCGTACGACTACCTCTCGCCGCATCACGTCTGGCCGACGCTCGCGTTGCCCGCCACGCGCGTCGCGCGCGTCCTGCGCCTGCGCAACGTGACTGACATGCGAGTCGTCGAGAACTCGTCAGGACGTGCGCAAGCGGTTCGCGTGCAGACGGCCCGCGGGTGGAAGAGTTTCCCCGGGCAGGTGATTCGCAAGAAGTTCAAGCTCGGGTCCACGGATTTCGTCGTTCACGTGATGCGGCTCGATGCACCCCCGGCGCGCACGCTGTACGGGACGAACGTGCGTGTCGAGGGTTGGGTGCGCGGCCTCGGTCGCGCGCGTCTCGAGGCGCTGGCGCTTGAAGGCTGGAAGACGGTGCGGCAGCTCCATCCGAGCCGGAACGGCCGTTTCAGCGTGTCGTTGCCCGCACTGCGTTCGACGGAACTGCGGCTGGCCTACAACAACGTCGCGGGAGATGCCGTCGCATTCCGCGTTGCGCCACGCGTGCGGCTGGAGGCGGCGGGAACGAAGCTCCGCGTCCTCGTCACGCCGCGCCTCCCGCTGCAGGTGCAGCGCTTGTCTCGTCAGCGGTGGCAAGCGGTCGCGCACGCCACGGGCTCGTTCGACGGCTCGTTGCTCCCCGGTAGCTACCGCGTCGCCGTCCTCGGCGGGTCGTCGTACGTTTCGGCGATCTCGCAACCCGTTGCGCTCCGTACGAAGCAACTCG
>DATBDB010000084.1:0-2177 GCA_036270155.1 Gaiellaceae bacterium
GCAGGGTTGAGCTCGTTATCTGACACATAGACGAGCCCACCGCCTTCGTCGTTACGCTCGGTGAACCGATAGCCCAGCGCGCCGCCCGGATGGCGGACGGCCATAGCGCGAACCTCGTACCCGCGCCCCGCCCGCTCCTCCTCGGCCAGCTCCTGAAAATCGATCCGGGCCTGGAGCTCCTCGAACGACACCGGGAACACCACGGGCGACATCTGGTCGCGCACGACGCGGTCGATGCTCGTCTGCAGCGACCGCGAGCCCCAGATGGTGAAGTGATTCCCTTTCCGGAAGAGCGGCGCGAAGAAGGGAATCCCCTGGATGTGGTCCCAGTGGGCGTGCGTCAGGAAGATGTCGCCGGATATCGACTCGCCGTTGGCGCGCTGAATCAGCGACCGGCCCAACTCGCGGATGCCGGTGCCGGCGTCGAGGATGACGAGCCAGCCGTCGGCGGTGCGGAGCTCGAGGCAGGGGGTATTGCCGCCGTAGCGGGCGGTCAACGCCCCGGGACTCGGGATCGAGCCGCGGGTGCCCCAGAAGCGCAGGGTCAGACTCATGGGGCGTTCGCGCCGACCCGCACGACGCAGAATGGGATCGCGGTGAGTGGTCGCGCCAGCGGGCTCGTCACGTGGGCTGGGTGACGGCGCTCACATGCGGATCTGCGAGCGCTTCTCCAGTGCGTCCCGGTCACCGAGCCCGATACGCCGGCGCTCGACCGTGATGAGGCCGGCGTCCTGAAACTCCTTCATCGCGCGCGACACCGTCTCGCGGCTCGCGCCGATCATCTGCGCGATCGTCTGGTGGGTGAGCGGCTTCTCGATCGTCGGGCTCCCCGCTTCGTCGGCGAGGTCGAGGAGCAGGCGGGCGATTCGGCCGGGGACGTCGAGCAGCACGAGTCCGCCGATCTTGTTGTCGGCCCGGCGCAGGCGGCGGGACAGCTCGGTCAGCAGCGCCCACGCGACGGTGGGGTTCGCCTCGACGCGGCGGCGGAAGTCCTCGCGACGCAGGATGAGAAGCTGTGCGTCCTCCATCGCGATCACGTGGGCGGACCGGGGCTGATCGTCGATCAGCGCGAGCTCGCCGAAGTGCGCGCCGGGCTCGAGCACGCCCAGGATCACCTCGCGGCCGTCCTCGCCGATCAGGACGACTTTCACTCGTCCCACGCGCAGGACGAACAGCGAATCGCCCGGGTCGTCCTGGAAGAGAATGACACTTCCCCGCGGATAGGACCGCTCGCGCGTCAGCTCGGCGAATTTCTGGAGCTCCTCACGCTGCAGTCCGCTGAACAGGGGGATCGTGGCGAGAAAGTCGGCGGTCTGAGTGCTCATATCAGTCCCAGGAGGAACCACGAGGATGCATCCTGGCTAACGTACCCGGGCTTCCAGGCGGTGTCAAACCGAGCAAAGCGTGATGGGGACGAGAGTTGCGGGATCGAGACAGCGGTTTGTGCGAGCCAGGTCACAAACGAGGAGATCGTTGGCGCGACGTAGTCGGCAGTCGACTGCTCGACTGCTCGACTGTCATCCGTCGTCAGCCGGCCGTTGGTCAGTCGCAGTCGTTTGATCGGGCGCCGAGGCGGAGAAAAGTCTGGGTGCCGCGTGGCTTTTAGCCCAAGAACCGGCTACATTTACAGGTTATCTCACCAATTTCAGCTCGCTAATACCAGGCAGGGCTCCAATGAAGACCGACATCCATCCCGAGTACGCTACTGCGGTCGTGAAGTGCGCGTGCGGCAACACGTTCGAAACGCGCTCCACCATCGCGGAGATCCATACCGACGTCTGCGCCGACTGCCACCCGTTCTACACGGGCAAGCAGCGCCTCGTCGACACGGCCGGCCGCGTCGAGCGGTTCCGCCAGAAGTACCAGACCAAGGACACCGCGAAGGAGAGCTGACCCCTGGGCCTCCGCGACCTGCTGGGCGACACTCTCGCCCGAGCGGCGGAGGTCGAGCGGCTGCTGTCCAACCCGGACACTTTCGGCGACTCTCGACAGGTCGCCGAGCTGGGTCGGGAGCACCGACGCCTCCAGCCGGTCCTCGAGCTGGCGGCCCGACTCGAGAAGTCCGAGAGCGAGCTCGCCGAAGCACGCGAGCTCGTTTCCATTGACGACCCCGAGATGGCGGCCGAAGCGACGCACGAGGTCGCGCGCCTCGAGGCGACGATCGCCGACCTCGAGGC
>DATBDB010000085.1:0-9768 GCA_036270155.1 Gaiellaceae bacterium
CGCCTCGCAGAGCAGGCAGAGCCCGACGAGCAGGATCCCCGCCGCGAAGCCCCAGTGAACCATCTCAGCGTGAGGCAGCATCGTGCGTCTCCAGGTCCGCCAGCAGCGGCTTCGCGACGACGAGCGCGAAGATCACACCCGCGGCGGCGACGAGCAGCGGCGGCTCCAGGACGAGCCACCAGACACCCTGACCACGCGGGTGCAGGATGGTCAGCCGGTACGGCTGGAGGATGCCCCAGATCAGGCCGAAGGCGACTGTCGTGGGGCCGATCAGCGAGACCGCGCGCGCACGCGCCGAGTGTGCAACGGCCGTCGCCGGTATGTGACGAGTGACTGGTGTTTCCATGCTTTCGTGCTCCTTCGAGGTTGCGTACAAGGACGACGTTCGTCCCGCGGCCTCCGGGGTCCAGGGCGTGCCCGCGGTTAGGCGGGCAGCGGAGGAGGCCGTGACTCGAAGGAGAGCCCGAAGCGGCGCCGAGGCGCTGCGTCGTCCGCCGCACGCGAGTGCGCGCGGCGGGTGGAAGGAGTGAGAGCGGCGGTGAGGATCCGACGCACGCGCGCGATCGTGCGGACGGCGTACTCCTCGACCTCGTAGAGCCAGCTTGCGAACTGCCAGACGAGAGCGACGACGACGGCGAGGCCGGCGAAGATGGGCAGCGCGTAGGTGTGCAGCCACGGCGCGAACACCGGCCAGCGTCCGGCCGCGATCCCGTCCGCATCCGTGTGCAGGAGATAGACGATCGACGTGGCCGCAAACGACGCGAACCAGACGCGCAGTGAGAGCCCGGCGCGCAATCGGGGCGCGCGTTGCTCGTGCCCATGGCAGACGACGTTCAACAGCCGGTGGCCGGCGTCGGCCTTTGCCCACGCGCGCGTCCCGCGGGCCAGGAGCCCCGCGAAAACGATCGCGCCAAGCGTCTTCACCGCGACGAGCACGAAGGGGTAGTAGCTCGCGTTCGGTGGGGCGAGCGGCTCGATGTGGAAGAGCCGGTCGACGTGTCCGATCAGGCTTCGCCCCACGACCTCGGCGATCACCACGAGGACGCAAAACGTGACCAGCCCTCGCTTACGGACCAGATGACCCATCCTCATTTGATCATACTGTCGCCTTTTGGCCTGCCGAAACGGGCTATTCCGAGGCTGCTTGCGCCGACGCCGCGTCTCGGCTTCAATCGTCCTCGATGGAGGGGGACTCGATGGAGCCGTTGCGGGAACCGCCAGTCCGGGGCGTCGAGCAGCACCATGGCGGGGTCGTCGTGCGCCTCGGCGGCGAGCTCGACCTCTACAACGCGGAGGACATCCGCCACGCGCTCACGGCCGCGATCGACGGCGGCGCGGCGCGGATCGTCGTCGACATGGCCGAAGTGGACTTCGTGGACTCGACCGCTCTCGGCGTGCTGATCGAGGCGCGCTCGAAGCTCGGCCACGAGGGAGTCATGCTGGCCGCGCCCGGGCTCGAGACACGGCGAACCCTCGAGGTCAGCGGCCTCGACCGGCATTTGCCGGTGCACGACTCGGTCGACGGCGCGCTCGCTGCCGCCAATTGATCCGCCGCGCCCGGCCCGACGAGGCGGAGACCTTGCTCCGGATCCAGCGCGAAGCTGCCGTCTCGGCGTTCGCGCACATCTTCCCGCCCGACCGCTATCCGTTCCCGGACGACGGCGTGCGCGCCGACTGGGAGAGCGCGCTCGCGGATCCCGAGATCGAGATCTACGTGCTCGAGGTAGACGGACAGCCCGGCGCCTCGGTTGCCGTCGGCTACGGCTTCCTCCGCAACCTGTACGTGCTGCCGGCGCACCAGGGCAGCGGCGTCGGCTCGACGATGCACGACCACGCCCTCGAGCGCTTGCGCGAACTCGGCTTCACCGAGGCAAAGCTCTGGACACTCGAGGGTAACCACGGAGCCCGCCGGTTCTACGAGCGGCGCGGCTGGATGCTGAACGGTGAGACGCGCGAGGTGCCCTTCCCGCCGAACCCGTTGGACGTGGGCTACTCGCGATCGCTCTGAGCGGCCGCGATCCCCGCAAGACCCGCTAAGCCGACGCCCGGACTCGAACCGGGGACCCCTTCATTACGAGTGAAGTGCTCTACCAGCTGAGCTACGTCGGCACTGCTGCTGAAACAGCGCGCCTAGTGTAGCCGCGGCCGCGCCTACTTCCTTCTGCCGTTCCCGTCCTTGTTGTCGCCTCTGCCGTCGCTCTTGTGGCCCTGGTCGGTGCGGCTGTTCTTGTCGCTCTGAGACGGTTGCGGTGCAGGCGTCTGCGGGGCGGGCTGCTGCGGTGCAGTCACGGTGACTGCCGGGGCAGGCGGAGGCGGCGGGGTTGCGGCCGTCGTCGTGGCCGACGTCGTCGTCGGCGGCGGTGTGGCGGTCTGCGCCGCCGTCGTCGTCGTTGCCGAGGTCGTCGTGGTCGTGGTGGTCGTCGTCGTGGTGGTCGGCGTCGTGGTAGTCGGCGTGGTCCCGCTCACCATCGAAGACTTGGGCGCGACGACGACATTCGACCCCTGCTTGGCGTCAGAGCTCTTGTTGCTGTCGTTCTTGTTGTTGTTGCTGTCGTTCTTGTTGCTGTTGTCGCTGTTCTTGTTGTCGTTGCCGCTGCGGTCGCCGGCCTTCGTCGGGTCCTGACTTGCGCCCTGATTGCCGTCGGACTTCACAGACGGTGCGGCGGGCGTGACGGGGGCCCCAGGCTGTGTTGCCGGGGTCACTCCGCCGCTGCTCTTGTTCTCGCCGTTGCCATTGCTCCCGTTGTTGTTGCCGCTGTTGCCCTGTCCCGGATTCGGGTCGTGCGGCGCCGTGACCGCGGGCGTCGTGGTATCGCCCTTGGTGCTGCCCGCGTCGGGCTTCGGCTTGTCGGCGACGGGCGCCGCCGGCTGCGTGGCCGCGGGCTGCGGGCCGACCGGCTGCACGATTGCGGGCGTCGCCGGCGTCTCCGCAACGGGTGCCACGACGGGCAGCTCAACGGTCTGGATCGGAATCGACGGCGCCGAGATCGCAGCCGCCGGCTCGGTCGTGCTCGGCAGGCGCCCGACCAGCTGGGCCGCGGCGATGGCGGAGCTCTGGGCTTGCAGCGCAAGCTGGAGTTGCTTGGTCTTCGACGCGGCGATCGTCAGCGGCGCATCCCGCAGCGTGGACGCCACGGCCACCGGCCTCGTCGGCACGAGCGAGAAGGGCGCGCTCACAGGCGTAGCGACTTCATCGGTCGTCGTAGCTGGGTTCGCGCTCACCTGGTGCACCGGCGCCTTGTGGTGTTGCGGCGCGACGACATCCTCGACCGCGTGGCGCGTGGCGGGCGTCGCCGCGACAACGGACGTCGCCGCCACCGTTGCGACCGCAGTCGCCACCTTCACGCCGCCGGTGAAGACAAGCGACTTGACGATCGAGAGGATCGACCCCAGGTCGCCCGCGCCGCCCAGCCGCTTCGCGATCCCCGCCTGCTTCTTCACCGGCTCGTCGTTCAACGCCGCGGCCAGCGAGCGACGTGCCCTGAAGAGCAATGTCTCGACGGCGGCCTGCGAGAGATCGAGCTCCTCGCCGATCTCCTTGTAGGAGAGGCCCTGCCATTCGCGCAACAGAAGCGCCCGCCGCTGCTGCTCCGGCATCGCGTCCAGCGCCTCGGGCAGCCGGATCAGCTCATCCGAATCGGCCTGGTGCGCAGGGACGTAGTCCTGCATCGCATCCAGGTCGCCCGGTGATTCCACCTTGCGCCGGCGCGAAGACGAGCGCTGGCGCGTCAGGCAGACGTTCTGGGCGATCTTGTAGAGCCACGCCGACTCGAACTCCGGATCGACCCCGCGCTTGAAGCCCCGGAAGGCGTTCAGAAATGTCGACTGCGTCGCGTCTTCGGCCTCCTCGCGGTTGCCCAGCTGGTGCAGGCAGTACGAGTAGATCTGGCGCGCGTAGCGCTCGTAAAGATCCCGCGTTGCATCCGCCTCCGGCGCGGCTCTGCGCGGGGTGACCTCTGACGCACGACCTATGGACGGGACTGCGACCAACTGCTCTCTCCCTCTCGGTGAGAGCGTCATCCGCCCATGACGCCCACCTTCACTCTTAGCGGCCGCAGACGAAAAAACAATAGCTCTTTGTGTGTATTTACAGTTCGCGGCCGATGCGGATGAAGAGGGCCTCGAACGCCAGCTGGGGCGCCAGATTGAGCTCTTCGAGTGCCCGCCACGTCTCCCGAACGGCCTCCGCTGCGTGTTCCGCGCCGACGAGTCGTTCCCTTGTCGCGTCTTCGCGCAATTCGGGGAGCTTGTCCAGATGGATGGCGGCGCTTTCCGCGCCGACGGCGACCGCCATCAGGTCGCGGTACCAGGCTCCGAGCTCGTCGAGCTGCGCCAGGAGCTCCTCCCGCTCCGCCCCGCGCGCCGCGCGCTTCACACGCTGCTCGGCCTCGCGGGCGGTCAGTTCGAGCCCGGCGATCCGCGCCTCCTCCTTGTCTCGCGCCTCGACGGCGCGTGCCTGCGCGTTCGCGAGCACGGTCGCGGCCGCGTCGGACGCATCGAACATCGGGTCCCGGTAGACGGCCCGCGCCTGCTCGAGGAGCGCCTCGCGCCGCACCACGGACGCGGGGTCGAGCAAGCGCTCCAATCTGTCCAGCCGGCCGGCCGCCACCCGCGCGAGCGCTGCGCGAGCGTCGTCGTCGAGCTGCGGCGCGCGAGCGTCGACGAGCTCCCTGATCACCTTCTCCGAGAGGCGCCGGAACGGGACGAGCTGGCAGCGGGAGAGGATCGTCTTCGGCAGCGGGCCGAGGTCGTCGGCGATCAGCACGATCACGGCATAGCTCGGCGGCTCCTCGAGGTCCTTGAGCAGCGCGTCGGCCGCGTCCTCGTTCATCAGGTGCGCGTGGTGCAGAAGGTAGACGCGCCGGTCCGACTCGAAGGGCCGCATGTGCAAGTCGCGGCGCAGCTCGCGAATCGCGTCGATGCGGATCATCTCGCCGAGCGCGTCGAGCTCGTAGAGATCGGGATGCACGGCGCGCGTCGTGTCGATCAGCGCGCGCGCGAACGTACGCGCGACTTCACGCTTGCCGACACCGGGCGGCCCATAGAAGAGGTAGGCGTGCGCCGGCCCCTCACGGAGCGCCGCATCGAGCAAGCGCCCCGCCTCGGGATGCTCGAAGTTGGAACGCTCGAAGTTAGAACGCTCAGAGAAGCGGGCGAAGGTGCTCACGAACCTCCTCCGCGATCTCGTCGGGCGAGCGCGACCCGTCGAGCGGGACGATCCGCTCCGGGAACTCCGCCGCGAGCGAACGGAAGCCCTCGTGCACGCGGCTCCAGAAGTCCTCGCCCTCGCGCTCGATCCGGTCCGGCTGTCCCGCGCCGCGACGACGCGCTTCTTCGGGGTCGAGCAGCACGAGGAACGTCCGCTCGGGGAGCAGGCCGCGCGTGACCATCCGGTTCAGCTCGCGGACGCGATCCTCGCCGAGCCCGCGCCCGATCCCCTGGTAGGCGACCGACGAGTCGATGTAGCGGTCGCACACGACGTCCTCGCCGCGCTCGAGCGCCGGCCGGATCGCGTGCTCGACATGATCGGCGCGAGCGGCGGCGTACAGCGCCGCCTCGGCCCAGGGCGTCATGTCGTGGCCGTGCAGGACGACGTCGCGCACCGCTTCCGCGACCGGCGTGCCGCCCGGCTCGCGGGTCAGCAGCACCGTCCGGCCCTCCTCGGCGAGCCAGCCGGCGAGCAGGGCCGCCTGCGTGCTCTTGCCCGACCAGTCGACTCCTTCAAAGGTGACGAACATCGCGCGCCTAATGTACGGGCTGGATGAGAGCGGTCGTGACAGGGGGCGCAGGCTTCATCGGGTCGAACCTGGTGGACGCACTGATCGAGCGGGGCGACGAGGTCGTCGTCGTCGACAACTTCGCGACCGGCAAGCGCGAGCACCTGAGCCCGAAGGCCACCTTGCTCGAGCACGACATCCGCGAGCCGTACCAGGCGGACGCCGACGTCGTGTTCCACCTCGCTGCGCAGGCCGACGTTCAGACCTCGATGACTCGTCCCGAGTACGACGCGGCCGTGAACGTCGTCGGGACGGTCAACGTGCTCCAGGCCTCGCCGGGCGCGCAGGTGATCTTCGCCTCGTCGGGCGGCGCCGGATACGGCGAGTGCCCGGTCCCGGCGAGTGAGGACGCGCCGTTCCTCCCGCTCTCCCCCTACGGGATCGCAAAGAAGTGCGGCGAGGAGTACCTCCTCGGCTGGAACCGCATCCACGGCACGACGCATGTCCCGCTGCGCTTCGCGAACGTCTACGGGCCACGGCAGGACGCAGGGCTCGAGGGCGGCGTCGTCGCGATCTTCCTCGAGCGCCTTGCACGTGGCGACGGGACGACGATCTACGGCGACGGGACCCAGAGCCGCGACTTCGTCTACGTGGACGACGTGATTGCCGCGCTGCTCGCGACCGTCGGCAAGAGCGGCGGCCCGTACAACGTCGGCACCGGCGAGGACACGACGGTCGCGCAGCTGCACGCTGCGTGCGCGAGGGTCGCGGGCGCCGACGCGCAGCCGCGGCTCGAGGCGGCGCGGCTCGGGGACGTGCAGCGCTCGGTGCTCGACGCCGCGCTGATCCAGCGCGAGCTCGGTTGGCGCGCGGAGGTCTCGCTCGACGACGGCTTGCGCCGAACTTGGGCGTGGATGAAGGATCAGGGCGCGGCGTAACGAATCAAGTCGGCCGTGGACGCGCCGCTCCCAGCACACGATGCACGGATTTCCGATGCACGGATTTCCGATGCGCTGATTCGCCCCTGGCGGACGGCGACGCTCGTCGCCAGCCTCGTCGCTGCGATCGAGCTCGTGCTCCTGCTCGGCGCCGGCTTCCTCCTGTTCGCGAAGCCGCTGGCGCACGCGATGCAGAGGCACGCGACGGCGACGACATTCGCACCCGCGAAGAAGCACGCAGCTACGCCCGTCCACCACAAGCAGGCGCCGATCGGCGCGCCGAAGCTGCTGCGCTCGCAAACGGGTGTCTTCGTCTTCAACGGCAACGGTCGGTCAGGCGCCGCCTCGAGCGAGGCGAGCACGCTCTCGAATCTCCGCTACCGCGTGTCCGGCACCGGGAATGCAAAGCGCCAGGACTACGCGACGACCGTCGTCATGTACAAGCAGGGCTTCCAGGCAGAGGGCGTCCGCCTAGCGCGTGACCTGTACGTCAAGATCGTCGGTCCGCTCGACGGGCTGAAGCCGTCAGCGCTGCATGGTGCGCAGCTGGCGATCGTGCTCGGCGCGCAGTAGCGCTAACACTTCGGCTTCCCCGTGTTGACCTGCGCGCGCGCCTTGCGATAGGCGTCGCCCCCTGTGCTCGGTCGGTCCTGCGGGTCGAGCTCGGTGAAGCGCTCGAGGTAGTAGTAGGCGAGGCGCGGGCAGTTGATGGTGACGCCGTAGAGCCCTGCGTAGAGCCAGGTCTGCGGGTTCTTCGGCTGCTTGTCGACAGCCGCTTGGTAGAGCGCCACCGCCCTTTGCGGATCTGTCTGCGCGTCGGCCTGCCACCAGAGCGGCTCGACGAGCAGCGGGTCGACTGACCGCGCCTTCTTCGCAAGCGAGATCTTCTGCGAGGGTGACCCGGCGACCAGCGCCTCGTTCGACCAGCGCTCGCCGAGCCACGGCATCAGCAATGCGCCGAAGAGCAGCAGCGCTGCGCCCGCCGCGAGCGCCGATCCGAACGCGGACACGCGACGCAGCTCAGCCCGCCCGAGAACCGCTCCCGCGGCCAAAAACGCCGGCGCAGAAACCGCCACGAAGTCCCAGTCGATGTCGACGAGCGAGTGCACGAGGTAGGCGGGGAGCAGCACCGCAAGCGCGAGCTCGTGCTTGCGCCGCCGGTGTGCGCCGCCCACGAGAGCGGCGACGGCGACCAGGAACAGCGCGAGCCCGACGATCCCCGCCTCGCTCAGGAACTGCAGCGGCACGTTGTGCGGCTCGGTCGTGTAGTCGAGGAACGAGCCGCGGTAGCGGACGTTCGTGACGTGGAACGTGCCCGCCCCCGTCCCGAGCAGCTTGTTGTGCTCCCAGCCCTTCACCGCCTGCCCCCACCACGTGAACCTGAAGTTCGAGCTCGTGTCCGTCAGGCGCCCACCTCCGTTCCCGATGGCGCCCGACCCTCCGCCCTTCGCGACGACCACCGCGACGAGCGCGACGATCACCACCACGCCGACGCCGATCACGACGCGCCGCGGGACGCGCGGCAGGGGAACGCGCCGCAGCAGCGTCGCCGCGACCGCACCGGCGACGAGCAGCACGCCGAAGATCAGACCGTCGCGCCAGCGCACGTGCAAGGACTGGTTGTCCCCCGTCACGCCCGGCAGCGCGAAGGCGATCCCGACAACGGCCGCGGCAGGCACGGCCGCCGCGAGCAGCGCCTGCGCGCTCTCCAGGCGCTCGTCGTCGAGCACGAGCCACGCGGCGAGGACGAGCACGGCGGTGATCACCCCGCCGCGCGAATAGGTCAGGAGCAGAGCGACGATCGCGACGTACGCGAGCAGGATGCCCTCGAGGCGGCGGCGCCACAGCGCGAGCGGCAGCGCGAAGGCGGCAACGAGCGCGAGCTGGTTCCAGAGGCCGATCGGGCCACGCAGGCGACCTGCTTCGGGCGGGCCGTAGTCGTAAACGACCGGCAGCACCTTCCCGAGCAGCGACCAGACGAGCACCGCTCCGAACAGGGCCATCAGCCCGAGCGCGAGCCTGCATGTGTGCCTCGCGAGCCAGAGGCCGAGCAAGGCGAAGAGGAGGTAGACGAACGTGCGGTTCGCGTACGTCCACGAGTGGTCGGGCAGGGCCGACCAGGAGATCGAGAGGGCGAGCCACGCTGCCAGCGCAGCGAGGGGCACCAGCCGCTGCCACCCGTCGGGCAGGCCGCCGGTGACGATCAGCACCAGGATCGCGAGGAGCGCACCCCCGCCCAGCCAAGGCAGCGAGCCAGATCCGGGACCACCGCCGAAGAAGAGGGCCAGCCCGACCAGGAGGAGGGATGCGGCGATCGGCAGTTCGCGAATCGCCCGCATCGAGGCGAAGCTACCATCCCGCTCCAGCGCCGTCTGCTGCGTTACAAATCCGTTACAGCCCTGGCTTACGCTCGTGGAGCAATTCTTACTCCCCGCCGCCAAACCCCTCACTTTCTCGCCTTAGTGACATCTCTCCTCAAGGTCACGGTCTGCGCCGGACTGGCGTCAGTCGCCCTGCTCTGCGCGGTCGCGCAGCCTGCGCGCGCGGCGTCGAGCGCGACGCCGTGCTGGAAGGTGCTGCTGAACGACTGGTACGACGGCCGGATCGACGGCTCGTACGCCCAGCACTGTTACACCGACGCGCTGAAGCACCTGCCGGCGGACGTCTCGACCTACTCGAGCGCCCACGACGACATCCTCCGCGCCCTGCAGAGCGCGATCGCGAAGCAGAAGAAGTCAGGCCATCCGGTCGGCCCGAACACGGTGATCAAGCCCGCGCCCGGCCCGAAGAAGGGCACCGGCCCGAGCACCACCACGACGACCGGCCACCAGCCCGGGCCGGGCATCGCCGGCAAGCTGAATCCGTCGAGCCCCTCGTCCCTGCCGGTCCCGCTGCTCATCCTCGGCGGGCTCGCGCTCGTCCTCGTCGCCGCCGGCGGCGCCGGGCTGGTCGCGAAGCGCATCCAGGCGCGCCGCCAGAACCCGTAGCGCCGGGATTCCCCGGAAAGCCGCTGCGTAGAGCCGTTTTTGCGGCTCCGTCAGGTCCACTCCCTATGGTTCCCAAGCTCGCCCCTCGGGACCCCGCGCCACCGCGGCGCAGGCCTTGCCCGAACT
>DATBDB010000086.1:0-15334 GCA_036270155.1 Gaiellaceae bacterium
CGCGACGTGAAGATCGCGATCGAGAACTGTCCGATGATCTTCAGCTACGACGAGTGGCCGGGCGGCAACAACCTCGCGTGGTCTCCGGCGATCTGGGACGAGATGTTCACGGCGATCCCCGATGCGAACTTCGGGCTGAACATCGATCCGTCGCACCTCGTGTGGCTGATGATCGACTACGAGCGCGCGGTCTACGACTTCGGCGACCGCATCTTCCACGCGCACGCCAAGGATCTCGAGGTGCGCAAGGAGGGGCTCTACCGACACGGCACCTTCTCGGGCGGCATCGGCTGGCAGGTGCCGCGCCTCCCGGGCCTCGGAGCGGTCGAGTGGAGCAGGTTCGTCGCCGCGCTCTACGCGGTCGGGTACGACCACGTGCTCTCGGTCGAGCACGAGGACCGGCGCTTCGAAGGCTCGCAGGAGCTGGTCGAGCGCGGGTTCCTGCTCGCGCGGAATACGCTTGCGCCGTTGATCGTGTGAGCCTCTATATGTCGAGATATGTCGAGAAACCTCGACTCGCTCCGACTACCGGTCAAAGCGACCTCCGAAGGAGTGACGAGATGAAATACATGGTGATGATGTTCGGCAGCGCGGGCGAGATGATGGAGGTGAAGTCGCCCGAGTGGATCAGGGAGATGATCCAGTTCATGCAGCAGCTCGACGTGGACCTCACGAACTCTGGCGAGATGGTCTTCAATGCCGGCCTCGCCGACGGCACCGCGGCGAAGACGGTGCGCCTCACGGACGGCCTTCCCGTCGCAACCGACGGCCCGTACGCGGAGGCGAAGGAATCGCTCATCGGCTACTGGGTGCTCGACGTCGAGAGCGAAGCGCGGATCCTCGAGCTCGCCGGGCAGATCGTCGAGTGGTCGGGCGTGGTCGAGGTGCGGCCTGTCGCGGACGCCCCGCCGGAGGTTTGACGGGCGACTCGCGGATCGAGGGCCTGCTGCGCGAGCTCGCGCCGCAGGCCCTCGGCACGCTCGTGCGCAGGCACGGGCAGTTCGACGCCTGCGAGGACGCCGTGCAGGAAGCGCTGCTTGCGGCGGCGCTGCAGTGGCCGAAGGAGGGCGTCCCCGACAGCCCGCTCGCGTGGTTGATCACCGTCGCCGAGCGACGGCTGACCGACGAGTGGCGCAGCGAGAGCGCGCGCCGCCGCCGGGAGGAGACGGACGCGGTGCTCGATGTGCCGGGTCGCGGCGCGGCCCCGGAGCATGACGACACGCTCGCGCTGCTCTTCCTCTGCTGCCACCCGGCGCTCTCCGCCCCGTCTCAGCTGGCGCTCACGCTGCGCGCCGTCGGTGGCCTGACGACCGCGGAGATCGCGAATGCGTTCCTGATCCCCGAGGCGACGATGGCGCAGCGGATCAGCCGCGCCAAGCAGAGCATCAAGGCGGCCGGCGCCGCGTTCGACATGCCGCCCGAGCCGGAGCGCCCCGAGCGCCTGCGCGTCGTGCTGCAAGTGCTCTACCTGGTGTTCAACGAGGGCCACCTACAGCGCGCAGACCTGACTGCCGAGGCAATCCGGTTGACGCGCCTGCTCCACCGGCTGCTGCCCGAGGAGCACGAGGTGGCGGGGCTGCTCGCCCTGATGCTGCTCACCGAGGCACGCCGGGCCGCCAGGTCCGAGCCCGACGAGACGCTGGTGCCGCTCGCCGAACAGCGGCGCGAGCTCTGGAACACGGAGCAGATCGAGGAAGGCGTCGCGCTCTTGACGCAGACGCTCGGCCGCGGGCCGGCCGGGCCGTACCAGTTGCAGGCTGCGATCGCGGCCGTGCACGACGAGGCGCCGAGCGCCGAGGAGACCGACTGGCCGCAAATCCTCGCGCTCTACACCGTGCTCGAGCACGTGTCGCCGGGGCCTGTCGTGACGCTCAACCGCGCGGTCGCGGTCGCGATGGTCGAGGGCCCGCGCGCGGGGCTCGATCTGCTCGACACGCTCGCGGGGGACGAGAGCATGGCCCATACGCACCGGCTCGACGCGGTGCGTGGTCATCTGCTCGAGCTCGCCGGAGAACCGGCTGCGGCGCGCGATTGCTATCGCCGCGCCGCGCGGATGACGACGAGCATCGCCGAGCAGCAGTACCTTGCGCTGCGCGCGGCGGCGCTCTCTCAACACCAAGAGCGGTACGATTGAAAGCGGACAGTCGCCTCTGCTAGTTGAGTTACTTGAAGGCCCGCCTCACGGCGGGCCTTCGCGTGTCCTGGACCCCGAGGGCCGGACTCGAACCGGCACCCATGACGATGGACAGTCGCCTGCTCTACCGGGTTGAGCTACCTCGGGGTCGTGACGTTGGTCTATTGACTATTGGACGTGTTGCGCAAGACGCTCCTTCCAGCCTGTTCGAACTGGACGGGTTCTCCGCCGGCACGTTCCCGCCTAAGGAACGAGCATGTACTTGATGCCGGCGCCGCTACGCGTCGCCGCGAACGCCTGCTCCCAGTCGGTGAGCGGCACGGCCTCCGAGAACAGCGGCTCCAGGTCGACCTGCCGGTCGCCGATCAGCTGCAGCGCGCGCTCCCACGACGTCGGCGTCGACGCATTGCCCGAGGTGACGGTGAGCTCGCCGAAGCAGACGAGGTCGAACGGGATCGAGACGGGCTTCCCTGCCAGCCCGATTTGCACGTAGCGCGCGCCGCGCCGCGCCGACTCGAACGCGAACGCCATCCCGGCCTCGTGGCCCGAGCACTCGACGACGACGTCGAAGTCGCCGACGGTGCCGTCCTCGGTCGTCGAGGTCGTGAAGCCGAGACGCGCAGCCGTCTCGAGGCGCGCCGTATCACGCGATGTGCCGCGGACGTGGATGTCGCCGCCTGCCGCGCGCGCGACCTGCGCGGCGAGCAGGCCGATCGGCCCCGGGCCGACCACGAGGACGCCGTCGCCGGCCACGACACGTTCGGGATTGAGCAGTGACTGGCAGCAGCAGGCGAGCGGCTCGGTCATCGCCGCAACGCGTCCGTCGAGCCAGTCGGGGATCCGGTGCAGGTTCCGCGCCGGCACATGCAGGCGCGGCGCAAAGC
The DNA here is from genome assembly GCA_036270155.1 of Gaiellaceae bacterium. Lineage (GTDB taxonomy): Bacteria > Actinomycetota > Thermoleophilia > Gaiellales > Gaiellaceae > PALSA-600. The sequence continues at coordinate 3,019 of DATBDB010000086.1, forward strand.
CGCCGTCGACGAACGAGCCGATCGACCGGCGCTCGAGGCAGAGGTTGATCCGTCCATCCAGGCAGTACCGGCAGTGCCCGCATGTCGAGAAGTACGTCTCCGTCACGACACGCGCGCCGCGCCACGCGTCGTCGACGCCGTCGCCGAGCTCGGCGACGACACCCGAGACCTCGTGGCCCAGCGTGACCGGCGGTCGCGACGCGTACTCGCCGTCGTAGATGTGGATGTCGGTGCCGCAGATGCCCGCGGCGACGACGTCGAGCACGACGTGCCCGGCGGTCGCTTTCGGCTCGGGGCGATCACTCAGGGCAACGTGGCCTTCCCCCGGCTCGAGCTTCGTCAGACCGCGCACAGGAGCGCCTCCACGTCCCCGAGCGATGGCATCTCGTCGGCGCAGCCGAGCCGTGAGGCGACGAGCGCGCCCGCGGCATTTGCGAACCGCAGCAAGCGCTCGAGCTCCCAACCTGCGAGAAGCCCGTGGCAGAGCGCGCCGCCGAAAGCATCGCCCGCACCGAGGCCGTTCACGACGTCGAACTCGATCGGCGGCACGACAACAGTCTCTCCGCCGCGTGTCCCGCGTACACCGTCAGGCCCCAGCTTCTCGATCGCGAGGTCGATGCCCTCCGGCGGGTCGCCGAGCACCGCCCACTCCTCTCGGTTGCCGACGAGCACGGTGGCATGTGACGCCGCCTCGCGATAGAACGGCGCCGCGTCCTCGTCCCACAGCATGGGGCGGTAGTCGAGGTCGAACACCGTGTACGCACGGCGGCCACGTCGCCTCAGCGCGGCGAGCGTTGAGGAGCGCGAAGGTTCCTGAGAGAGGCCGGTGCCGGTCAGCCAGAGCAGCGGCACGTCCTCGACCGGCGCAGCAGCCAGGTCGACGTCGGTGAGCTGCAGGTCCGGCGCCGTCGGCTCGCGGTAGAAGAGCAGCGGAAAGTCGTCGGGCGGATGGAGCTCGCAGAACGCGAGCGGCGTTCTCAGCGCCGGGTCGGTGCCGACGAGCGACGCGTCGACGCCGAACTCACCGAGCGCCAAGCGCACGTAGTCGCCGAATCCGTCCGTGCCGACCTTCGTCAGCACCGCCGTACTGCGGCCAAGCCGGGCAGCGGCGACCGCGACGTTCGTGGGTGAGCCGCCGAGCATCTTCCGGAAGGTGCGCACCTGGGCGAGCGGCACGCCGATCTGCTCCGGGTAGAGATCGACCGAGACGCGCCCGATCGTCAGCACCTCGGGGTTCATACGCGAGCCACCGCGATCTCGACCATTGAGGTGCGTGCCTCGCCTGGTGCGAGCACCGGCAGTCGCCCTTCGCCACGGTCGTGTGCGCGGCCCAGCACCGAGCAGTTGGCCGGCTCGATGCCGATCACCCCGAGTCGGGGGTCGATCCACTGCCACAGCCGCGCCAGGTTGGAGCTGATGCCGACGCAGATCGACCCGTAGCCGATCGTCGCGCCCGATGCGCCGACGTGCTCGTAGACGCGCTCCGGCCCCGGCGGACCCATCTCCCGCCAGTCGCCCCCGCGTGCGTCGTCGTCGCGTGGCACGACGTCTCTGGCGTCGGTCGTCACGGTGTCCCAGCGCAGGTTCACGTGGTAGAGGAGCGGAGCGGGCTGCTCGCTGTCGCCGATGTTGCGCACCACGTCGCTCACGCGCACTGATCCCTGCGTAACGCTGATCTCGCGTTTCAGTTCGAGCGAGTCGTCGACAAGGCGCCCGCGCGCAACGTTCGACCCGAATTCGACGTCCTCGGCCGGCAGCTGCCGGTAACGCCCGTGTTGCGGCTGGCCCTCCGAGGGAACGCCGACGTTGCCGAGCCCGCAGGTGAACATCAGGCCGAACGGCGGTCCCCACGAGAAGCACTCGCCGCCCAGGCGGCCCGCAGCGAGGTCGAGTCCGCGGGCCGGGAGAACGTCGACGCTCAGCTCGCCGTGCTCGAGCGTGATCACCGCGGCAGTTCCACGTCGAAGTCGACGTCGAGCCCATACCGCGTGCCGAGGTAGCGGCTCTCCGTCAGTTCGAGCGGCGCGCCCCGGTCGTCGTGGATCAGGCGGCGCTCGACGAGCAACGGCTCGCCACGCTTGACGCCGAGCAGCTTCGCGTCCTCCGCGCTCGCGGCCTCCGCCGAGATCGCAGCTCGGCCGGCGGTCGGGACGAGGCCTGCGCCGGCGAGCGTTGCGAACACCGAAGCGACCTCGACATCGCCCTCGAGCAGGTCGCCGACGAGCGCTGCCGGGAACACCGCCGTCTCGAGCGCGACAGGCTCCCCGTTTGCCTCGCGAACGCGGCGCAGAACGAAGACCTCGTCTGTGCCCAGCTTGCTCGATTCGTCCGGCGTCGCCGCGCGACGCGTGCGCTCGACGACGCGTGAGGAGGGCTTCGCGCCGCGCCGCCGCATCTCGTCGGAGAACGAGAGGATGTGGCTCGCGGTTCGATTCGCACGTTCTGGTGCGACGAACGTGCCGCGGCCAGGCTCACGGTAGACAAGCCCTTCCTGCACGAGGCGTTGCATCGCGCCACGGGCGGTCATGCGCGACACACCGAACTCTTCGCACAGTTGCGCGTCCGACGGCAACGGTGCGTGCGGTTCGAGCCCTGCGATGCGTGTGCGCAGGGCCTGCTCGATCGCGTAGTAGCGCGGGACGAACTCGCTCATGCGTCGACCGCCCAGCGCGCCGGGTAATGCAACGGCACGCCGCGAAGCCCGATGTCGAGCAACGTCAGGTGCCAGCGGCCGAGGTTCGCCGAGACGAGCCGGTCACGCTCTGCGCCGACGAAGACGACGTTCGTCGGCGCGGCGAGCATCGTCCCCTGCGGATCCTCGGCGATCACCTCGACCTGCCCGCCGCTCGAGATGTGCACGATCCGGTCCGGGCGGTAGCAGGAGACGATCACACCGCCGTCGTCGGTGAACGCAATTCCGTCCGGCACGGTGCCCTCGAGGCGCGTTACCTCTTCGACCTCGCCGGTCGCGAGATCGAAGCGGTTCACCGTCGGCGAATAGCTCTCGACCATCCAGAGCCAGCGGCCGTCGGGGGTGACGGCGCAGCCGTTCGGGAAGTGGGGCAGACGCTCGGAAAAGAGCTCGAGCTCGCCGTCGCTCGAGAGCCGGAACACCTTGCCGTCGTCGGCCGCCCAGGTGCCCGAGTCGGAGAAGTACAGCGTCCCGTCGGGCGCGAACGCCGGGTAGTTCGGGAGCGTGAAGCCGTCGTGCAGCGTCGACACCGCCCCGTTTGCGAGCAGGCAGAGCGCGCCGGTCCCGGAGCAGCAGATGACGATCCGGCTCCGGCCGTCGACGGCGAGGCCGAGGACGAAGCCGGGCGCGCGCGGTGCTTCCTCCCACGTGCGCGCTTCGACGTCGACGCGGTACAGCTGGCCGTCCTCGCCACCTGCCCAGAGGACGCCGGTCGCCGGGTCCCACGCGACGCCTTCCGGGTGGTCGAGCCCGTCGACGAGAACGTCAGTCGCGGGCATGACCGACGGCTCCGTTGATCGTCAGGCCACCGTCGACGACGAGCTCCTGCCCGGTGACGTACCGGGCGGCGTCGCTCGCGAGGAAGAGGATCGTGTCGGCGACATCCTCCGGCGTTCCGATGCGGCCCATCGGAATGCGCTCCTCGTAGTTGCGCCGCACCTGCGGTGTGTAGGCGGTCGCGTTCAGCGGCGTGTCGGTCGCGCCCGGTGCGACGGTGTTGACGGTGATCGAATGCGGCGCCAGCTCGAGGGCCAGCGTCTTCGTCAGCGCGTCGATCGCGCCCTTCGCGGCGATGTACGCGCCGAAATCGGGCACGGCGAGGATGCGTGCGGCAGACGTCACGTTGACGATGCGGCCGCTGCGGGCGGCGAGCATTCGCCTGGCTGCCGAGCGGCAGCCGTAGAAGTACCCGTGCAGGTTCGCCTGCAGCAGCCCGTGCCAGTCCTCGTCGGAGGTCTCGACGAGCGGCTTGACCAGCAGGCGCGCTGCGTTGTTGACCCACACGTCGATGCCGCCCCACTCGTCCTCGACGCGTGCCGCGAGCGACTCGACGGCGTCCGAGTCCCCGGTGTCGCCTGCCACGAAGATGCCGTCGACCGGCGCTCCGCCGTCGAGTGAGATGCCCGCAACGCGCGCGCCTGCCGCCGCGAACCCGCGTGCGACGGCTTGGCCGATGCCGCTCGAGGCGCCCGTGACGACGACCCGCCGGCCGGTCAGGCTGAAGGCCCCGTCCATGCAGCGACTGTATAGCTGTCTAGATGGTTGAGCAATCGCTCTGATCCCAGGCGAAGGCGCGCGCGGGATTCGCGACGAAGATCTGCTCAGAGAGCGCGGTGCCCAGCTCGCGCTCGAGGCGCGGCTTGAAGCGGGCAAAGACGTAGTCGAGCCCGGGGCCGCCGCCGTAGGCACGCAGCATCCCGCGCCGCCCGACGTCGCCTCCGAGCAGGAGTCGCTCGGCGTGACCGCGCTCGGCCAGGTCGGCGATCAGCTGGAGGATCGTCGAGTCCGGCCAGTACTTCGTGCGCCCCGGCCCGTCGAGCTGGAGCGTTGCGCCGGTCGACGCGGTCTCGGCGTGCTCGCCCGCGTCGGGGTTCCGGTCGACGTGCGCGAGGATCACCGACGCCGGCTGGACGTCGAGCGATGCGAGGCGCTCGACGAGCGCGAGCCCCATCGTTCCGTGCTGCGTGTGCACGCAGACGGGCGCGCCGGTGCGCGCGTGCGCAGCGGCGACTGCCTCGAACGCCTTCTCCTCGAATGGCGTCAGGTGGTGGTAACTCGCACCGGCCTTGATCACGCCACACCGATCGCTCAGCTCCGCCTCGAACCGGCGCGATAGCTCTCCGATCGAGGCTGAGCGAAGTGGATCGTCGGCCGTGTAGTGCGCGTCGCGGTGGAGGCCGGTCGCGGCGACGACATGCAGGCCGGTCTCGCGGGCGACGTGCGCGAGACCGTCGAGATCGCGCCCCAGGCCGAGCGGGGTCCAGTCAACGAGCGAACGCGCGCCCGCGGCGACCAGCGTGCGAGCCTCGTCGGTCGCTTTGTCGCGGTCGAGGAACCCCTCGCCCGGCTGCGCCGGCGTGTCGAGGAAGAGGTGCTCATGCGCGTCGCACGGGCCGAGGTCGGCCGGCGCGATGTCACCGAGAACAGTGCGGACGATCACGCGGACGATCGTACGCATCCCGCCACGACCGCCTGGCCGTAGCTGATGCCGCCGTCATTCGGCGGCACGATGCGGTGACTCAGGACACGAAAGCCGAGCGCTTCGAGCTCGCGTCGCAGCGACGCGAGCAGGCGCAGGTTCTGGAAGCTGCCGCCGGAGAGGACAACGGTGCGTGCTTCGCCTGCTTCCGCACACGCCGCTGCGGAGGCGGCTGCGATCGTCTCGTGGAACGCTGCGGCGATCTGGTCCCGCGGCCTGCCGGCGACCAGGTCGTCGTGGAGGGCCGCGATCAGCTCCGCGCCCACGCCGAACTGCCAGGCATACGGCTTGGCTTCGGCGTCGGCCGCGAGCAGCTCGAGCTCCATCGCAGCCTGGCCTTCGAAGGTCACGAACTCGCGGACGCCGAGCAGCGCGGCGGCCGCGTCGAAGAGCCGGCCCATGCCCGAGGAGCGGGGCGCGTTGACGTGCAGGCTTTCCCGCACGACCTGCCACCGTTCAAACGGCACGGGCCGTCCGGCCAGCTCCAGGTACATCGCTGCCATCCGCCACGGCTCGCGAATCGCCGCTTCCCCGCCCGGGAGCGGGACCGCTGTCAGGTGCGACACGCGCTCGAAGGCGGCGAGGTCGCAGCGGAGCAGCTCACCGCCCCAAAGCGTTCCGTCGGCGCCGAGCCCAGTCCCGTCGAAGACGAGGGCGAGCGCGGTGCCGGTCTCGCCGTGCTCGGCGAGACACGCGGCCGCGTGTGCGTGGTGGTGCTGAACGCCGACGAGCTCCGCGTCCTGCTCGAACGCCCACTTCGTCGAGAGGTACTCGGGGTGGAGGTCGTGCGCGATCACCTCCGGCGCTTCGACGCCGAGCATCGCCAGGTAGAGCTCGATGTCCGTGCCGAATGCGCGATAGGCGAGGTCGGAGTCGAGATCGCCGAGGTGCGGCGAGAGAAACGCATCGCGCCCACGGGCCACACAGAAGGTGCTCTTCAGCTCGGCGCCGACCGCGAGAATCGGCCGACCGATCTCGATCGGGAGCGGAATGGCCTCCGGCGCGAAGCCACGCGAACGACGGATCGGGAACGCCGGGCGCAGCAGCGAGTCTTCGCAGCGACGGTGGATCGGCCGGTTGTGGCCGATAAACGCGTCGGCGATCCCTTCGAGTCGCTCCCGGGCCTCGTCGTCTTCGTAGGCGATCGGCTCGTCGGACCGGTTCCCGCTCGTCAGCACGAGCGCCGAGCCGATATCTGCGAGCAGCAAGTGATGGAGCGGGGTGTAGGGGAGCATCACCCCGAGCCACGGGCTCCCGGGTGCAACCGACGCCGCAACCGGAGCGTCGCCGCGACGCCGAAGCAGCACGATCGGGCGCCGGTGCGATTCGAGCAGCGCCGCCTCGTCCCCGTCGAGGTGGGCGAGCAGTTCGGGCTTCATGGTCATCACTGCGAACGGCTTGTCCTCGCGGTGCTTGCGCGCCCGCAACCTGGCGACCGTGTCTTCGTTTGCCGCGTCGCACGCGAGGTGCCAGCCACCGAGCCCTTTCACGGCGACGATCGCGCCGCCCTGCAGCAGCTCGACGGCCTGCTCGAGCGGCAGTGACAGGCGCGGACCGCAGACCGGGCAGCAGACGGGCTCCGCGTGGAAGCGGCGGTCGGTGGGATCCTCGTACTCGCGTCGGCAGTCGGCACAGAGCGGAAACCCGGACATGGTCGTGTTCGGCCGGTCGTACGGCACAGACCGCACGATCGTGAAGCGCGGACCGCACTGCGTGCAGTTGACAAACGGGTAGCGGTAGCGCCGGTCGCCCGGGGCGAAGAGCTCGCGCACACAGTCGTCACACGTTGCGACGTCGGCCGGGATCAGCGCGGTCCGTCCCGCCGCGACGCTCGCCTCGATCGTGAAGCCGCTGCCGCCGCGAGCCGGCAGCGACACGGTGTGCACGAAATCGACGCGGGCGAGACTCGGCGCATCGTCGTTCAGCGCGCGCGCGAAGTCGTCCAGCACGCCGGGCAAGCCCTCGGCCTCGATCAGGACGCCGGTGCCGTCGTTCAGGACGAACCCCGCCAGGCCATGGCGTCGGGCCAGGCTGAAGACGAACGGCCGGAAGCCCACGCCCTGGACGATCCCGCCGACTCGAAAGCGGCGACGCTCCACGGGTTGCATTCTGGCGAGACTGGATACCTTCTGAGTCTCGACCCCGGTCCCAGTCGGGGCCAGGAAGGAACGGCCGTGAGCGCGAGAGTCCTGCTCGCTGACTCGACCCCCGAGCTACGGGAAGCGATCGGGAGCGTTCTCCGTCGCGAGTGCTTCGAGGTCGAGGAGGTCGCAGACGGCGAGGCGGCGCTCAACGCGGCCGTGCGGGGGCCAGTCGATGTGCTGCTGCTCGACCTCGACCTCCGGAGGGTCGCCGGTCTCGACGTTCTGCGCCAGCTGCGCGCGCTCAGCACCGTCCCGGTGATCGCTCTGACCGCCCGGGACAGCGATGTCGATCGCGTGCTTGCCCTCGAGCTCGGGGCCGACGACTGCGTCACGCTCCCCTGTTCGCTTGCGGAGCTCGTCAGCCGCGTGCGGGCGCTGCTCCGCCGCTGCGAGTACGAGCGTGCGGCGCACCGCGGCCCGGTGCGGGAGATCGGCGGCGTGCGCGTCGATCTCGGGCTTCGCCAGGTGGTCGTCGACGATCGCGCGGTGCACCTGACGGTCTCGCAGTTCAAGCTCCTTACGCTGCTGACGGAGGATCCTGGGCGGGTGATCACGCGGCGCGAGATCCTGCACCGTCTCTGGGACTCGAGCCACGAGGCGGACGCGCACCTCTGCGATGTTCACGTCTCGAACCTGCGCCACAAGATCGAGCGCGATCCGAGCAACCCGGAGCGCATCGTCACCGTGCGCGGCATGGGCTACAAGCTCGTGCCTGCGTGAGCCTCTCTCCCTGCGTCAAGAAACGTTGACGAAGTTTGATGCGCGCTTGACAGCGCCCGCGGAAGACTCCCGGCATGTGCCTCGCCGTCCCAGGGCAGGTACTCGAGCTCGTCGACGAGGAGAACCATCTCGCCCGCGTGGACGTTGCCGGAGTCCTGCGAAATGTGAACGTCGGGCTGCTCGACGACGCGAGGCCGGGCGACTGGGTGCTGATCCATGTCGGGTTCGCGCTCTCGAAGGTCGACGAAGAAGAAGCGCTCGCAACGCTTGGACTGCTGCAACGGATGGGCGAGGCGTTCGAGCAGGAGCTCGAGGATCTGAAGGCGAGCGCGATCCAATGAGGCAGAACAGCTGCGCGGATGAGAGCCACTGCGTCACGTGCTCCGATGAAGGTGTCGCGATGCGTGTCACGGCGGTCGTCGACGGCCTCGCGCTCTGCGACGGCGTCGAGGTGATGACCGACCTTGTCGGCGAGGTCGGCGCCGGCGACGAGTTGCTCGTGCACGCAGGTGTTGCGCTGGTGCGGCTGTGAGGTTCGTCGACGAGTTCCGCGATGCGGACCTTGGTCAGGCGCTCGCGGCCGAGATCGTCGCGACCGTCGAGCCGGGACGCCATTACAAGTTGATGGAGGTCTGCGGCGGCCACACGCACACGATCTACAAGTACGGCGTCGATGACCTCCTGCCGGAGAACGTCGAGCTCGTCCATGGGCCTGGCTGCCCGGTCTGCGTGATCCCGATGGGGCGCGTCGACGACGGGATCGCGGTCGCGCACGAGGATGGCGTGATCTTCACGGTGTTCGGCGACATGATGCGCGTGCCGGGAAGCCGCGGCACGCTGCTCGAAGCAAAAGCGGAAGGCGCCGACGTGCGCATGGTCTACTCGCCGCTCGACGCGCTGCGGATCGCCCGCGAGAACCCCGAGCGTGAGGTCGTCTTTTTCGCCGTCGGCTTCGAGACCACAGCCCCGTCGACGGCGCTGACGCTGATACGCGCGAAGGCCGAGGGCCTCCGCAACTTCACGTGCTTCTGCAACCACGTGACGATCGTCCCGCCGTTGCGCGCGCTGCTCGAGTCTCCCGATTTGCGCCTCGATGGGTTCATCGGGCCCGGACATGTGTCGACGGTCGTCGGGGCGCGGCCGTTCGAGTTCATTCCGGCCGACTACGACAAGCCGATTGTCATCTCGGGCTTCGAGCCACTCGACTTGCTCCAGTCGGTGCACATGCTCTTGCGCCAGCTCGTCGAGGGGCGCTGCGAGGTGGAGAACCAGTACAAGCGTGTCGTCCCCTACGACGGCAACACGCAGGCCTTGCGCGTCCTGGCGGAAGTCTTCGAGTTGCGGCCACACTTCGAGTGGCGCGGGCTCGGGTTCATCTCGCACAGCGGGCTCAGGCTCAGCGATGCATACGCTGACTTCGACGCAGAGTTGCGGTTCCCGGTTCCCGGCATCCGCGTCGCTGATCCGAAGGCGTGCCAGTGCGGCGAGGTGCTGAAGGGGGTCATCCGCCCGTGGGAATGCAAGGTCTTCGGCACCGCGTGCACGCCCGAGCGGCCGATCGGCACCTGCATGGTGTCGTCCGAAGGCGCGTGCGCGGCGTACTACAACTTCGGCCGCTTCGCGCGCGAGCGGGAGGTCGTGTGAACACGGAAGAGCACGCTCTGGCGATGATCGAACGGGTGCGCTCGAAGCCGCTGCGCTTCCGCGACGAGCGGGTGACGATGGCGCACGGAGCCGGTGGGAAAGCGACGCAGACGCTGGTCGAGGGATTGCTCGCACCGGCGTTCGGACTGACGGAGCTCGCCGACGCCGGCGCCGTCGGCCGGCGTAGGCTCGACGGAGCCGGAGAGGTCAACCTTGCCCTCACCACCGACAGCTTTGTGGTCCGGCCGATCCGCTTTCCCGGCGGGTCGATCGGCGAGCTCGCGGTCAACGGCACGGTCAATGACCTCGCCGTCGCCGGCGCGCTGCCGGTCGCGCTCACGCTCTCGCTCGTGCTCGAGGAGGGCCTCGCCGCCGACGAGTTGCGTGGGGAGGTCGAAGCGATCGCGCGCGCCGCGTCAGCGGCGGACGTGCATGTCGTCGCAGGCGACACGAAGGTCGTCGAGCGGGGGCGCTGCGACTCGATGTACATCTGCACCACCGGGCTCGGCCGATTCGACCCGCGCGCACAGCTCTCGCCTGCCGCGCTGCGGCCCGGCGACCGCATCCTCGTCTCCGGCGCGATCGGCGAGCACGGCACGGCAATCATGCTCGCGCGCGGGGAGTTCGAGCTCGCTGCGGAGATCCAGTCGGACACCCGTCCGCTCTGGCCGGCCGTCGATGCGCTCCTCGACGCGGCCGGGGCGTCGCTGCGCTGCATCCGGGACGCGACACGCGGCGGCGTCGCCTCCGTGCTGAATGAGCTGGCGCGCGCCTCGGGCGTCGCGATCGTCGTGCGCGAGGCCGCGGTGCCGGTGCATCCGGCCGTGGCAGGCGCGTGCGAGATCCTCGGCATCGACCCGATGTACGTCGCGAACGAAGGCCGACTCGTCGCCTTCGTCGCGCCCGAGGCGGCAGACGAGGCACTCGCCGTCCTTCGGGCTGTGCCCGGTTGCAAGGACGCAGTTGAGATCGGCGAGGTGAAGACCGAACCACCCGGACTGGTGCTCGTCGAAACCGCTTTCGGCGGCCGGCGGGTCATGGACATGCTCGTGGGAGACCCGCTCCCGCGCATTTGCTGAACGGAAAGGAGCACGATGTCAGCGGTCGAGTTCGTCCCCAACCAACACGCGACGGAGGCGGTGACCGCTCACGTCCTGTGGATCACCTGCGGGCTCTCCTGCGAAGGTGACTCCGTCGCGATGACCTCTGCGACGAACCCGAGCCTCGAGGACATCGTGCGCGGGATCATCCCGGGCATGCCGCGGGTCGTCGTGCACAACGCGGTGATCGCATACGAGAACGGCTCCGACTTCATGGATCCGTGGTGGCAGGCCGACCGCGGCGAGCTCGACCCGTTCGTGCTCGTCTTCGAAGGCTCGATCCCGAACGAGGAGATCAACGGCGACGGCCACTGGAGCGGGCTCGGCCTCGATCCGTCGACCGGTCAGCCGATCACGACGAACGCGTGGATCGACCGCCTCGCGCCGAAGGCCGCCGCGGTCGTCGCCGTCGGAACGTGCGCGACCTACGGCGGCATCCCCGCGATGAGGAACAACCCGACCGGCGCGATGGGCCTCCGCGATTACCTCGGGTGGAACTGGAAGTCCAAGGCCGGCATCCCGATCGTCAACATCCCGGGCTGCCCGGCCCAGCCCGACAACATGACGGAGACGCTGCTCTACCTCGTGCTGCAGCTCGGCGGCATGGCGCCGATGATCGACATCGACGATGCGGGCCGCCCGCGCTGGCTCTTCGAGCGCACCGTGCGGGAGAACTGCAACCGCGGCGGCTTCTCCGAGATGGGGAACTTCGCCACCGAGTACGGCGACGACTACCGCTGCCTTGTCAAGCTCGGCTGCAAGGGCCCCGTCGTCAAGTGCAACGTCCCGCTCCGCGGCTGGGTGAACGGCATCGGCGGTTGCCCGAACGTCGGCGGGATCTGCATGGCCTGCACGATGCCGGGCTTCCCCGACAAGTACATGCCGTTCATGGACGAGGACCGGCTCGGGGGGCTTGCCGCGGACTTCGAGCGGTTCACGGTCGGTCCGATCATCCGCTGGGGGCGCGAGAGAAACATCAAGACCAAGTACGACAAGGAACCGGGGTGGCGGCGCAAGGGACGCACGCTCAGTTCCGGCTACAGGCCTCGGCACTACGCCCAGAGAGGAGCGTGAGATGGCAGCTGTCCGTGCTCCTGAGGAGCGCAAAGTCGTCGTCAAGGAGATGTCGTGGGACCCGATCACCCGCATCGTCGGGAGCCTCGGGATCCACACGGAGATCGACTTCACGAACCAGGAAGTCCTCAAGTGCTACTCGACCTCGATGGTCTTCCGCGGCTTCGACATCTTCATGAAGGGGATCGACCCGCGCGACGCCCACTTCATCACGAGCCGGATCTGCGGCATCTGCGGCGACAACCACTGCACCTGCTCGTGCCTCAACCAGAACATGGCATACGGCGTGAAGCCGCCGAAGCTCGGCGACTACGCGTTCAACCTCGCCGAGTCTGCGGACTTCATGTTCGACCACGCGATCTTCAACGATTGCATGGCGAACGTCGACTTCTGCGAGCAGATGGTCAAGGAGACCAATCCGACGCTGCTGGCCAAGGCGGAGAACACGCCGGCCCCCGGACAG
>DATBDB010000087.1:0-2153 GCA_036270155.1 Gaiellaceae bacterium
GCCGGCGATCCTGCCGGCGTCCTTGGTCGCCTGGCGTTGCGCGTCGTTGAAGTACGCGGGCACCGTGATGACCGCCTCGGTGACCTTTTCACCGAGGCTCTTCGCCGCATCCTCTGCCAACTTGCGCAGCACGAGCGCCGAGATCTCCTCGGGCGAGTATTGCTTGCCGCGCACGTCGAAGCGCACCGCGTCGCCCGGGCCCTTCACGACCTTGAACGAGACGATCTTCGCCTCCTCGTCGACCTCGCCCCACTTGCGCCCGACAAAGCGCTTGATCGAATAGATCGTCGCCTCGGGGTTGAGGATCGCCTGACGCTTGGCGACCTGTCCGACGAGGCGCTGTCCGTCCTCGGTGAAGGCGACGACGGACGGGGTCGTGCGCCCGCCTTCGGCGTTGGGAATGACCTCGGCCTGGCCACCCTCCATCACCGCGGCGACCACGGAGTTCGTGGTGCCTAGATCGATTCCGACAGCTTTGGGCATCGTCAGCTCCTTCCACAGATGGGCGCATCACTTCGCGTCCCATGGGCAGTAGGGCGGCGGCTGAGCGCTTCAAGCCTGCAGCTGACGCATCCGCTCCAGGTGCTCGTAGACGAGCCGCACCGCCATCGAGCCCTCGCCGACCGCCGTCGCAACGCGCTTGATCGATCCGCTGCGAACGTCGCCCGCAGCGAAGACACCCGGGCAACTCGTCTCCAGCATGAGCGGCACGTGGTCCAGGCCGGGGTGGCGCTCCGCCAGGTCACGGCCGGTCAGGACGTAGCCGTTGTCGTCGAGCGCGATCTTGCCGCCGAGCCAGCCGGTGTGGGGATGGGCGCCGATGAAGACGAACATCGCGCGCGTTGCAAGCGTGCGTCGCTCGTGCGTCTGGTTGTTCTCGACGACCACCGCCTCGAGCGCCCGCTCGCCGACCAGCTCACGCACGTCGGTGCTGAGCAGGATCTCGACGTTCGGCAGTCGCTCGATGCGGTCGGACAGATAGTGCGACATGTACTCGCCGAGGTTCGGCTCGCGGACGACGAGCCGCACCTGCGGGACGAACTCGGCGAGAAACAGCGTGGCCTGGCCGGCCGAGTTGCCGCCGCCGACGATCACGATCGGATCGCTCGCGCAGAGCGTCGCCTCTGCCTGCGTGGCCGCGTAGTGGACGCTGATGCCTTCGAAGTCCTCCAGACGCGGGACCTCGAGCCGGCGGTAGCGCGCGCCCGTCGCGATCACGACGGTCCGCGCGCGGGCCGGGCCGGCGTCACCGAACCGGACGACGTAGCTGCCGTCCTCGCATGGCTCGATCGCGGTCGCCTCGGCGGGAACGCGGATCTGCGCGCCGAACTTCTCGGCTTGGATCTCGGCCCGCTCGGCCAGCTCGGAGCCCGAGATCCCGGCCGGGAATCCGACGTAGTTCTCGATCCGCGAAGAGGTCCCGGCCTGGCCGCCCGTGGACACGCCGTCGAAGGTCAGCGTCGCGTATCCCTCCGATGCGCCGTAGACCGACGCCGCCAGCCCGGCCGGCCCGGCCCCGACGACGAGCACGTCGCACGTATCACCGTTGTCCTGCACGTTGAGCAGGCCGATCTCACGTGCGAGCTCCGAGTTGCTCGGCTTGCGCAGCACCTCCTGGCCGCGCAGCACGACCACCGGAGCGTCCTGCGGCGCCACGCCAAGCTCGCGCGGCAGCGCGGCCGCGCCCGGGTCGTCCGCAAGGTCGATGAAGTGGTGCGGCAGGCGATTGCGCACGGCGAACTCGCGCAGCCGGCGCGTGTCGGACGAGAACCGCGAGCCGATGATCCGAAATCCGGCGCCGGCTGCGATGTGAAACGCGCGGCGCCGCACGAACGCGCGCAGGATCACGTCGCCGAGCGTCGCGTCCTCGGCGATGATCTCGCGCAGGCGGCCGACCGGTACGTCGAGCACCGCGCCGGGCTCGCATACGACCGCGCTGAAGAAGACGGTCTGGCCGGTGAGGAGGCTGAGCTCGCCGAGGAAGCGACCGGGGCCGTGGACGCTCACGACACGTTCGTGCGGGCCCTCGACGTCCTCGACGATCGCGACCTTGCCGCGCAGGATGACGAAGAAGTCGCAGCCGCCGTCGCCCTCGTGGTAGAGGATCTCGCTGGCCTGCACCTCACGTTGGGTGCCAAGCTCGGACAACAGGT
>DATBDB010000088.1:0-12460 GCA_036270155.1 Gaiellaceae bacterium
GTGCACAAATCCCGGAAGAAGCTCTCCGTCTCGTCCCTGCTCTCCAGCGACTGAATCGCGTCGAAGAGTGCTCTCATTTCCTTGGTCCGCCATGGATGTCGCGTTCTCTCTCTCATGAGCTTATGTTAGCACGCTAACATGTAGGTATGTGGTTCCGCCAGTCGATAGAGGTGATTCCCGCGGTGGACGTCCTCGGCGAGGGCGCGGTGCGCCTGGAACGCGGCGACTACGACTCCGTCGTCGAGCGCGCCGGTGAGCCGGTTGCCCTGGCGCAGCGCTGGGTGACGGATGGCGCGAAGCGCATCCACCTCGTCGATCTCGACGGCGCGCGCAGCGGCCGCGTGCGGCCGGAGCTGGTGCGAGCGATCGGCGCCCTGGGCGTTCCGGTGCAGGCTTCGGGCGGGATCCGCAGCGTCGCCGATGCGCGCGCGCTGCTCGACGCGGGCGCCGACCGGGTCGTTGTCGGCACAGCCGCCTGGCCCGATCCCACCCCGTGGTTCGAGCTCGGCGACGCGCTCGTGCTTGCGCTCGATGTGCGCGACGGCGAGGTGCGGACCGCAGGCTGGACGGTGGGTACGGGCCTCCGCTTCGAGGACGCGCTCACACGCGCAGATGGGAGTCGCATGCTCGTGACGGCGATCGACCGCGACGGCACGCTCACCGGACCGGACGTCGAACTGGTGCGGCAGGCGGTCGACGCCGGCGGACGTGTGCTCGCGGCGGGCGGCATCCGTTCGGTCGAAGACGTCACCGCGCTCGCCGACGCAGGGGCGGAAGCGGCGATCGTCGGGCGCGCGCTCCTCATCGGTGTCTGACACCCGTTGCAGGTCGAAACGCACGTTCAGTTCGAACTGGTGTCAGACACCAGTTCGAACCGCGGCGCCGCTGCAAAACGGTGTCTGACACCTTTTCGACGTTCGCCCCGAGAGCGCGTTACGAAGAGGTGTCAGACACCAAGCTGAGCAGCGCGACGGCTTCGTCGTGCAGGACGCCGTTCGTCGCGACGAAGCTGTCGCCCACTGCGGGCACGTCGCCGGTGAACGTCGTGCAGAGACCGCCCGCCTCCTCGACGAGCAGTCGCGGCGCCGAGTAGTCCCAGATCTGCATCTCGCGGTCGCACGAGATGTCGAGCGAGCCTTCGGCGACGAGGCAGTGCTGCCAGAAGTCGCCGAGACCGCGGTTCGACCACGCGCGAGCGACAATCGTGCGCCAGCCCTCGGGCATGCGACGCGCGGTCGTCGTCGAGACCGCTGCATTCTCGATCTGCGCGACGGACGAGACGTGGCAACGCACGCCGTCTGCGTACGCACCTTCACCGAGCAGCGCCCACCAGCGTCGGCCGAGCGCGGGCGCAGAGACGAAGCCCAGCTCGACGACACCGTCGCGCTCGAGCGCGAGCAGCGTTGCCCACACCGGCACGCCGCGCACGTAGCTCGTCGTGCCGTCAATCGGGTCGACGATCCACTTGGCGTCACCACCGTCGTCGCCGAACTCCTCCCCGAGCACGCCCTCACCGCGACCCGACCCTCGCACCAGGTCGCGGATCACCTCCTCCGCTCTGCGATCGGCCTCCGACACGGGGGTCAGATCCGGCTTTGTGTCGACGCGGAGGTCGTGCGCACGGAAGCGGGCTGTCGTCACCGCGTCGGCGGCGTCTGCCAGGGCGTGCGCGAAGCGAAGGTCGTCGTCGCTCAAGGTGCCGAGGCTACCCGAGGTCGAAGGTAAGCCCTTCTACAGGCGGTACTGGACGATCGCGCCGACCCTTCCGCTCGTTGGTCTAGGAGATCAAGGGCCTGCGTTGCTTGACTCGGACTAGCGCACGCTGGTCCTCGCTTATCGATCTGCGCCTCCGGGTGGATCGACGAAAAGCAAAGGGGTTCCAAGCAAGGATCGACGTGCCTGAATCGAAGCGGCAGGTCGCCTCTTGCGCGGCTGCGCGGCCTCGTGCCCGGGCAACGGGAGTCCTGCCGTTGCGCTTTCTCGACCTCGATCCCGAGGCCGAAATTCCATGGCGAAACGGGGAGGACAGATGAACAAAGCGAAATTAGTGGCGGCAGGAGCGTTCTTGGCGCTGCTCGGATGGGTCGCGTCGATCGCCATCGCCTCGGCAGGGTCGACCGCCCAGACCACCACATCAACCGCCCAGAGCACTACCTCTCCACCGGGCAGCACAACGACCACCAGCCCGAGCACCACCACTACCGGCACGACAACCAACGGCACCACAACCGCCCCGGGCACCACCACCGCCCCGGGCACCACCACCGCCCCGGGCACGACGATGGGCGCCACGACTACCACGGGCACCACCACTGGAACCACCACCAACGGCACAACCAGCACCGAAAACACGACCACTACCGACGAGAACACAACCACGGACGAAAACACGACGACCACCGATGAAACCACGACTACCGACGAAAACACCACGACCACCGACGAAAACACCACGACGACCACCGATGAAGACAACGACGCCGACGACAACGGCGACAACGCCGACAACGGCGACAACTCCGACAACACGACGACCGGCACACACGACGGGCAGCACGACTCGTCGGGGCACAGCGATTCGTCCAGTCAAGGCGATCACACCGGCGACGGAAGCAGCAGCGACGGCCAAAGCGACGGGGGCCAAGACGGCTAACCATCCAGTGGTCACACCGAGGGATGCGCGCTTTCGCGCGTCCCTCGGTGTACTGCGTCCGAGTAACGTATGCCTCGATGTCCCCCGCATGGCCCGCCCTTCCGTACGAGGTGTGGCAACCCACACGTGACACGCTGCACTCGCACACACAGGTGCTCGGAAAACTGGCGGTTTCGCTTGCGCCGCCCGAGCCTCAACTGCAGCACGCCGCACTGCGCCTGACGGCCCGCGGCTGGGAAACCCAGCCGCTGCCGGCGCCTGACGGATCGGGCTCGTTCGTCGTCGCACTCGACCTGCGCACGTATGAGGCGCTCGTCGAGCACAGCGACGGGCGCGATCGGAAAATCCCGCTCACACCCGATCGGGCGGTGGGCGAGGTCACGCGCGCCGTGCTGGCCGCGGTCGGCGAGCTCGCAGGGCCGGTGAAGATCAATCCGACACCACAGGAAACGGCGTGGAAAACACCACTCGACGAGGACGACGAGCATGCGAGCTTCGACCGCGCGCAAGTCGACGCCTACTTCGCGGCCGCGACGCGGGCGGCGCAGGTGCTGGCCGAGGCGCGTGCGCCGTACCGCGGCCGCTCGACCCCGGTCAACGCCTGGTGGGGCGCGTTCGACCTTTCGGTCGGCCTCTTCTCCGGACGGCCCGTCCCCCCACCGTCGGACGACTTCATCATGCGCAACTCGGGCGACGCGGAGCAGGTCGCGGTCGGGTGGTGGCCGGGCGACACGCGCTATCCGCGCCGCGTTCTTCGCGTACGCGTATCCCGCGCCCGAGGGGCTCTCGGACGCGCCGCTTTCCCCGGACGCCGCACGCTGGGACGCAACGCTCGGCGAATTCATCCTCGACTGGGACGACGTCCGCGAACTGCCCGACCCGCACGGCGCCGCGCTCGAGTTCGCCCGTTCCGTCGTGCGGAGCGGCTGCGAAGCATGTGGCTGGGACCCGCAGCTCGCCGCGAGCGCCGAGGGGGTCACGGCGCCCGTGCGTTAGGGTGACGGCGCTTTGGCTCTCGAACGCCCACAGATCGACAAGCCTGAGGGAGACATCCCGTTCGAGCTCGGCATCGAAGACCTCGTCGTCGGCGACGGCGACGAGGCGACGAGCGGCCAGAAGGTGACCGTGCACTACGTCGGAGTCGCGTTCCGCTCCGGCGAGGAATTCGACGCGTCGTGGAACCGCGGCCAGCCGTTCGAGTTCAAGCTCGGCAAGGGGCAGGTCATCCCCGGCTGGGACGCCGGCGTGCAAGGCATGAAGGTCGGCGGTCGCCGCAAGCTGACGATCCCGTCGGCGATGGGCTACGGCGCGCGCGGTGCAGGCGGCGTGATCCAGCCGCACGAGCCGCTGGTGTTCGTCGTGGACCTCCTCGCGGTCGACTGACCGCACGTGATTTTTGCGACGTAGAGCCGCGTAGCGCTACCGTTCCTCCTTGATGGCTGATCGCGACACGCGCAGCCCCGATCCCGACGACTGGTTCGCCGAACCTGACCGTGCGCCGCCGCCACGGCGCGTACGGCTCGGCGAGCGGCCGGCTGCACCCTCACCGGTCGAGGCCGACGAGGACGATTGGGTCGCCGGCACCCGCACCCGACGCTCGCGTGCGCAGCGGCCGGCGTTCGCCTCGTCCCTGCCGGACCGGTGGGTGCCGATCGCGGCCGGCGCCGTACTCGTCCTGGTCCTCCTCATCGGCGGCCTTGCAGTCGCCGGCGTCTTCAGCAGCTCAAAGCCGACCCAGGCCGCGACGACCCACCAGATCACGTCGACGCCGACGACGACGACGAGGACCAGGCGAACGACAACAGCGGCCGTCACGAGCGTCCCCGCGCCGACAACGACGCTCAAGCCGGGCGACACGGGCGCGCAGGTCAAAGTCCTGCAGCGGGCGCTGGCAGGGCTTGGGTACAGCGTCGGCACGATCGACGGGGACTACGGCACGTCGACCAAGACCGCCGTCGCGCAGTTCCAGACCGCCCAGAACCTCACGTCCGACGGCGTCTTCGGCCAGGCGACCCGGACCGCGCTGATCAAGGCACTCAAAAGCGGCTAGCCCGAACCAGGTTCAGTTCTGGGTTCGAACCTGGTTCGCTCTTTAACCAGAGGTTCGCGCGTTTCTCGGGAGGTCGTGGCAGGTCGAAATTTCTGGACGACCCTGCGACTAGGAGGGCTTAGCGCTCGTCGACGGCCGGCGCGCGCACGATGCGCGGGTCGGTGAAGATGTCGAGGTCGTCTCTGCTCGTCGACGAGAACTCCGAGACGACCGCGCCCTCCTCCCCGGCCTGGAACCAGTGGAGCGTGTCGGGCGGGATCGTGAACTGCTCGCCCGGCTGCAGCGTGATCAGCTCGCCGTCGACCCACAGGTCGACCGTGCCGCGGCGGCAGCGGAACGTCTCTTCCTTGCCAGGCGTGCCGTCGAACGGCGGGTGCCGATGCTCGGGGCACGTCTGCCTCGGGTAGAGCACGAGCTCCTTCGCGCAGTAGCGGTCGGTGTTGACGTAGACGAGCAGCATCAGCCCGCTCTCGCGAAGGTTCCCGAGGCCAAAGTCGGCCACCTCGATCTGGCCGCGCTCCTCATCCGTCAGCTCGATGCCCGCCGCGGCGAACTGCTCCGCGGTGTAGGCAACCGCCTGGTCATGCTCTTCGCGCGAAATCACTCCTTCAGTTTCTCACCGACGCAGGCAGCCGTGTACTACTAGTCGCCGTCAGAGTGATTCGCCACCCGGAGTACACCCGCGCTCGTCTGGCGCAGACATCGGAACGTCTGCGGGAGCTCGTGTACCCCGAGACGCGCGCGCCGGACGAGTTGCTGATCGCCGGGCCCGTCGACCGCATTCCCATCGGAGACGCGGCGTCACTCGACTACCGGCCGGCCGAGCTGGGCCAGCGGCTCGGCCCGCTCTGGGCGACGTACTGGTTCCGCCTCCGCGCAACCGTGCCCGACGAGTGGCGCGGGCGGCGCGTCGACCTGCTGTGGAGATCGCAGGCCGAGTCGACGCTGTGGATCGAGGGCCGCAGCATCCAGGGCCTGCATGGATCCGACCGCGCGCAGCGCCCCGACGCGCAGCTGATCGAGGAGGCGCGCGGCGGCGAGCAGCTCGAGCTCGCAATCGAGCTCGCCTGCAACGGGCTCTTCGGCCAGCTGAACGCACCACCGGAGCTCGAGCACTGCGCGATCGCAGTCTACGACGAGCCTGCATGGCAGCTCTTCCACGACTTCGAGATTCTCCGAGCGCTCGAGGCATCCGACACGCTCGCGCCGAGCTGGCAGGGCAAGCTCCGCTCGGAGCTCAACCGCTTTTGCAACGAGCAGGACGCCGCGATCCTCGCCGCGCTCTACGAGCACCACAACGCCACGCGCGCGCACGAGATGGCCGCGATCGGCCACGCGCACATCGACACCGCGTGGCTCTGGCCGCTCGCCGAGACCTACCGCAAGCTCGTGCGCACGTTCAGCAGCCAGACGCGCTACATGGACGAGTACCCGGAGTTCCGCTTCGCGTGCTCGCAGGCGCAGCAGTACGCGTGGATCAAGGAGCGCAACCCCGATCTCTGGGAGCGCATCCGCGCGAAGGTCGAGAGCGGGCAGTTCGTGCCGGTGGGCGGCAGCTGGATCGAGCCGGACTGCAACATCCCCTCCGGTGAGTCGCTGCTCCGGCAGTTCATCCACGGCCAGCGGTTCTTCGAGGACGAGTTCGGAATCCGCTGCCGCGAGTTCTGGTCACCGGATGCGTTCGGCTACTGCAGCCAACTGCCACAGCTGATGCGCCTATCGGGGATCACCCGGTTCCTCACACAGAAGCTCTCGTGGAACAAGTTCAACCGCCCGGACTCGCACACGTTCACCTGGCAAGGGATCGACGGCAGCACGGTGCTCGGGCACTTCCCGCCGGTCGACACCTACAACAGCGATGCCAGCGTGAAGGAAATCCTCTACGCCGATCATGAGTTCAAGGATCACGAATCGAGCGAGACGAGCCTGCTCGTCTACGGGTGGGGCGACGGCGGCGGTGGACCGACGCGCGCGATGCTCGAGTCGCTGCGACGCGCAAGGGATCTGCAGGGATTGCCGCGCACGCGCCAGACGACAAGCGACGAGTTCTTCGAAGCGCTCGAAGCAGAGGACGCCGACCGCCCGGTCGTCGTCGGCGAGCTGTACTTCGAGTACCACCGCGGTGTCTTCACCTCGCAGGCGTTCACGAAGCGCGGCAATCGCGTGTGCGAGCAGTTGCTGCACGACGCCGAGTTCCTCGCGACCGCGCGCGGACCCTATCCCCGTGCCGAGCTCGACCGGCTCTGGAAGCTCCTGCTGCTCCAGCAGTTCCACGACATCCTCCCCGGCTCCTCGATCGGGCTCGTCTACGACGATGCGCGCCGCGACTTCGCCGAGCTCGAGACGTCACTCGAAGCGCTGGTCGGCAGCGGCAGCGTGCCCATGAACACGGTGGGCGTGCCGAGGCGTGAAGTGACTGATGATCCGGCCGGCAACCTTGTCCTCGTCGAAGCGGAGCCGTATGCGGACGGCCGGATCATGGACAGCAACAACAACGACACGGTCACCATCAACGGGCTGGCATTGGAGAACGCGCACCTCCGTGTGCAGCTCGGCGAGAACGGCACCGTCGAGAGCGTCGTCGACAAGGCGACAGGCCGCGAGGCGCTCGCGGCGCCCGGCAACAGGCTCGAGCTCTACGAGGACCTGCCCGTGCAGTTCGACGCCTGGGACATCGATCCGTCCCATCTCGAGATGCGGCAGGACTGCCCGCCCGCGGAGTCGTGGTCCGTCGTCTCGGAGGGACCGCTGCGAGGAGAGGTCGCGTTCGAGCGTCGCGTCGGGGAGCGCAGCACCCTCCGCCAGGTCGTGCGCCTCGATGCCGGCTCGCGCAGGGTCGAGTTCCACACGACGGTCGACTGGCACGAGGAGCACAAGCTGCTCAAGGTGTGCTTCCCGCTCGACATCCACGCGCCGAATGCGACCTACGAGATGCCGTTCGCCTACGCCGAGCGGGCGACGCACTACTCGACGAGCTTCGACCGCGCGCGCTACGAGGTGCCGGGGCACCGCTGGGCCGATCTCTCAGAGCACGGCTTCGGCGCCGCGCTGCTCACCGACTCGAAGTACGGCTACAGCTGTTACGGCAACGAGCTGCGCATCAGCCTGCTGCGCGCGCCGAAGAGCCCGGATCCCGACGCGGACATGGGCAGACACGCGTTCGCGTATGCGCTCTTCCCCCACGCCGGCGGGTGGCGCGAGGGAGGCGTCGTCGCAGAGGGGTTGCGCTTCAACGCGCCGCTTCGCTGGACGGACGGCGCAAGCGAGACGTCGTTCGCGACGGTCGACGACCCGAACCTCGTGCTCGACACGATCAAGCGTGGCGAGCGGTCGGATTCAGTGGTGCTGCGGCTTTACGAGGCGCACGGCGGGCGTGGCGTCGCCCGCGTGCGACTCGCGGCGCCCGTTGAGCGTGCGCGGCTCGCGAATGCGCTCGAGGAGGAGACTGGCCACATCGAACTGGAAAACGGCATGCTCGTCCTGCCGTACAGACCGCATGAAGTTCTGACCGTCCTGGTCGAGCAAGCAAAGGAGATCCGATGAAGACGAGTCTTGGCATCTGGGCGTTTGGTGGGATGGCGACGCGGTTCAATCCGGGCGGATACAAGCCGGAGCTGGCAGGCGCGAGCACGGTT
This sequence comes from Gaiellaceae bacterium, assembly GCA_036270155.1. Classification (GTDB taxonomy): domain Bacteria; phylum Actinomycetota; class Thermoleophilia; order Gaiellales; family Gaiellaceae; genus PALSA-600. Next base: position 8,339 of record DATBDB010000088.1, read on the forward strand.
CAGAAGGTGCGCACCGCGGTCGAGGGTCTCGGCGACCTGGTGGACGACTACGAGTTTCACTATCCGCAAGAGCTGAACCGCGAGAACCTCGAAGAGGTGCAGCAGGCGCTCGAGGGGCACGGCATCTACTGCGTCGCCAGCGGTCTTCACCTCGACCCGCGGTTCGCAAAGGGCGGTTTCGCCTCGCCGGACGACAAGGTGCGCGCGGAGGCGCTCAGGCTGACGTTCGAGGCGATCGACCTCGCCGGCGACATCGGCGCCCACATGATCATCTGGCCAGGAATCGAAGGCTACAACTACCCCTTCCAAACGCCGTACACCGAATCCTGGGCACGTTTCATCGACGGCGTCGGGGAGGCCGCGAACCACGCGAAGGCGAAGGGCGTCACGGTCTTCCTCGAGCACAAGAACTCGGAGCCGGCGATGAAGATCTTCATGCGCAACATCGGCATGACGCTGCACGTGATCCACAAGCTGCGTGCCCAGGGCGTCGACAACCTGTCGGTGAACATGGACTGGCAGCACCTGATCATGAACGGTGAGAACCTCGCCGAGTACGCAGCCCTTCTCGCAGCCGACGGGCTGCTCGGCCATCAGCACGCAAACTCCGGCTGGGGGACGTTCGACGACGACAACATGGTCGGCGCAACGGCGTTCATGGAGACGGTCGAGCTCGCGATCGAGCTGCACCGCGCGAACTACGGCACCAACGGCGAGCGGCTCGGCTTCGACCTCTATCCCTACACCGAAGACGCAGTCGGCGCAGTCAAGCGCTCCGTCCTGCAGTGGAACTTCATCGAAGGCGTCGCGAAGAAGATCGACGGGGACGCACTACGTGAAGCCCAACAGAACAAGGACGCGGTCAGGGCATACGAACTCGTGTATGCAGCCCTCGGCGCCTAACTGGTGTCTGACACCTTGTCGCAGCTCGACATGAAGGCGCGGTTCGAATAGGTGTCAGACACTCCGCTCATCGGCATCGATGTGGGAACAACGGGCGTCAAAGGAGTCGCGATCTCGCCGCGGGGCGAGGTGCTCGCAGTCGCGGAGGAGGACTACCCGCTCTCGACGCCGCACCCCGGCTGGTCCGAACAGGACCCTGAGGATTGGTGGCGCGCGACGCAGGCCTGCCTCGCCCGCCTGCCCGAAGGCCCGATCGGCTTCTCCGGCCAGATGCACGGCCTCGTCACGCTCGACGAGGAGCACCGGCCGCTCCGCCCGGCGATCCTCTGGAACGACCAGCGCACGGCCGAGGAGTGCGCGGAGATCGAGGAGAGCATCGGCCTCGCGCGATTGATCGAGCTGACCGGCAACCGCGCGCTCACCGGCTTCACCGCGCCGAAGCTGCTCTGGCTGCGCACGCACGAGCCGGAGGTCTACGGCCGGATCGCCCACATCCTCCTCCCGAAGGACTACGTGCGCTTTCGGCTCGAAGGCGAGCTTGCGATCGACGCAGCGGACGCATCGGGGACGCTCCTGTTCGACGTCGGGAACCGCCGCTGGAGTGACGAGGTGCTTGCCGCGCTCGACATTCCGCGCGAGTGGCTGCCACCCGCGTTCGAATCGACGGAGGTCGCCGGCGCAGGCGACCAGGCGGCCGGAGCACTCGGCGTGGGCATCGACGCCCCAGGCCCCCTGTCGGTCGTGCTCGGCACGTCGGGCGTCGTCTTCGGTGTGCTGCCCGGGTACAGCGCAGACCCGCACGCGCGCCTCCACACCTTCTGCCACGCCGTCCCGGGAACGTGGCACGCAATGGGCGTGATGCTGTCCGCAGCCGGCTCGCTGCGCTGGCTGCGCAACGTGATCGGCACGGAGGAGCCAACGCTCGTCGGCGAAGCGGCTGCCTGGGAGCCGGGCGCCGAAGGATTGCTCTTCCTCCCCTACCTCACCGGCGAGCGCACGCCGCACGCCGATCCCGGTGCGCGCGCGGCCTTCGCGGGCCTCACGGTGCGACACGATCGCGGCGCGCTCACGCGCGCAGTGCTCGAAGGCGTCGCCTACGGACTGCGCGACTCGCTCGAACTGCTGAAGGAGCTCGGGTTCGCCGCGAGCGTCGGACGCGTCTCCGGCGGCGGCACGCGGAGCGAGCTGTGGACGGAGATCGTCGCGACGGTGCTCGGCATCCCGCTCGAGCGGACCGCCGTCGACGAGGGCGCCGCCTACGGCGCGGCGCTGCTCGCCGGGGTTCGCTCAGGGCTCTTCGCCGACGCGCACGAAGCGGTCGCCGAGTGCGTGCGCGTCACCGGCCGCGTCGAGCCAAATGCGTCGTGGAGGAGCGCCTACGACGAGGGCTACGAGCGCTTCCGCGCGCTTTACCCCGCGATTCGCCCCTTCAGCTAGCGGAGAGACTTACCTCCGGCAGCAGGTCGGCGATCGAGTCGACGATGCGTGAGGGCCGGAATGGGAAACGCTCCGCCTGGTCGCGCTGCGTCGAACCGGTCAGCACGAGCACGGTGTGCATGCCGGCCTCGAGCCCCGAAACAACGTCGGTGTCCATGCGGTCGCCGACCATGGCCGAGCTCTCCGAGTGCGCGCCGATCGCATTGAGTGCGGAGCGCATCATCAGCGGATTGGGCTTGCCGACGAAGTACGGGTCAACACCTGTCGCCCGGCTGATCAGCGCCGCGACAGCGCCGGTCGCCGGCAGGGGGCCGTCCGGCGTCGGGCCGGTCACATCGGGGTTCGTCGCGATGAAGCGCGCGCCGTTGATGATCAGCCTGATCGCCTGCGCGATCCGTTCGAAGCTGTACGTCCGCGTCTCGCCCAGGACGACATAGTCGGGGTCGCGCTCGGTGAGCGTGTAGCCGTTCGCGTGCAGGGCCGTCGTCAACCCCGACTCACCGATCACGAACGCGGTACCGCCCGGGCGCTGGTCGGCGAGGAAGTCAGCCGTCGCGAGCGCCGACGTCCAAATGGACTCCTCGGGCACCTCGAGCCCGCTCGCCGCGAGCCGCGCCGCCAGGTCGCGCCGGGTGTAAATCGAGTTGTTCGTCAGGACGAGGAACGGGATTTCGAGCTCGCTGAGGCGGGCGATGAATTCGCCCGCACCCGGGATCGGGTGCTCCTCGCGGACGAGCACGCCATCCATGTCCATCAGCCAGGATTTGATCTCGCGCTGTTTGGTCACAGCGCGAGGATTGCATCTCCGTCGGACCTCAGCCGAGGCGAGGCAACACGAGCTCGAGCAGATCGCCCCCGATCGGGACGAAACCGAACCGCAGGTAGAAGCCATGCGCGGCGCGATTGTCGGGCTCCGCGACGACCAGCAGGCTCGGTGCGCCTTGCGCGATCGCGTAGCCCTCGGCATAGGCGAGCAACCGGCGCCCGACACCTCGTCGCTCGTGGCCGGGCGCGACGAGCAGCTGCTCGATCACGAGGCCCTCATCCGCGTTCCAACACAGCGCGACGTAGCCCGCCTGCAGGCCGCCTACGCGGGCGACGAACACGATGTCCTCGGCAAGCGCGTCAAGGACACGTGCGTCCGTCCAGCCGGGCTCGCTTTCGAACGCCGTCTTCGCGAGACCGAAGAGGAGCTCGGCCTCCGCGGGCTGCAGGTCATCGACCTCGATCGCGGTCGCAGCGGTCATGCCGCGTAGTGCTCCTCTTCCCACTCGGCGAGCACGACGAGGGGCTCCGTGATCGACCACCCGAGCGGCGTCAGCGCGTATTCGACCCGGGTCGGGACCTCCGGGAAGACGTTCCGCGTCACGAGCCCGTCACGTTCGAGCGCGCGCAGCGTGTCGATCATCACCTTCTTCGACGTCCCCGGCAGGGACTCCAGCAGCCGCGCGTGCCGGTGCACGCCGCGGGCCATCGAGAAGAGGAGGTGGACCTTCCACTTCCCCTGCAGCACGGCGAGCGCGTGGTCGATGCGCTCGATCAGCTCGGTATCGGATGCGGACGTGACGGCCATCACCTGTCGAATCACCACTCTCACGCTGCGGAAACACGCCGGTGCCGAGGTCACGCCCGAGTGCCTTGACCGGGGCCGAAAGGTGTCCGAGGTTAGGGCCGGTACCCCACCGAAGGAGGCCTCATGAACGCGTTCTGGTTCCACCCCCGGGAGGCGGCCGAGTCCGCTGCCCGCTACTGGTGGCTCTTCGTCGTCACCGGCGTCTGCTG
>DATBDB010000089.1:0-7308 GCA_036270155.1 Gaiellaceae bacterium
AAGTCCCGGTACGCCGCCTCCTGGGTGTCACAAGGAGGCGAAAAACGTTTCGTTACGGCTCGGGGACCGTCTCGGGGCTGCGCCCGGTCGCGAGCACGCAACCGGTCAGCACGAGCGCAAATCCGACCACCATTCCGCTCGTCAGGTGCTCGCTCAGCAGCGTCACACCGAGGACCGCCGCAACGGCCGGGTTGATGTAGGTGATCACCGTCGCCCGCACCGGTCCCACCTCTGCGATGAGGGCGAAGAAGACGAGGAAGGCGAGCGCGGTACAGATGATCGCGAGGCCGAGCACCGACTCGACGACGTGCGCCGACGGCACCTCGGACGGCCAGTTCGCGGCGGCGAACGGCGCGTAGACGATCCCCGTCAGGACCAGCGAGGCCGCGACGACCCCGTAGGCGGGCAGATCGGTCATCGAGCGCGAGAGGATGATCGGCCCGACGGCGTACCCGACCGCCACGAACCCGATCTCGACCAGTGCGACGACGTTGATCTGGCCGAGGTTGAGGCCGACGATCGCGGCGACGCCGGCAATCCCGACGAGCAGGCCGAACCAGCGCCTGCCGCCGAGTCGCTCGCGATCGCCGGTCAGCGTCACGATCACCGCGCCGACGAGCGGCACGGCCGCGATCAGCAGCCCGGTCAGCGAGCTCGTCAGCTTGGTCTCCGCACGCGCAAGCAGCACCCACGGGATCGCGACCTCTACCGCGGTGTAGGCGAGCAGCGGCCGCCAATGACGAAGCAACGGGCGCAGCTCGCCTCGGTAGGCGGCCACCGGTGTCAGGATCAGCGCAGCGATCGCGGTGCGCAGGAAGACGAGCGTCGCGGGCGCAAGCTCGCGTACCGCAACGCGGATCAGGAGGTACGGGATCCCCCAGATCAAGCACATCGCCGCAAAGAGCAGCGCCCCGCGCCGGGTCACGCGGCCGGGTCCGGCTCGGTCAGCGCGCGTGCCACGCAGAGGACGGCAACGAGGGCGATCACCACGTCGTTCCCGATGCACCACTGGCAGATCGCGTGGATCCGTGCGAGCTGCGCCCAGAGCAGGTAGCCGCTGAACGCAGCCCCGGAGACGCCGATCACCGCGCCGGCCAGGGCCGCGGGGACGCCACGGACGGCTGCCGTGAACAGCACCGCGGCGTCGGCGATGAGGCCGAGCACCGCGACGGGAATGCCCGCGACCTCGGCGTAGCTGGACTGCTGCACCTTCTCGCAACCGCCCGTCGTGCAGATGGGCGAGAGGTGCGCGTAGTGGACGACGGTCAGGTACGCGGCGATCGCCCCGCCCACGACGGCGGAGCCCGCGATCGCAGTCCGCAGTTTCACGAGCTGTGCGGGCTCACTACTGGAGCGCTGCGGAGAGCGACGGCATGAACGATCCCGGGTCGAGCCCGGCCACGGTGAGCTGTTGCGCCAGCGCCGGCGGTCGCACGATGATGAACGTCGGCGTGCCCTGCAGCTGGTCCGCTGTCGCCTCCTTCTGAGCCGTGGTCAGCGCGGCGCTCACCTTCGACGAGCCCATAGCCGCGAGGATCGCTTGTCCGTCGGCGCCGGCCTCGCGTGCGGCCGCGAGGATCACGCTGTTCGTGATCCAGCCGCTGTTCTCCACGCCCTGATGGCCGTAGAGCGCGTCGGCGAAGCTCCAGCCCTTGTTCTGCTCGGCGGCCGCGTAGATCGCGCGCAGGCCGCGCACCGAGTCCGGACCGATGATCACGACGCCGCGGTACTCCAGCTTGAGCTTCCCGGTGCGCACGTACTGGTCGATGACGGTCGGGAGCGTCGAGGCGTTCCAGCTCCGGCAGTAAGGGCACTGCGGGTCCTCGTAGACGATCATGGTCGCGGGCGCGCTGGCCTTCCCGAGCGTGGTGCCGTGCTGCGGGATGCCGGCGAATGAGCGCAACGGAGAAGCCGTCGTCGTTGTTGTCGGGGGAGCTGTGGACTTCTTGTTGCCGGCGACGAGAATCAGCACCACCGCGATCAGCGCCGCTGCGCCGACGGCCGCAGCGACGAGCATCAGGCGGTTGCGATTCACGATACAAGCATGCCGGAAGTGCGAGAGGCCCGGTCGCCCGGGCCTCTCGTCAACTCGATTTGAGCTAGGTGCCTAGCAGCCGGTCGCCGGCGCGCGGAAGCCGGGGACCGGATTCAGGTCGCCCATGAAGGTGTAGCGACCACCGGCGCCCGACTGGTTCGTTTCCGAGCTGGTGTTGTTGCTCGGCAGGCGCATGAACCACGGGAGGAGGGCTTCGTCCTCCGGGTGGTAGTACCCGTCGGCACTCTGGGTGCCGTTCGGGTTCGGGCCTTGCGCGAACGTGTTGGTGCCTATGGCGAAGCCGATCCCGACAACCGGGTCACCGGTCTCGAGGACGTTCGTGCATCCGTACTGCGGTGCCGTCGGCGTCAGCCAGGGCTCGACCCAGTTGTTCACGAATGGATCGTCGGCCCATTCGGCGATCTCGTGGCTGAGGGCGTGGATGTCCTGCAACGCCCAGTCCGTGCCGCCATCCGGACGGGAATAGAAGCCCGGCCGAACGTACGACGCCCACGCGAACGTCTGCACCACGGCATTGCCGTTGCTGTTCGCGCTGCCGCCCCCCGCGCCGGCCGCCCGGGTGCCGTGGTACCCGAGGACGCAACAGTTGTTGATGTCCGGGCCGATGTGCAGGTAGACGTTGTCGGTCAGATAGATCGGCAGATGCGTCGCATCGGCCTTCGATTCGAGGTTGTTGATCTGCGCCGACCACCAGCTGATGTTGATGTCAGCCGCGACGACGCCTCGTCCGCTTGCGATGACGGTGCCCTGGTTCGACGGCACGTCGATCGTGACCGCCGGGAGGACGTTCGGGTGCAGGAGCAGGTGATAGGTGCTCCTCTTCCCTGTCTTGTTGAACTGCGCCCGCATCGTCGCGTCCTGGAGCTGCTGCTGAACGCCTGTGTCACCCTGCGAGAGGAGGCCGCCCGACCCACGGATGAGCGCCGGGGCGTTCGGGAACGAGCCTGCCACGGTCGCGGCCGGCGTCGAGCCGTAGTCGTTGTTCGCGAACTGCGGCGACGCGAGAGTCGCGTCGACCACCGACGTGCCGTCGAACGTCCAGCCGCCGACGTGCACGATGATCGGGGTGATGTCGGCCTCGATCGTCGTCGAGCATGCCGGCCCCGAGCAGTTATTCGGATCGGACCCCACCATGTTGTAGCCGTACGTCACGCCATTGTTCGGGTCTGTCGTCTGCCCAAACCAGTGCGGAATCGTCCGCGTGGTCGGCAGGACGTTCGCGCCACCCTCGATCGTGGTCAACGCCTTCAGCGTCGAGTCGTTGACGATCTGAGGCTCGATCGGGGCGATGCCTCCACCAGATGCTGTCGCCACGACCACCGCGACGAGTGCCGCGGCCAGCGCGGTAAACAGAGCGAGCTTGCGCTTCGCCATTCGTTCTCCCCCTTCCCTGAACGGGTGATGCCCTCCGGCAATGCCGTAGGAGAGGTCGCAATATAGATCCCTATGCGAGCGCTCGCCAGTTGACGACTCCGCCTCTTCAGGCGCCGGGCGCACTAGGCTGGCGCAATGGCGTTGTTGGAGAGCCGCGTCGAGCGCACCGACGACTTCGCACGACGGAGCGAGCAGGTGCAGGCGCTCGTCGCCGAGTTGCGCGCCCGCTCAGCGCAGATTGCCCAAGGTGGCGGCGAGCGGGCCGTCGAGCGCCACCGGTCCCGAGGCAAACTGCTGGCGCGGGAGCGGATCGACCGTCTCATCGACTCGGGCACGGCGTTCCTCGAACTGAACGCACTCGCCGCCTGGGAGATGTACGACGGTGAGGCGCCTGGCGCGGGGATCGTCACAGGGATCGGCGTCGTCGAGGGACGCGAGTGCGTGATCGTCGCGAACGACGCGACCGTCAAGGGCGGCTCCTACTTCCCGCTCACCGTGAAGAAGCACCTGCGGGCGCAGGAAGTGGCGGAGCAGAACGCACTGCCGTGCCTCTACCTCGTCGACTCGGGAGGCGCGTTCCTACCGCTGCAGGCCGACGTCTTCCCGGACCGTGAGCACTTCGGGCGGATCTTCTACAACCAGGCGCGCATGTCGGCGCAGGGCATCCCGCAGATCGCCGTCGTGATGGGCTCGTGCACGGCGGGCGGCGCGTATGTGCCGGCGATGAGCGACGAGACGGTGATCGTGGCCGGCACCGGCACGATCTTCATCGGCGGCCCGCCACTCGTGAAGGCGGCGACCGGGCAAGACGTCACCGCGGAGGAGCTCGGCGGGGCGGATGTGCACACGCGGCAGTCAGGCGTCGCGGACCACTACGCGACGAGCGATGAGCATGCGCTCGCGATCGCGCGCCGGATCATCGCGAATGCTCACACGCGCAAGCCCGAGCTGCCGTGGACGCGCGCGACGCCGGAGCCGCCGGCCGTCGACCCGTCGGATCTCCACGGCCTGATCCCAGACGACCACCGCACACAGATGGATGCGCGCGAGATCATCGCGCGCGTCGTCGACGGCTCACGGTTCGACGAGTTCAAGGCGCTGTACGGCGAGACGCTCGTCTGCGGGTGGGCGCACCTCGAGGGCTATCCGGTCGGGATCCTCGCGAACAACGGCGTGCTCTTCGCCGAGAGCTCGCAGAAAGGCGCGCACTTCATCGAGCTCGCGTGCAAGCGTCATATACCGCTGATATTTCTGCAGAACATCACGGGCTTCATGGTCGGCAAGGAGTACGAGGCGCGCGGGATCGCGCGCGACGGTGCCAAGCTCGTGATGGCGGTCGCATGCGCGGACGTGCCGAAGTTCACCGTCGTGACGGGCGGCTCGTTCGGCGCGGGCAACTACGGCATGTGCGGGCGCGCCTACTCCCCACGCCAGCTGTGGATGTGGCCGAATGCGCGCATTTCGGTAATGGGCGGCGAGCAGGCGGCGACGGTGCTGTCGATGGTCGGCGACTCGGATCCGGATGAGATCCGCGTGAAATATGAGGCGGAAGGCAACCCGTACTACTCGACCGCGCGCCTCTGGGACGACGGCATCATCGATCCGCTCGACACGCGGCGCGTCCTTGCGCTCGGCCTCTCAGCGGCGCTGAACGCACCGATTCCCGATAGCACGTTCGGGATTTTCCGGATGTGAGTTCTCGATCATTCGTCGTCCCTCAGGACGACGGAGGATCGTTCTCCGCGACGACGCGGCGGGACCGCAGGGGGCGTAGCTTCAGGGTTACGCAGAACGAACAAGTCCTCCTCTGACTTGCGAAAACGGCGCGTCCTCCAGGGCGCGCCGTTCCTCGTTTAGGGTGCGGGGTCGAATGGTCTTGCGCCTCGTGATCTGGAACCTCGCCGACTCGCAGACGAACGTCGGCGAACTGCGCCGCTACCTGCGCGACGAGGCGGTGCCCGCGTTCGAGCGGGTGTCAGGCCTGCTCTTCAAGGGCTGGTTCTCGGACGAGGTGGGCGAGCGCTGGGGCGCGGTGTACGTGTGGGAATCGCAGGAGGCGTCGGAGCAGGAGCTGCCGTCGCGGGCCCGTGAGCTGATCGGCAAGAACCCGGACATCGTCGAGGTGTTCGATCTCGAGGCGTCGGTGTCCGCGGCCGAGGAGCTGCGGCGCCTTGGCCTGGCGTTCGAGTGAGTGCTCTGCGCATCGCGCGTGACGGCGCCGTCCTGCGCATCGCGCTGGCGCGGCCCGAGCGGCGCAATGCGTTCGATGCGGCGCTGATCGCGGAGCTCGCCGCGGCGTTCGCCGACGTCGGCGACGCTCGCGCAGTGCTCTTGACCGGTGACGGCCCGTCGTTCTCCGCCGGCGCGGACGTCGAGTGGATGCGTGCCTCGGTGAACCTCTCATTCGAGGACAACGTCGCGGACGCGCTCCGCCTGCGCGCGATGCTCGATGCGATCGACGGGTGCCCTGCTCCCGTCGTCGCGCGTGTGCAAGGGCATGCGCTCGGCGGAGGCTGCGGCCTCATCGCCTGCTGCGACATCGTCGTCGCGGACCCCTCGGCGCTCTTCGCATTCAGCGAGGTGAAGCTCGGGATCGTCCCCGCGGTGATCTCGCCCTTCGCGCTGGCGAAGATCGGAACGAGCGCGGCACGCCGCTGGTTCGTGACCGGCGAGCGCTTCACGGCGGACATCGCCCTGCGCATCGGGCTGATCCACGAGGTCGCCGTCGACCTCGACGCGGCGATCGAGACCATCGTCGGCGAGCTTCTCTCCGCCGGTCCCGACGCGGCTCGCGCCGCGAAGCAGCTCGCCCGTGCCCCTCAGTCCGCCGAGGAAACGGCGAACCGCATCGCCACCCATCGAACGAGCGCGGAGGGCCAGGAGGGCCTGCGCGCGTTCCTCGAGAAGCGCAAGCCGAACTGGAGTTAGCCCCAACACCCAGGCTCATGAGTTGCGAGCCTGCATCCCGCGTACGAAGCCTCGTGAACCTGGAGCTAGCCCTGAACCTGGTTCGGTTTTTGAACCAGGTTCATGAGTTTAAGCCTGTATCCCGCGTACGAAGACTCGTGAACCTGGTTAGAAAGCGAACCAGGTTCATCTATGTATGGGGTGCGGCCTGCTTGCAGACCGACGCCTAGGGACCGAGCCGCTTCGTGCGAAGCGCGATGGGTTGCGAGATCGCCGAGACGTACGACAACCCGCCGAGGACGGCGACGCGATAGCTGCCGGGGCGCAACGAGCCGTCGAACGACCCCATGGCGTGCGCGACCGCTTGCCACCGATGACGAGACAAGCGCTGCACCTGCAGCGGAAGGCGCGGCGTCACGAGGACGCGCAGCTTCGTTCCCGCCGCCTCCAGCACCACGCGTGGCGCAACGCGCAGCGCGACGGCATCTCCCGCGACGTTGTTGTAGGCCAGCCGCAACTGCGTCGAACGCAGTGCGGGCAACGACACGCTGAAACGGCCGCTCCGGCTCGGATGGAGCTGGCGCACCGTCTTCCAGCCTTCAATCGCCAGCGCCTCGAGCCGCGCGCGACCGAGGCCGCGCACCCAACCCTCGACGTGCACATTCGTCCCGTAGAGCGTGCGCGGCGGCGGTGCGTCGAGCCGCATCACGTGGACGACAAAATCCGTCGAACCGAGCTTGAACTTCGTGCGGATCACCTGTCCGGGGACACTCCTCCACCCGCGGGCCGTCTGCACGCGCACCGCTTGCGCACGTCCCGACGAGTTCTCGACAACCTGCATGTCGGTCACGTTGCGCAGGTGCAAGACGCGCGCGACGCGGGTGGCGGGCAACGCGAGCGTCGGCCAAACGTGATGCGGCGAGAGGTAGTCGTACGGATCGCTCACCGAGACGAGATACGGCACCTGGTGC
>DATBDB010000090.1:0-10518 GCA_036270155.1 Gaiellaceae bacterium
CATCGCGCACGCCTTCGCGGTACGACATCTCAGGCATAGACGTTCTTGAGCGCGTCCTCGGGCTGCGGGTCGGTGCCGTTCTTCGCGAACTCGACCGACGCCTCGACGACCTCGAGCACCTCGGCCTCGAGCGAGTCCCAGTCCTCCGACGAGACGTGCAGCTTCTCGCGCAGGCGCACGACCGGATCCTGTTCGGCGGCCTCGTCGCGGTCTTCCTTCGTGCGGTAGACCTGCGGGTCGCCGATGTAGTGGCCGTGCATGCGCTTCGTCTCGACGTCGAGGAAGACGGGGCCTTCGCCGGTGCGCGCGTGCTCGAGCGCTTCCTGCGCGGCTGCGTAGACCGCCTCCACGTCCTGCCCGTCGACCTTGATCGCGCGCATGTCGTACGCGAGCGCGCGCTTCGACATGTCGTCCCACACGGGCGAGTGCTGCCAGCCCGGCGTCGACTCGGCCCAGTGGTTGTTCTCGCAGACAAAGACCGTCTTCGTCTTCCAAAGCTGTGCCAGGTTGAGCGACTCGTGGAACGTGCCGATGTTCGTCGCACCGTCCCCGAAGAACGCGACCGCGACGCGCGGCTCGTCGCGCAACTTGAACGCGAGGCCCGCGCCCGTCACATGCGGGAGGCCACCGCCGATCACGGCGTTCGCGCCGTAGTTGCCGCGCTCGACGTCATAGAGATGCATCGAGCCGCCGTAACCGTGCGAACAGCCTTCCATCTTCCCGTAGAGCTCGGCCATGACCGCGTTCGGGTGCGTGCCACGCGCGAGCGTGTGCCCGTGAGCGCGATGCGTGGAGGCGAACACGTCGCCTTCCTCCATCGCCTGGCACACACCGACGGCGACCGCTTCCTGGCCGATTGCAACGTGCAGGAAGCCTGGCAACTCGCCGGCGCGGAACTGCTCTTCGACCTTTTCCTCGAAGCGCCGAATGAGGAGCATCTCGCGCAGGAAGTCCCGCAACGTCTCCTCGTTCAGTGCGCGTTTCTTCTCGACCTTGGCCATAACGCCGGGCAGTGTACGTTTCCCACATGAGCCTCGTCGGCCAGTGGCGCGAGTTGGAAATCGCTCTTCCCGACGGTTGGGTGCGCGTTTCGGTCGAGCTCGAAATTCGGGATCCAGGAGTGGCCGCACAGGCATCCGCACTGCTCGGTCCAGCCAGTCCGTACCGCACGAACACGACCCTGCGTTTCTCCGCTGCACGTGATGGAAGCGCGCAAGGACCCGACGGAATTGCACGGTTGCTGCGCCGCTTGGACGACGCGCGCATCGGCGGCACGCTGACCGCTCTTGGATCCGAAAAGGCAACGGCACGCGTCGAGCGCGAAGTGACGCCGCTCGTCGAATCGTGGGACGTATTGCTCGCCGGTCTGCCGGATGACTGGAGCGATGTCGTCGCCGAGGTGCGGTTGCTCTCCACCGACTACGTCGAGCACGCCGCCGTGCTGTGCATCCAGATGAACCCGCGGCGCGTCGGCGACAGCGCAACGTTCCGGTTCCGCGCCGCGCACCAGGCGGGCTACGGCGTCGCGCCGCAGATGGCACGCCGCTGCTTCGAACGCTGCGACGAGGCGGACATTCGCGGGTCGATCGCGCTCCTCCGCGTGCTCAGCGACACGCACCTCGTCGCAACGCAAGGCCCCGTTTGGATCGCCGACGGGCAGACGATCTGATGGCCGATCCCGTCTCGTGGCTGATGATCGAGCGCGGCTGGGACGTCGTCGATGCGGGCGGCAACCGCATCGGCAAGGTCGACGAAGTACTGGGTGACGGCGAGGCGGACATCTGGGACGGCCTGACCGTGTCGGGCGAGTACGTCCCCGCGGAAGACGTCGCCCAGATCGTCGAAGGCCAAATCACTCTCAACCGGTGAGCGACGCACTCGAGCTCGCTGCGCAGGTGCGCGCGGGTGCGGTGTCGGCACGCGAGCTGACCGAGGCTGCGATCGGCCGCATCGAGGCGACGAACCCCGAGCTCAACTTTCTCGTCACCGATTGCTTCGAGCAGGCGCTTGCCACCAAGCCGAGCGACGGTCCGTTCTCCGGCGTACCGATGCTCGTGAAGGATTTGAACGAGACGGCCGGCGTGCGCACGACGTTCTCGTCGCGCGCGTTCGCCGACTACGTGCCGACGACCGACGCCGCCGTCGTGCGGCGCATGAAGGACGCGGGCTTCGTCCCGCTCGGCAAGTCGAACACGCCGGAGTTCGGGAGCACGTGCGTCACCGAGTCGGCGCTCAACGGTGCGTGCCGCAACCCGTGGAACACAGAGCGCACGCCGGGTGGTTCGTCGGGCGGAGCCGGCGCCGCCGTCGCGGCGGGCGCGCTTCCGCTTGCACATGGCTCCGACGGCGGCGGCTCGATCCGGATTCCCGCGTCGTGCTGCGGTCTGTTCGGGATCAAGCCGTCACGTGGACGCGTCTCCCCCGCGCCGTTCGTCAGCGGCTCGCTAGAGCTGTCGCAAAGCGGACCGCTGTCGGTCACCGTGCGCGACGCCGCGGCGTTCCTCGACGTGATCGCGGGCTACGAGCCGGGCGACGCGCACTGGGCGGCGCCGCCGCAGCGTCCGTTTCTCGAGGAGGTCGGCGCCGACCCGGGACGGCTGCGCATCGCATTCACCGCGGAGCCGCCGATCCCGTATCCGGTCGACGACGCTGTGGTCGCCGTTGCGCGCGACGCGGCGGAAGCGCTCGCGGCGCTCGGGCACGAGGTGGTCGAGCAAACACCGCCCTGGGTTGATGCAGGACTGCTCGACCTGTTCGCCGTGCTCTGGCAGGTCGGACCCGCGATGTATCCCGTGGCCGACCAGGAGCTGCTCGAGCCGCTCAACCGCACGCTCGCCGCCACCGCGCACGAGACATCGAGCGTCGTGTTCGCACAGAGCGTCACCGGCTTGCAGCGGTTCGCCCGCCGCATCGTCGCGTTCTGGAATGACGTCGATGTCGTGCTGACGCCGGGGCTTGCGAAGCTTCCGGTTCCGATCGGCTGGGTCTTCGAGCCCGACGACCCGTGGGAGCAGTTCGATCGCGGCGGCGAGTTCACACCGTTCACGCCGATCGTCAACGTCACCGGACAGCCGGCTGCGATGGTGCCGTTCGGCGTCGTCGACGGGCTCCCGGTCGGCGTGCAGCTGATCGGCCGTCCGGCGGACGAGGCAACGCTCTTCCGGCTCGCCTCGCAGATCGAGCAGGCCCACCCGTGGGCCTACCAACTACCCGCTAGCTGATCACGGCGCGCAGCTCGTCGACGAGCTCCTGCGCACGCTTACCGTCGGCGGTGATCACCAGACAGGTGTCGTCACCTGCGAGCGTCCCGATCACGAGCGGGTGACCGACGCGATCCAGCGCGCGTGCGATCGCGGGCGCGGTCCCGATCTCCGACTGGATCACGACGATGTTCTGCGCGGCCACGGCGCCGCGGCCGAACTGGGTGAGGAGCGAATTGAGCGTGTCGCGCGGGTCGGAACGCCGCTCGCGCTCGGGCAGCACGTAGCGGTGCCGCCCGAGCGGGTCGCGCGCCTTCTCGAGGCCGAGCTCGCGGATATCACGCGAGACGGTCGCCTGGGTGACGCGGCAGCCGGCGCTCTCGAGCGCCTCGAGCAGATCCTGCTGGGTGCCCAGCCTCATGCGCTCCACGAGGCTCGCGATGAGGCGCTGGCGCTCCCTTTTCGAGAGCTGGCGCTCGGTCTGCATGCACCAAGCATTCCCTATTCACGTTTAGAGGGGGAACGGTGTAGGCAAATCAAGCGCATGTTGCGGAAGGCACTGTGGACGGGCCTCTACGCCGGGATCGCGGCTGCCTCGACGATCGCCGGGCGCCGCGTCGCCTCGAAGATCTGGCGCGTCGCCACCGGCGAGGAACCGCCGACCAAGAAATGACGAAAGCAGATCAGACAGTCGAGTCGGCGGCGGACAAGCTCGAGGAGTTCGTCCGCGAGGCGCAGCGCAGCGGAGGCCTCAAGGCCAAGGTTGGCGACGCGCTCGCTGAAGATCCCGAGTTCCTGCGCAAGCTGAAGCCGAGTCTGATCGCGGCGCGCGCCAAGGGCGAGGCGCCCACCGACGGCTCGGCGCCGAGGGCACCGTCCGGCCCGCAGCACGCGCGGCCGAAGCCGAAGAAGAGCGGTGCCGGGCTGAGTCCGTGGGTCGTGATCGGCGCCGCGCTCGCCGCCGGTTACGTGCTCGCGAAGGTTCTCGACTGGAGAGGCCATGCACACCCCCGTGTCTGAATCGCAGACGAACGGCGGAGTCGGTGGCGCGGCGAAGTCGGTCGCGGAGCACGCGTCGGCGATCGCCCGCCTCGAGATCGAGCTGGCCGCTCTCGAGCTGAAGAAGAAGGTCACCACGCTGGCGGTCGGCATCGGGATGGGAATCGGCGGTGCGATCTTCGCGCTCTTCGGCCTGGGCTTTGTGTTCGCGACGATCGCGGCGGCGCTCGCGACGTTTCTGCCGACCTGGCTCGCGTTGCTGATCGTCACGATCGCGCTCTTTGCGCTCGCGGGCCTGCTGGGTGGGCTTGCGCGCGGCAGGATCAGGAAGGGAACGCCGCCGGTGCCCGAGCAGGCAATCCGCGAGGCCAAGCTCACGACCGAGGCGCTGAAGCGCTGATGGCCGTCGCACGGACACCCGAGCAGATTCGCAGCGACCTGGATGCGGAGCGCACCGGGCTCGCGGACGCCGTGGAGCAGCTGCGCGGGGAGCTCGGCGCGGCCGCGAACATCAGCGGTCGGCTGAAGGCGAAGCTGCCGGTCGCCGCGGGCGCGGCGGCGTCGGTCGGGTTCGTGCTCGCCGGCGGTGTCGGCGCGACGATGCGCTACTTCGCACGCCGCGGTCGCGAGAGCGACGAGAAGCTTCGCGTCGGCCGCTGGTCGATCCGCAACCGCGATTGAGCGCCGCCGACGCGCCGCAGAAGCTGTCGCGCGGTGAGTGGTTCGCCGGTGCGAAGCGCGCAGGCTCGGCGTTCCTTGGCGACGACTGCATGGGCCTCGCCCAGCAGGTCGCGTACAGCTGGATGCTCTCGTTCTTCCCCGCGGTCGCGTTCTTTCTCGGGCTGCTTGGCGTGCTGCACTTGTACAACGATTTGCAGTCGTTCCTCGAACCGATCTCACCGCCGGGTGTCATCAAGTTCATCGAGGGGCTGCAGAAGGACTCGAACGGCGCGGCAAGCGTCACCGCGCTCGTGGTCGGCGGCGGGCTCGCAGTTTGGGCCGCGAGCGGCGGCATGGGCTCGGTGATCAAGGCCGTCAACCGCGCCTACGACCGCATGGAGACGCGGCCGTTCTGGAAGACGAAGATCACGGCGATCGTGCTCGTGCTGCTCTCGGGCACGACCATCATCGCTCTGGCGGTGCTGATCGTCTTCGGCGGGCCGCTCGGGCACGCGGTCGCCGACAGGGCTGGCCTCGGCGGCGCCTTCACGCTGCTGTGGAGCATCGCGCGGTGGCCGATTGCGTTCGCCGCGGTGCTGGTGCTCTTCGGGCTCATCTACTACTACGCGCCGAACGTCAATCAGCGCCGCTGGCAGTGGGTCACCCCCGGCTCGGTCGTGGGCGCGCTGCTCTGGCTCGTGCTCTCCGGGCTGTTCACGTTGTACGTCACGTTTGCCGGCAGCTACTCGAAGACGTACGGGTCGCTCGCCGCGGGCGTGATCCTCATGTTGTGGCTGAACTACTCGGCGTGGGCGATCCTCTTCGGGGCGGAGTTGAACGCGGAGCTCGAGCGGCAAGCGGACGTCCGCGCCGCGGGCGGCGAGCACGCCGGCCTGACGAAGCCCTCCCGCCGCATGGCCTAAACGGCCATGTCCTACCACTGAGGTAGGACATGCCCAAAAGAACGAGGGCGGCCTGGTGGCCGCCCTCGCTGATGCCGGTTTGATTTGGCTCGGCTAGATGCGGTGCGCTGACGCGCGGCGCATGGTCAGGCCGATGCCGATCAGGGCTGCTGCGGCGAGTGCGAAGATCCACAGCGGGAGCCCGGTGAACGGCAGGGTCGTCGCGGCGACCTTGCCGCCAAGGCGAGTCGTCGCTCCAAGGACGCCGCCCGCAGGCTTCGTCTTCGTCGGGCTGAGTGCAACGACTGCACCCTTCACGGCACCAGTTGCCGCCGGAGTTGCGACGGCCGGAGCCGAAGCGCTGGCCGGAGCCGCGGCAACGGCCGGAGCCGAAGCACTGGCCGGAGCCGACGCAGATGCAGGGGCAGTCGCCGAGGCGGTTGCGGGAGCAACGGCGCCCGTGACCTGAGCCGCTACCACCGGCGCCGAACCGGAGCCCGGCGCTGCCGGGGACACGGACTGCGTCGGCGCTGCCGGGCAGTTGGTCGCGGGAACCGTGATCGTCTTCGTGACGGTCTCATACACCGGGATGTCGTCCTTGTGCTTGCCGGTGTAGTGAGCCGAGTTGGTGCTCGGGTGGATGAGCACGAAGCGGCCGGAGCCCTTCGGGCCGGTCATGTGCTTGACGCCCGTAAGAACCTGCTCGGTGACCGTCTGCGTGGTCGTACCGCAGTTCTGCGCCGTCTGCTCGGAAACCTTCTGCTCAGAGGACTTCTGCTCAGAGGACTTCTGCTCAGCGGACTTCTGCTCAGCGGCCTTCTGCTCAGAGGACTTCTGCTCAGCGGCCTTCTGCTCAGAGGTCTTCTGCTCAGAGCTCGCGCAGGTGCCGCTCTTGTTCTTCAACGCGTGCACGTCGACCTCATGGCCGCCGGGGCACGCTGCGGTCTTATGCGGCTGGCTGTTGCCGGGGCCGTGCAACGTCGCGTCGCCGTGGCCCGCCTGCGTCGCGATCTGGCCCGCGGTCTTGCCGTTGCCGTACTGCTTCGTCTGGTCCGACGACGCCTTCGCGTAGGTGTCGTGCTTGGTCGAGTTCGAGGGCTTGACGCCCTTGGAGTTGTCCCCGCCGGTCGCCGGCTGGGAGGCCGAGGTGTCGCTCTGCTTGCTGTCGTGCTTTCCGTCCGACGTGCCAGACTGGTGGTCGGACTGAGCGGACAGGTCGGACTTGCTCGACTGGTCATTGGACTGGCTTTGCTGCTGGCCCGAGGATCCCCCGGACGTGTCGCTGCCACCGCCGTTTCCGTGGCCGTTGCCGGCCACGGCCGTTCCGGTGAAAACAGCGAGCGCGAGCACAGCAAGCAGCGCCAGTAGGCGGTGCAGCTTCATTGTTTCGTCTCCTTGTAAAGGGTTGCCCTGCGATTTCCAACCCATAAACGCACAAGCCCGAAATCCGGATACGGGCGGGCGTGCAAGGAGCTAACGACTAGGCGCGGAGCACCGCCCCAAAAAGCTCAGCAACGGCGTCGACGATCGAGGCGCGGAGCCGATTTGCATCCTCGTCCGTGAGTGTCCGCTCAGGCGACTGGAACGCGACCGCGATCGCGACGGACTTCTTCCCGGCCGGAATCGGGTTGCCCCGGTAGTCGCTCAGGAACCGCACCTCACGCAGCTCCTCGCCGGCCGCGTTGCGTGCCGCAGCCATCAGCTCACCGGCCGGCACGCCCTCGTCGAGGACGAACGCCAGGTCGAGCCGCAGCGGCGGGTACGTGATCACGTCGCGGTAGAGGATCCGCTCGGGCACCTCCGCGAAGAGCTCCGCGAGGTCGAGCTCGAACGCGCTCCAGACACCGTCGAGCTCGAGCGGGCCGTACGTCCCGACCCAGCCCGACTGCGCGGTCGCCCCCACGACGAATTCCTTCCGCAGCTTCGCGCGCTCGAACGTCGGTTCGATGTGCAGCGCGTCGAACACCGCCTCGACAATCCCCTTCGCCTTGAAGAAGTCGCCCTCGACGATGCCGCCGAGGCGCCACCGCTCTTCCGGCACCGGGCCTGGCGGCAGATAGACGTGCGCGACTTCGAACAACCCGACGCCGGTGTTCCCCATGTCGATGTTGTGCTGCGCCGCGCCGAGCAAGCTGATGGCGAGCGTCGTGCGCAGCACGCGCTGCTGCGAGCTGAGCGGCACCGCCAGCTCGATCGCGTTCGGATCGGGGTCGGTCGCCTGCAGCGAATACGTGTACGCCTCATACAGCCCAGCGCCGACGAGCACGTCTTCGACCTGGCGGCGCAGCCGCTGCTCGTGAGTCAACCGGCCGAACATCTCCTGCCGGCCGGGCAGTGTCGCCGGGACGTGCTCGAGGCGGAAACGCGCGACCTCCTCGACGACGTCGATGTCGCGGCGCACATCACGCCGGCGCCACGTGGGGGTGCGCACGGTCCAGTCGGGATCGACGCGGAAGCCGAGCCGGCCGAGGCGATCGCGCTGCTCGTCCTCCGGCACCTCGAGGCCGAGCACGTCGTTCGTGTACCCCGGGCGGAAGGCGATCACCGGCGGCGCCGGGATCTCGCCACGCACTTCGCTCTCGCCGGTCCACCGTGCACCCGCAAGCTCGACGAGGAGCTGCGACGCATACGTCGCAGCCGGGCCTGCGACTTCGGGGTCGACGCCCTTCTCCCAGCGCGTCTGGCTCTCGGTGCGCATGCGATGCCGCTCGCCGCTGCGCAGCACGGTCAACGGCTCGAAGTTCGCCGCCTCGAGCAGCACGTTCGTCGTGTCGTCGGAGACTTCCGTGTTGCCGCCGCCCATCACGCCGCCGATCGCAATCGGCTTCTCGGCGTCGGCGATCACGAGATCCTCGGGGTCGAGCTCGCGCATCGTCCCGTCGAGCGTCTCGAGCTTCTCGCCCGGCCGCGCACGACGCACGACGATGCGGCTGCCCGCCAGCTTGTCGTAGTCGAACGCGTGCAACGGACTGCCGAGCGCGAGCATCACGTAGTTCGTGACGTCGACGACGTTCGAGATCGGGCGCATGCCGGCGCCCGTCAGCCGTGCTTTGAGCCAGGCAGGCGACTCGCCGAGCCGCACGTCGCGGAACAGGCGCCCGATGTAGCGCGGGCAGCGCTCGAGATCCTCGACGGTGATCTCCACCGGCTCATCCCCGTCACGCGTCGGCTCGGTCCCGGGCATTGCGCGCAAATCGGTCTCGAGCAACGCAGCCACTTCGCGCGCAATGCCATAGATCGACGTCAGGTCGGGCCGGTTGTAGAGCGTCTCGATCTCGAGGATGTCGTCGCCGAGCGGGAGCACGTCGGCGAGCGGCGTGCCCGGCGCCAGATCGTCCGACAGCACCATGATCCCGCCGTGGTCCTGACCGACCTCGAGCTCGCGCTCCGAGAGGATCATTCCCTCCGACACCTCGCCGCGCAGCTTGCGCTTCTCGATCTTGAACTCGCCGCCCGGCATCACGCCGCCCGGCAGCACGACCGCGACGGTCGCACCCGCGCCGAAGTTCCAGGCGCCGCAGACGATCGAACGCGGCTCGCCGCTCCCCACGTCGATCTTCGTCAGCTGCAGCTTGTCGGCGTTCGGATGCTTGTCGGCCTCGAGCACCTTGCCGACGACGAAGTACTCGTAGTTGTCGCCGCCGGGTGCGCCGCGGCGCACGACCCGGTCGACCTCGCAGCTCGTGAACACGAGCCGGCGTGCGAGCTCCTCGACCGGCAGGTCGAAGTCGACGTACTCACGCAACCACGAAACGGGCACCTTCATGAGTGGTCACCTCCACGACAGCGGTCGTTGGCTGCCGAGCGAAAAGCAAGCGAGGCAAGGACGCAGGGAGCGGCCGTACCGGGGTTGTACGGACGCGACTGAGGACGCAGTATCGCGCCGCTTTGCAGCCGGCAGACGACGGCTGATGTCGTGGAGGGGGCCACTAAAACTGCCCCAGTACGCGAAGGTCGTTCTCCCAGAACGCGCGCAGGTCGGGCAGGCCGTGCCGGAGCATGGCGATGCGCTCGATGCCGAAGCCGAACGCGAAGCCCTGGTACTCCTCGGGATCGATGCCGACGTTGCGGAACACGTCGGGATCGACCCAGCCCGCGCCGCCCATCTCGATCCAGCCGGAGTGCTTGCACGTCCCGCAGCCCTCGCCGCCGCAGATGAAGCAGGTGACGTCGAACTCGACCGACGGCTCCGTGAAGGGGAAGAAGCTCGTCCGCATGCGCACCTCGCGCTCCTCCCCGAACAGCGAGCGGAAGAACTTCAGCACGGTGCCCTGCAGGTCGGCGAGCGTGATGCCGCGGTCGACGACGAGGCACTCGACCTGGAGGAAGATCGGCGAATGGGTCGCGTCCGGCGTGTCGCGGCGGTAGCAGCGCCCGGGCGAGACCATGTAGATCGGCGGCTTGCGTGTCTGCATGGCGCGGATCTGGTCCGGCGAGGTGTGCGTGCGCAACACCGTGTTCTCGTCGATGTAGAAGGTGTCGAACTGCGAGCGCGAGGGATGCCCGGGGTCGCTCGTCAGCGCGTCGAAGTTTTCCCAGACCGTCGCGACCTCGTTGCCGTCCCAGACCTCGTAGCCCATGCCGAGGAAGATGTCCTCGATCTCGCGGCGGATCTGCGTCAGCAGGTGCAGGTGGCCCCGCTTGACGGGTGTGCCGGGGATCGTGACGTCGACGCCGGCCTCGGCGGCGAGCTCGTAGGCGAGGCGGACGAGCTCGGCCTCCCGCGCTGCGACCGCCTCCTCGAGCTTCGAGCGGAC
>DATBDB010000091.1:0-12341 GCA_036270155.1 Gaiellaceae bacterium
AGGCTCGGTGCGCCTTGCGCAATCGCGTAGCCCTCGGCATACGCGAGCAACCGGCGCCCGACGCCTCGTCGCTCGTGGCCGGGCGCGACGAGCAACTGCTCGATCACGAGGCCCTCGTCCGCGTTCCAACACAGCGCGACGTAGCCCGCCTGCACGCCGCCTACGCGGGCGACGAACACGACATCCTCGGCAAGCGCGTCGAGGACACGCGCGTCCGTCAAGCCGGGCTCGCTCTCGAACGCCGTCTTCGCGAGGCCGAAGAGGAGCTCGGCCTCCGCGGGCTGCAGGTCGCCGACCTCGATGGGGGTCGCAGTGGTCATGCCGCGTAGTGCTCCTCTTCCCACTCGGCGAGCACGACCAGAGGCTCCGTGATCGACCACCCGAGCGGTGTCAGCGCGTACTCGACCCGCGCCGGAACCTCCGGGAAGACATTCCGGGTCACGAGACCGTCGCGTTCGAGCGCCCGCAGCGTGTCGATCATCACCTTCTTCGACGTCCCGGGCAGGGACTCGAGCAGCCGCGCGTGCCGGTGCACGCCACGGGCCATGGAGAAGAGGAGGTGGACCTTCCACTTCCCCTGCAGCACGGCGAGCGCGTGGTCGATTCGCTCGATCAGCTCGGTATCGGATGCGGACGCAACTGCCATCCCCCAAACGAATGACCAATCTCAGGCTGCGGAAACACGCCCGTGGCGAGGGCACGCCCAAGTGTCTTGACCAGAGCCGAAAGGTGGCGGATTTTAGGTGAGGTACCCCACTCTAGGAGAGGTCACTTGACGGCGAGACCGACAAAGACAACGGCCACCCGAACACCGCACCCGGCATGAGCGCGCTGGATGCAGGTACTGCGGCTCCCGATTTTGAGCTCAAGAGCACGCCCGACCAGTCGGTGCGGCTGTCGGACTTCCGCGGCACGCCGGTGATCCTCGCGTTCTACCCGGCTGACTGGAGCCCCATCTGCACCGACCAGATGGCGCTCTACAACGAGATCCTCCCGGAGTTCACGCGGTTCCAGGCGGCGCTCTTGGGCATCTCGATCGACCATGCGTGGTGCCACCTCGCATTCGCGCAGAGCCGCAACTTGCACTTCCCGCTGCTCGCGGACTTCCATCCGAAGGGCCAGGTCGCGCGGACCTACGGCGTCTACGACGAAGACATCGGGATGAGCGAGCGTGCGCTGTTCGTCACCGACGGCGACGGCACGATCCACTGGAGCTACGTTGCCCCGATCGGCGTCAATCCCGGCGCCGACGGGATCCTCACGGCCCTCGAGTCGCTGGCCCACGTGGCGGTGCCGACATGAGCACCGGTCTTCAAGGTGCAACCCTCGACAGGCCGCGGCTCACCACCCCGATCGGCCCCGAAGATCATACGAGCGGGCCGTCCACGGCCCGCGTCACGCTGGTCGAATACGGCGACTACGAGTGCCCGTTCTGCGGGAGGGCACATCCGGTCGTGAAGGAACTGCTGCGCTTCCTCGGAGACGACATGCTGTTTGCCTTCCGTCACTTCCCGCTCGCCCAGATCCATCCGCACGCTCTCGATGCTGCAATCGCCGCCGAAGGGGCCGGCGCGCAAGGCCGCTTCTGGGAGATGCACGACCTGCTGTTCACGCACCAGGACAGACTGTCGCCGCGTGACCTGCTCGTTCTCGCCCGGAGCGTCGACCTTGATCTCGAGCGTTTCGCCGACGATCTGACGCAACGGACGTACGAGCCCAAGGTCCGGCGCGATTTCATGACGGGCGTGCGGAGCGGCGTGAACGGGACGCCGACGTTCTTCATCAACGGCGTCCGCCACAACGGCGGCTGGGACCTCGAATCGCTGCTGGACGGGATCCGCACCACGCTCGACTAAGCCCAGTCGACTTCCAGATCCGAACCTGGTTCGCCCTTTGAACCATGGTTCGGATCAGTGCGTTCACGTCTCAGTCAGCACCGCCCTAGGCCCGTTCGGCAGGATGAGGCCGTGATGCCGCATGAAAGGCGCCCGCGCCGCCGTGTGCGGAAACGCCGCCGGATCCTGCCGCGCCTGCTCATCGCAGTGGTTGTCGTGCTCGGGTTGGGCACCGTCGGCGCGATGCTCGTGCGCAGCAGCACCAAGACCAGCGCGCCGACCGCCCCGACGACCGGCCCGACGACCGTTCAGACCACGACGCGCACGCGCACGCATGCACAGCCCATCGTGCAGCCCGTGCAGCGTGACCTCGCCGAGAAGGTGACCGGCTCGCTGCCGTCCGCGCTGATGGATCCCTCGTACGTCGCGAGCGGCGGCGGCATCGTCCTGCTCGGAGGGCTCAACGCGGCCGACACCTCCGTCGACACGGTGATCGCCGCGGGGTACCACGGCGCGCGCGTGATTGCCCACCTCCCCTCGGTTCGGCACGACACCGCCGCCGCCGTGATCAACGGCAACATCTACGTGTTCGGCGGCGGCAACGGCCCCTCGCAGCTCGACGACATCGTGCGCGTGGATCCGAGAGCCGGCCGGTCGACGCTGATCGCGCATCTGCCGGCAGCGAGCTCCGATTCGACTGCCGCCGCAATCGGGGGCACCGCGTACGTCGTCGGCGGCTACACCGGTACCCGGTGGCTCGACACGATCGTTGCCTACCGCCCCGGCCAGGCCGCGCACGTCGTCGCGCACCTGCCGCAGACGATCCGCTACGCGGCCGTGACCGCGGTGGGCGACAAGCTCGTGATCGCAGGCGGATCGCTCGAGAACGGGACGGCCAGCGCCGCTGTGCTCGCGTACACACCTGCGACGGGCCGCATCACGAAGCTCGGCACCCTCCCCACGCCGACCACCCACGCCGCCGCCGCCGCGATCGGGAACATCGCCTATGTGGTCGGCGGCCGCGGCGCAACGACGGGCACGCCGACAACGGCGATCGTCGCCATCGACGTGAGCCGCAAGCGCGTGCGAAGCGCGGGGCAGCTGAAGACCGCGCGCTCCGACCTTGCCGCCGCAACCATCGGCTCGCGGATCATCGTTGCGGGCGGCAAGGGGGCCGGCGGCACGGTGGCCACGATCTCGCAGCTCGCGCCCGGCGCGCGGTCGGCGAGCGTTGCCGCCGCCACGCATTCGATCAACACCACGAACGTCTATGCGCAAGACGGCGCCAACAAGATCGCCCCGGCGGCGCGCAGCGCGCGACCGCTGGTCTACGTCCCGAACAGCCAGAGCGACACGGTCGACGTGATCGACCCGCACACCTACAAGATCGTCGACCACTTTGCAGTCGGCGGCCTGCCCCAGCACGTCGTTCCGGCATGGGATCTGAAGGCGCTCTACGTCACCAACGACACGGGCAACTCGCTCACACCGATCAATCCGGTGACGGGCAAGCCGGGCCCGACGATCCCCGTCGAGGACCCGTACAACATGTACTTCACGCCCAACGGCCAATACGCCATCGTCGTCGCGGAGCGGCTCCACCGGCTCGACTTCCGCGATGCGCACAGCTTCCAGCTCCACAACTCGGTCAGCGTGCCGTGCTCCGGCGTCGATCACATGGACTTCTCCGCGGACGAGAAGTACCTGATCGCGAGCTGCGAGTTCTCGGGGCAGCTGGTGAAGGTGAACCTCGCAAC
Source organism: Gaiellaceae bacterium (assembly GCA_036270155.1). Taxonomy (GTDB): domain Bacteria; phylum Actinomycetota; class Thermoleophilia; order Gaiellales; family Gaiellaceae; genus PALSA-600. The sequence continues at coordinate 3,593 of DATBDB010000091.1, forward strand.
CGAGCGCGTCGTCGGCACGCTCAACCTGCCGGACGGCAGCATCGGGATGCCGCAAGACGTGAAGCTGTCGCCCGACGGCAAGGTGTTCTACGTCGCCGACATGCACGCGGGCGGGCTCTGGAAGGTCGACGGCCGACGCCTCAAGGTGACCGGGTTCTTGCCGACAGGAGCGGGGGTGCATGGGCTCTACCCGAGCCGCGACTCGAAGTACCTCTACGCGACGAACCGCGGCGAGGGATCGATCAGCGTGATCAGCTTCCGCACGCGCAAGGTCGTTGCCAAGTGGCGCATTCCCGGCGGCGGCAGCCCCGACATGGGCGGCGTCTCCGCGGACGGCAAGGTGCTCTGGGTCTCCGGACGCTACAACGGCGTCGTCTACGCGATCTCAACCCGCAACGGCAAGTTGCTCGCGCGCATCCCGGTCGGCAGCGGGCCGCACGGCCTGAGCGTCTGGCCGCAGCCCGGGCGCTACTCGCTCGGGCACACCGGGATTCTCCGCTAGCTGGAGACGCGTTCCGAGAGCTCGCGTGAGCGCTCGGTCGCCGCGGTGATGGCGTTGAGGAACGCCGCCCGCACGCCGGAGAGCTCGAGCTCGCGGATCGCCCGTGTCGTCGTTCCGCCCGGCGAGGTGACGTTCTCGCGCAGCTCCACCGGGTGCAGGCCCTCGTCGCGCAGGAGCAGGGCGCTGCCGAACATCGTCTGGACGACGAGCTGTGTCGAGACCTCCCTGCTCAGGCCGAGCAGCAGACCGGCCTCGATCATCGCCTCGGCGAGCAGCGCAAAATAGGCCGGGCCGGAGCCGGAGAGCGCCGTGACGGCGTCCATGTCGTACTCCGCGACGCGCACGACCGCCCCGAGATGCCCGAGCGCGTCGGCAGCGAGCGCGATGTCCTCTTCGCGCGCGTCATGCCCACCGCAGATCCCGGCAATCCCCTCGTGGACGAGTGCCGGTGCGTTCGGCATCGCCCGCACGACCCGCGCGCCGGGAGGCAGGTGCGCCTCGATCGACGCGGTCGTCACACCTGCGGCGACCGAAAGCAGCGTCTGTGCCGGCGTCAGCTCCGCCGAGATCTCCTCGAGCACGGCCTCCATGTCCTGTGGCTTGACCGCAACGATCACGAGCCCGGCGCCCTTCAGCGCGGCGGTGTTGGACGACTCGACGATGACGCCGTACTTCTCGTGCAGGTCAGCGAGGCGCTCCGAACGGCGCGCCGTGACGACAAGGTCGTCTGCGGTGCGCCAGCCCGAGCTGAGGAAACCGCGCAACATCGACTCGCCGAGGCGGCCGCCACCGATGATCGCGATGCGTGTGCTCATGCACCGAGTCTAGACACGACCTTGACGAGATCGCCAACGGCATCTGTCGAAAAGCGTCGCGGTCGCGGCCAAGCGTCCCGTTGAGCCCCAGCGATCGTTCAGGTGTCGGTATTCCCGTGTCAGGTAGAACGTCCGGGTGAAAGACATCCTGCTGGTGCTCTCGGCGTTCCTCGCGAGCGCGGTCGAGATGGTGGAAGCGCTGACGATCGTGCTCGCGTCGGGGCTGGCGCGTGGCTGGCGGTCCTCACTGATCGGCGTGGCCGCGGCGACGCTCGCGCTCGCCGTGGTGGTCGCCGCGCTCGGACCGGCGCTGACGCTGATCCCGATCAACGCGTTGCGGCTCGTCGTCGGCGGACTGCTGCTGACGTTCGGACTGCAGTGGCTACGCAAGGCGATCCTTCGCGCGAGCGGCTACAAGGCGCTGCACGACGAGGACGCGATCTTCGCCAAGGAGCTCCGCGAGGCCGAGACCGCGCCGCGCGACGAGCGGGCGGGCATCGACTGGTACGGCTTCACGCTCTCGTTCAAGGGCGTCTTCCTCGAAGGGCTCGAGGTCGCGTTCATCGTGATCACGTTCGGCAGCACGAACAAGAACATCCCGCTCGCAGCGCTCGGGGCAGCAGTCGCCATCGTCCTCGTAGGCGCCGTTGGCGTCCTCGCCCGCGCACCGCTTGCCCGCGTGCCGGAGAACACGATGAAATTCGCCGTCGGCGTGATGCTGACGACCTTCGGCATCTTCTGGGGTGCGGAGGGAGCCGGTGCGGACTGGCCCGGCAGCGACGCGGCACTGCTTGGAGTGCTCGCGTTCGTGGTGCTCCTGTCGCTCGCGATGGTCACGTTGCTGCGCCGCCGCCGCGCCGAGCTGGTGCCCGCATGAGCCACATTGTCGCCTTCGGTCGGTTCTGGTGGGACTTCGTGGTCGGCGACGACTGGGTTGCCGCCGCGGGAGTGATCGCAGGCCTCGCGCTCACCGCCGCGCTGGCGGCGTGGTGGGTGCTGCCGATCGTCGTCGCGATCGTCCTGACGATGTCCGTGCTCCGCGCCGCCCGCTAGGCCGCAGGCAGCCGAACGACGAAGTGCCCGCTCGCACCCGGGGACGCCTTGACGTCACCGGAAACGGCGCGTGCCAGGCGACGGGACAGGGCCAGCCCGAGCCCCGCGCCGGTGTAGGTCGAGCGGCCGGCACTACCGCGAACGGCAGGCTCGAAGATCGTCTCGTGCTCAGCAGCCAGCACGCCGGGGCCGTCGTCGTCGACCGCGAAGAGCACCGAGGAGCCGTTGCGCGTGATGCGGACCTGAACCTTGCCGCGACCGTAGCGGAGAGCATTCTCGACGACGGGATGCAGGATGCGCTCGGCGAGGTCCTGGTCGACGCCGACCCGTACGTGATCGGGCGTGTCGACGAGCTCGAGGTCGACGCCGCGGGACGACGCGTCATGGCTGTGCGCCGCAACGACGGCTTCCGCGATGTCGACCGCGTTCGCGATTCCCTGGGGTTGCGCGTCGTGCTGTGCCGCCGAGACGAGCGTCTCGACGATGCGTTCGATCTGCTGCGCGTTCCGAAGGACAGCCTCCAGGCTCTCGCGATAGTCCGACTCCGAACGCTCGCGCCGCAGCGCGAGCTCGGCCTCGGCCATCAGCTTCGCGAGGGGCGTGCGCAGCTCGTGTGACATCTCCGCCGAGAAGCGGCGTTCGTGACGGAGGCTTGCGGCCAGCCGGTCGAGCAGTCCGTCGAGTGTGGCGGCCAGGTTCGTCAACTCGTCGTGCGGCTCACCAAGTGCGAAGCGGCGGTCGAGGTCATGCTCGCTCCACGTCGACGCCTGCTCGGTCATCTGCGCAACGGGACGAAGCGCCGAGCGCAAGAGCCACCACGCGGCGATACCGGTGATCGTGAGGAGCACGAGGAACAACGAGAGCGAGCCGATCAGCGCGGTTCGCTGCGTGTGGTGATAGGGCTCGAGCGAGATTCCAGTGACGAGCGTTCCGAAGCGCTTTCCGTCGTGGAGAATCGGGACCGCGTACAGGCGCTCCTCCGCGTCATCGGGAACGTTCAAGAACTGCGTCGGTCCGCCTGCAAGCGAGCGCGCGGCGAGATCGGTCGCGGCCTTGGCCCGGGGCTGCTCCACCGGCGTCGTGCCGCGGAAGATCCACACGCGACTGTCACCGAGTGGGTCGTCGCGCGTCTCGGCGACCTTGATGTTGTCACCGACCACGTGGAGCAACGCGAGCTCGGATGACGCGCGAGCCTGAAGAAGCGTGTTCGCATCGCGCGAGGCCGCGTGGGCGAGCAGGACGTTGAACCCGATCGTCGCGACGCCCAGCGCCACTGCGAGGGCACCGACGACAACGAGCAGCAGGCGTGTGCGCACGCCGCGAAACGGCGGCAGCGCGGTCACTCGAGGATGTACCCCACGCCGTGCACGGTCGTGATCCCGGGGGTGCCGGGCAGCTCCCCGAGCTTCTTCCGCAGGCGCGCGACGTACGCATCGAGCGTGTTGTCGCGCACGCGCGCGCCGTGTGGCCAGCCGGTGCGCACAAGGTCGCGCCTGCGCACGGTCGAGCCCTGGCTTGCGACGAGCTTCGCCAGCAGCCGGAACTCCGTCGGCGTCAACGACACCTTCTCGCCATCGGCCGACGCCACGTGCGCCACAGGATCGAGCCGGAGGTTGCCCGCCTCGACCGAGGTGTCCGCACCCGAACGGCGCATCAGCGCGTGCAGGCGCGCGACGAGCTCGGCGAACGCGAACGGCTTCGTCAGGTAGTCGTCGCCACCTGCGCTGAAGCCGGTGACGCGGTCGGTGAGCGCATCCCTCGCGGTGAGAAAGAGAATCGGCATCGACACGCCCTGCGCACGCAGCGCCTGCACGACATCGCGTCCGTCGGTGTCGGGCAGTCCGATATCTACGATCAACAAATCCGGCGCCTCCGGCTCGATCCGCTCGAGCAGCTCTGCACCGCTACCGACGCCGACGGCCGCGAATCCCTCCTCTTGCAGGCCGCGCAACAAGACACCTCTCAGGTCGAGGTCGTCTTCGACAACCATCACCTTTGCGCCTGTCACAGGTGCAGCGTAGCTCCGTACGCGTGCTCTCCCTAAAGCTGTTCAGGGCACGTTCACCCGACCTTTGCCACGGTGCTCCGATGGTGACCCGCGTCTCCGCACTCGTGCTCTTCAGCGTCTTGCTCGTCGCCTGCGGCTCGAAGAAGGCACAGCCGCCGGCCACGGCGACGACCTCGTCCTCGTCGCCGGCGGCGACAACCACAGCGACGACTGCGACAACAGCCGGACCGGGCGCACTGCAGGCGGAAGCCGCTGCGACCGGAGCGGGCGACATCCCGGACAACCAGGTCTTCGTCGTCTACAGCGGCAAGTCGTTCAGCATGAAGTTCCCCGAGGGCTGGACACAATCAGGAAGCGGCGACAGCGTCACGTTCCGCGACAAGAACAACATCGTGCGCATCGTGATCGTCCCCGGTAGCGCGCCCACGGCTGCCTCGGTCAAGCAGGAGATCGCGAATCTCAAGGGCGCGACGGCCGCAGGCGCGCCGACGACGCTGAAGCTCAACGGCCTTCCTGCGGTGAAGGTGACCTACAGGACGACCAGTGCGCCGAACGCCGTGACCGGCAAGCGGCTGACGCTGACTGTCGACCGGTACGAGCTTGCGAAGAAGGGAAAGCACGTGATCGTCGACCTTGGCTCTCCCGTCGGCGTCGACAACGTCGACGCCTACCGCATGATGATCCAGAGCCTCCGGCTCAAGTGACCTCCCTCTATCGCGAGCCGGAAGTCCGCGAAGAGGCGGCTCCGGCCGCCCTCGAGTTCGTCGACGTCTTCAAGATCTACCGCTCGGGTCCGGCCGAGACGGTTGCCTTGCGCGGGCTCGACATGCGCATCGAGCCCGGCGAGCTGGTTGCCGTCTTCGGGCCGTCCGGCTCCGGCAAGAGCACGATGCTCCGCCTGGCGTCCGGGCTCGAGCAGCCGTCCGCTGGCGAGGTGCGCGCCTTCGGCAACTCGCTGACCCGACTCGGCGAGGACGAACTGGCCGATTACCGCGCGCGTTCGATCGGGATCGTGTTCCAGACGCTGAACCTGTGGCCGGAGCTGACAGCCGGCGAGAACGTCGAGCTCGCGCTGAAGCTCGCAGGCCGCGCCGGCGACCCGCGCGAAGCGCTCGGCGAATTCGGCCTGGAAGGGGCCGCCGGCCGCCTTGCATCCGTCCTGTCCGGTGGCGAACAGCAGCGCGTTGCGATCGCAGCGGCAGCGGCACGCAACGCCCCGCTCGTCCTCGCGGACGAGCCAACTGCCGAGCTCGACGAAGCGAACGAGCAACGCGTGCTCGATGCGCTGCACGGGCTTCGCAAGGATCACGGCACGACGGTCGTCGTCGTCACCCATTCCCCCTCCGTGGCGGCGTCGGCCGATCGTGTCGTGGTGATTCGCGATGGGAAGGCGCAGTGAGCCTGCTCGCCGTCCATGCTGTCGAGGTCGCCTATCCCAGTGGCTCCGACCTCGTGCGCGCGCTCGCCCGTGTCGATCTCGAGGTGCACGACCATGAGAGCCTCGCGCTGATCGGACGATCCGGCTCCGGCAAGACGACCCTGCTGCACGTCCTTTCCGGTCTTGTCCAGCCGACCTCCGGGACGGTCGAGCACCACGCGACAACGTCACTCGTGTTCCAGGGAGCGAACCTCCTGCCGCACTTCACCGCGCTCGAGAACGTGCTCTTCGCACAGCGCGAAAGCGCCAATTCAACACGGCGCGAAAGCGCCAATTCGACACGGCGCGAACGCGCTAATTCCACTCACGGAGATGGCGCCGATGCCGAGCAGCTGCTCTCGCTCGTCGGTCTCCAAGACAAGCTCGACCACTTGCCACGCGAGCTCTCGGGCGGCGAGGCGCAACGCGCGGCAATCGCCCGCTCGCTTGCGCAGCGACCCGACGTGCTGCTCTGCGACGAGCCGACCGGGCACCTCGACTCCGACACGTCCGCCCGCGTGCTCGATCTGGTCGGCGCGCTGCGCGAGCAGCTCGGCTTTGCACTCGTGATCGCAACCCACGACCCGGGCGTCGCCGAGCGCTGCGAGCGCATCGTCGAACTGCACGACGGTCGCATCGTGAAGGAGACGTCCACACGATGACCGCGTTCGTGCTCAAGTTCCTCGTCCGCACCCCGCTGCGCACAGCTGTGCGCGCGGCCGTGCTGGTGGTCTCGGTGGCGCTGCTCGGCGCGATGGTGCTGTTCATCGGCAACTCGCTCCGAACGATGACTGCGACCACGGCCCGCAGCGTCTCGCTCGACTGGCAGGGCCCCGTCGGCTCCGCATCGGCAGCCGAGCAGGTCGCCGCTCGTGTTGCGAAGCAGGGCGGCGTCGCTGCGGCCGAGCCCGTCGCGACCGCATCGTTCGCGGGCGCGCAGCACACGTCTTCGGCGGGGACGATCCGCGCCGGCGCCGGCTTCGTCGTCGCGGTCCCGCCCAGCTATCAGTCCGAGTTCCACACCTTCCGGATGCTCTACGGCTCGCTGAAGAGCGACGGCGTCGTGCTGGACCAGCAGCTCGCGGCGACACTCCAGGCGGGTGTCGGAGACAAGGTCCTGATCGCGCCGCGCGCCGGCGCAAAGCCGGTGCCGCTGACGGTGACCGGCGTCGCCGTGGTCTCGGCCGGCGACACGTTGTTCCAGCCGCTGATCCCGCTGCTCGGGCCCGCTCCCGCATCGCCGCCGGCCGACGTGGCGGTCATGCCCTTCGCGTCGTTCGTCAAGCACTTCGGCTCGACGCTCGGCGCTGTCGCACCGTCGAGCGCATCGGCTGCGTCCGCCGCGACCGGGACGTCCGGCATCACGTATCAGGTGCAGGCGCAGGTCGACCCGAAGTTCCTGACCGGCAGCCCGCAACATGCGCTTGGCCAGGAGACGCATCTGCGCAACAAGATCGAGCGGTCGCTCCCAGGCCAGATCCAGTTCGTCGACAACCTCGAGTCCGCCCTCACCGGCGCGGCAGGCGACGCGCTCTACGCCGAGGCCCTCTACATCATGCTCGCCGTGCCCGGCGCGCTCGTCGGGCTCGGCCTCGCCTACCTCGCGGCACTCGGCGCGGTCGACCGCGACCGCCGGATGTTGCGACTCCTGCGCTCACGCGGCGCGTCGCGCAAGAAGCTGCTTGCACTCGCGGTGATCGAGAGCGCGTTCGTGGGGCTGTTCGCGGGGATCGTCGGCGCCGGAGTTGCGCTGCTGACCGTCAGGCTTGTCGTCGGCGGCCGGCTCTCGACATGGCCGTGGGCGATCGGCGTCTGTGTCGTCGTCGGTTTCCTCGGTTCGCTTGCCGGCCGGATCGCCGCCGGGGTCGGCGCGCTGCGCGAAGAGCAGCGCCCGCAGAAGCCGCTGTGGCAGCGGCTGTATCTCGACCTCGTTGCGCTCGCCGTCAGCGGACTCGTCTGGTGGCTGACCGCCCGCACCGGCTTCTCCGCGGTCGTGAGCCCCGACTCCAACCCGACGCTCTCGCTCTCCGTCTACATGTTCCTCGCGCCGGCGCTGCTCTGGATCGGCTCGACTCTGCTGCTCGTGCGCATCCGCGGACGGCTCTTCGAGCTGATCGCACCCAGGCGCGCGACGAAGCCGCGCGAGTTCTTGCTCGTCAGCGCCGCGCGCAGAGCGTCGTCGATCAACCGCGGGCTCGTGATCGTCGCCCTCCTGCTCGCGTTCGCCGTCAACCTGAGCGTGTTCTCGTCGACGTGGGACCAGCAGTCACTTGTCGACGCGCGACTCACTGTCGGCTCCGACATCGTCGTGTCCGGAGCGCTCAACGTGCAGCCGGTCGTCGCGAAGACGCCTGGCATCACCGGCACCACGGCGCTCGACCACACGTACGCGTACGTCGGCCCCGATCTGCAGGACGTCTTCGCGATCGATCCCGCGACGTTCCTCAAGGGCACCTCGCTTCGCGACTCCTATTTCCTCGGCGGCACCGCACGCGACATGATGAATCGCCTCCAGGCACGCCCCGACGCGATCCTCGTCTCGAAGGAGACGATCACCGACTACTCGCTGAACCTCGGTGACCTGCTGAAGCTGCGGACGCTCGACCACCGGACGGGCACGTTCCACGTCGTCCCGTTCCACGTCGCGGGCATCGTCCAGGAGTTCCCGTCGGCGCCCAAGGACTCGTTCATGGTCGCCAACCTCTCCTACATCCTCGAGGCGACGCACGACCCCGGCCCCAACGTCGTCTTCGCGCAGACAAGCGGTAACCCGTCGCACGTCGCTCAGGCCGTGGCGCAGCGGGTGACCGCCAAGGGGGCCGTCGTCAAGAACATCAGCGATCAGGCGACGCAGACGGCGAGCTCGATCACGACCGTCGGCCTGCGCGGGGTCAGCCGGATCGAGGAGGCGTTCGCGCTGCTGCTCGCGGCCGGTGCGCTGATCCTCTACTCCG
>DATBDB010000092.1:0-22631 GCA_036270155.1 Gaiellaceae bacterium
CGCTTCATCAAGGGAGTGAGCGCCGCGTTCACCGCGCCGGCTGCGTTCTCGATCATCACCACCTCGTTCGAGGAAGGGCCTGCGCGCAACAAGGCGCTGGCCGTCTACACCGCAACGGCGGCGAGCGGCTTCTCGTTCGGCCTCGTCGCCGGCGGGATGCTGACCGAGATCGGCTGGCGGTGGGCCTTGCTGGTGCCGGCGCCGATCGCGTTGGCCGCCCTCGTCGCCGCCTACCGGCTCGTTCCCGTCGGCGCCGCGCCGGCCGCGATTCGCCAGCGCGCTGACGTGCTGGGCGCGGTGCTGCTGACGGGCGGGATGCTGCTGCTCGTCTACACGCTCGTCGAAACAGCGAGCGCCGGCTGGGGCTCGCTCCGCACGCTCGTCTCGTTCGCGTCCGTTGCGGCGATCCTCGCCCTGTTTGTCCGCGAGGAACGGCGGGCGCCGGCGCCCCTGATCAGGCTCGGCATCCTCCGCTCGTCGACACTCGTGCGTGCGAACGTCGCCGCAATCGTCCTTGCCGGGTGGATCGGGTTCCAGTTCGTGGCCACGCTCTACATGCAGCAGCTGCGCGGCTGGTCCTCGCTCGAAACGGGCTTCGCGATCTTCCCGGCGGGCCTCATCGTCGCGGTGCTGTCGCCGCGGATCGCACCGCTGATCGGTCGCGTCTCCGTGTCGAGGCTCGCCGCCGCCGGTCTGGCGTCGCTCGCGGTCGGCTATGCGCTCTTCCTGCCCATCGGGCTCGACTCGAGTTACGCCTGGGCGATGCTGCCGACGTTCCTCTTCGGCGGGCTCGGGTTCGCGCTCGCGTTCGGCCCGATCAATGTCGCGGCGACCGCGGGTGTCGCGCCCGAGGAGCAGGGACTGGCGGGCGGTCTGCTGAACACGTCCTTCCAGTTCGGCGCGGCTCTCGTGCTTGCTGTGGTGACCGCGGTCGCGGACGCCGCCACCGGTAGCGGCGGCACGCCGCAGGCAACGCTGGACGGGTTCCATGCAGCACTCTTCGTCCCGCTCGCCGCCGCGGCGGTCGGCTCCTCGGCGCTGCTCCTGCAGCGCAGGCGGGCGGCGGAGTTCGTCGAGTTGCCGGTGGCCGAGGAAGTCATCGAGGAAGCCGCGTAACTCGCATCGAGTGAACGCCGAAGGGCCCCGGAGACGGGGCCCTTCGCGCGGCCTCACGAGGGTCGACGAGCTCCGCCGCCCTCAGCTAGCTCTACTGTCCCGACTGGACATGCGGCGCCCTGGGGTCGTTCTGCTCGTGCTGGTTCTTGCGCTGCTCGCGGCGGGCGTCGCGCTGTCCGGCAACGCGCACCGCTCGGGCTGCCATACGGCGCACAGCTGTCCGTCCGACCACCACAGCTACGTCTGGTTCGACGCGGCCGGGCAAGGCTGGGACTGCGCGAAGGTCGGTGCGCCGGAGGTGACCGCCGCAGACACGCAGCGCATCTACTACGACGGGCTCGCCTACCAGTGCCACCGCGCGGGTGGCTCGCAGACGCCGACGTGCGGTGTCGAGGCCTGGGCGGTGAAGACGCTGAGTGACAGCGCGGCGCACGAAGTCGATCTGCGCCCGAGGCTGACGACGGTCGACACGCTCGCGAGGCTGCGCGCGCCCGGCAACATCGGCACGCGCATGCCCGGCGCCGAGATGCGCACATGGCGGATCCGCGTCCGGCTGCTTTGGCAGAAGCTCGAAGCCGACTCGGACGTCCACCTGGTCGTGGCCGATCCGCGGACGGGCCGGACGATGATCGCCGAGCTCCCGAGCCCCGGCTGCGTCGGCGCGGCCGCCGGGGTCGCGACTCAGATGACGGCGGCGCGACGCGCGATCGCCCGTGCCTGCGGCCCGCCGACCACCTCGTTCACGCGCCTCTCAGGGACCGCGACGATCGACGGCGTCGTGTTCTTCGACTTCGCGCACGGTCAGCGCGGTGCGGCCGGGAACGACGTCGAGCTGCACCCAGTGCTGAGGTTCACTCCGGGTCCGGGACCCTGCTGACGTAGTTCGAGTGCAGGACGTGAAGCGCGTCCGCAACTTCCGGTGACGTGAGCGCGTCCTTGTGCAGGTACCCGACGGCGCCTGCGTCCTCGGCCCGCGCGACGTCGCTGTATTCGTCGGAGCCGGTGTAGATCACGACGTGCTGGCCCGGGTCGCGCGCATGGATTGCGCGCGTCGCGTCGATGCCGTCGCGACCCGGCAGGCCGATGTCCATCAGGACGATGTCGGGCTCGTGCTCGGCGCAGAGGGCCACCGCGTCATCGCCGGTCGTGGCGCGGCCGACAACGGTGAAGCGTCCATCGCCGTCGAGGATCGTCCCGACCAGAGTGGCCAGGCGATCGTCGTCCTCGGCGAGCAGGATCCGCAGCGGGCTCTCGTTCACAAGGGGGGAGACTGACATACCCGCCCGTAGGATGCGGCGATGATCATCGACGGTCACAACGACCTCGTGCTCCATCGCTGGCGCGGGGAGCCCACCTTGCACCTCGACCTCGACGCCGCACGTGCTGCGGGCTTCTCGGGCGGCTTCTTCGCGCTCTATGTCCCGTCCCCGAGCGTGCCCGACCCGAATGAGATCCCATACGAGGTTCGCCTCCCTGAGCCGATCCCACACGAGGAGGCCGCTCGGGTCGCGGAGGAGCTGTTCGCGGCCCTCTGCGAGCTACCGGTCGTCCGCGCGACGTCCGTCGACGACTTTCGCGAGGGCCAGGTGACGGCAATCGTGCACATGGAAGGCGCCGAGCCGCTCGCACCAGACCTCTCGGATCTCCAGCGCTGGTACGAGCGCGGGTTGCGATCGGTCGGGCTCGTGTGGTCGCGGGCGAACGCATTTGCGGAGGGTGTGCCGTTCCGCTTCCCCTCGTCGCCGGACACCGGCCCGGGGCTGACGGACGCCGGCCGCGAGCTGGTGCGCGCCTGCAACCGGCTCGGCATCCTCGTCGACCTCTCGCACCTGAACGAGGCCGGCTTCTGGGATGTCCAGCGCATCTCGGACGCACCGCTGGTCGCGACGCACTCCAATGCGCACGCGCTCTCTGCGGCGTCACGGAATCTCACCGACCGCCAGCTCGATGCGATTCGCGACTCGGGCGGCGTCGTGGGCGTCAACTTCGCCGTCGGCTTCCTGCGTGAGGACGGTGACAACGGCGCTGCCACCCCGATCACGGAGATCGTGCGGCACATCGACTACCTCGTCGAGCGCATGGGCATCGACCACGTCGCATTCGGTTCCGACTTCGACGGCGCCACGATCCCAGAGGAACTGGGCGGCGTTGCCGGGCTGCCGAAGCTGGTGGGCGCGCTGCGCGACGCGGGCTACGACGACGCCGCGCTCGCGAAGCTCACGCACGAGAACTGGTTGCGCGTGCTCCGCGAGACCTGGCGCTAGCCGGGAATCGGTTTTGGCCCGAACCTGGTTCGCTCTTTGAACCAGGTTCGAGAGTTTCAGGTTTCGACGACTGCTTCGAGAATCCAGGGCACTCCGGCGCATCGTTCCAGCAGCGGGCGGTAGAGCTCCAGATCCCGCCGCGTCGTCGTCCGATGGGTGCCGTCGGGCTCGATTCCCGAGACGTGCAACTGGCGCAGCCGCACGTCGAACTCGTCGATCAAGTCGTGCCCCAGGCGCAAGCTGTTGTCGTTTGTCCAGACATGCGCGACATCGAGACAGAAGCCGGCGTCGGGGTGCTCCGTGAAGACGCTTCGGAGGTCATCAACGGAACGTCCGAAGGGTTTCGCGACGTCCATGTTCTCGAAGACGACGCGAGGTCCGAGGCGTTCGAGAGCGCCGCGTTCCTCGGCCCACGTGTCCGGGTGGAAGATCACGTCGCCCTCGAGTGGGAGGTTGACGATCGTCTCGGTGGTGGCCGCGGCCGAGTCAAAGCGAATAGGGGCATGCAGCGACACACGCTCGAACCCGTTGAGTTGTGCGCGGTGTTCGACGAAGAACGGCTCGAGCGTGGCGAGCAGCGGCTCGACGATCGCCGTCAGCTCCAGAAACCGCCAGCGTTCCCCGCGCGCACGCTCAACCGCGGGGAGCCAGTCGTCCCGCTCCTCGACGTAGGCGCCTGTGGCCATCCCGTAGTTCTCTTCCATCAAACGGGTCGCCGCGCAAAGAACCCGCGCGCTTTCAACGACATGACCAGCGTCCCGTCCTGATTGAAGACTTCGCTGGTCGTGAAGACCGTGCCGCGGCCGGGAGTCTTGGCCGACGGCTGCACATCCGTCACCGTCACGCGGCCCGTCAGTTGATCGCCGGGGCGGACCGGCGCTGTCCAGCGGATCTCTTCGACGCCGGGCGATCCCATCGATGCCGAGTCCAAGAGGATGCCGCGCACGAACATCCCCATGAAGAGCGCGGTCGTGTGCCACCCGCTCGCGATCAGTCCGCCGAACGGACCGGACTCGGCCGCCTCGGGATCGATGTGGAAGGGCTGCGGGTCGTAGTGGGAGGCGAACTCGACGATCTCCGCTTCGCTCACGCTCACCGGGCCGATCTCGGTGACCTCGCCGACCTTGAAGTCTTCGAAGTAGCGCATGACCCGGGACGCTATAGCTAGCGTGAGGTGATGCGCACGAGGAAGCTCGGACCACTCGAGGTGACCGTCGTCGGGCTCGGCTGCAACAACTTCGGCGGCCGGATCGGCGAAGCGGAGACGCAGTCGGTGGTCGACGCAGCGCTGGAGGCGGGTGTCACGTTCTTCGACACCGCGGACATCTACGGCAACGCCGGCGGCAGTGAGGAATTCCTCGGACGCGTGCTGAACGGGCGGCGCGACCAGGTGGTGCTGGCGACGAAGTTCGGCAAGGAGATGGGGGACGGCGCGACACGCCGCGGCTCACGCGACTACATCCTGCGCGCCCTCGATGCTTCGCTGGCGCGCCTGCAGACGGATGTGATCGACCTCTACCAGCACCACGAAGAGGATCCCGATACGCCGCTCGAGGAGACGATCGGCACGCTCGACGAGCTCGTCGAGCAGGGAACGATCCGCGCGTACGGGACGTCGAACTACGCGCCGCTGTCGCTCGAGCGCGCGAAGGCGATCGCGGGACGCGGCTACGTCTCGGAGCAGAGTGAGTACTCGTGGCTGACGCGCGACGCCGAGGCCGAGCTGATCCCGGCGAGCGAGCGCCTCGGGCTTGGGTTCATTCCATACTTTCCGCTCGCGAGCGGTTTGCTGACCGGCAAGGTCTCGCCCGACAATCCTCCCGCCGAAGGAACGCGGCTGTACGGCCGCGCGATCAGCGACCAGCAGCTCGAGACGGTCGAGCGGCTGCGCGCGTGGGCGGCGGCACACGGCGTCTCCCTGCTCGAGGTTGCAATCGGCGGCCTGCTCGCGGTCGACCCGGTCGTCTCGGTGATCGCAGGCGCGACGAAGCCGGAGCAGGTGCGGGCGAATGCCGAAGCGGGCGCGTGGGAGCCGACGCGCGCCGAGCTGAACGAACTGTTGACCGGTGTCTGACACCGGTTCGCGGTTCGTGCGCGTCCCGTAGCGCGCTAGGTCGTTACCTCGTCAGCGAGGTGAGCGAGTCGTGCCGCGGACGACCAGGTCGAGCGGCAGGGTCTCGACGTGTGCGGGAGGCGGCTCGTCGGCGAGCGCCTGGAGGAGCAGTTCCGCTCCCCGGTGGCCGCTCTCGAAAAGTCGCTGGCGCACTGTGGTCAGCCCGGCGTACGAGGCAATCTCGATGTCGTCGAACCCGATCACGGAGAGCTGCTCGGGCACGTCGATATGCAGCCCGCGCGCGGCTTCGAGCACGCCGAGCGCCTGGACGTCCGAGGCGGCGAACACGGCCGTCGGTGGCTCGGGGAGCCGCAGCAACTCGTCGGCGATGCTGCGCGCGACGTGGCGGCTCTGCGTCCCTTCGCGAACGTACTCGGGACGGATCGGGATCCCCGCGGACCCGAGGGCGCGCTCGTACCCGGTCGTCCGGTCGCGGCTCGACTGAAAGCGGAAAGGGTCGGCCGGCTTGTGGCCGATGAACGCGATCCGGCGGTGGCCGAGCTCGAGCAGGTACTTCGTCGCGAGCTCGCCACCCGCGACGTCGTCGATCACGACGCTCGGCAGCCCGTCATGCCGTGCGTCGATGAGCACGCACGGAATCGCCTCGGCGCGGAGCCGTCGAACCTCCTCGTCCGGGGGAATCAGGGAGACGACGAGCAGGCCGTCCGTACGATGGGCGTCGGCGAGCAGGCGAAAGGCCCGTTGCTGGCGATCCGCCGACTCGACGTCGTAGAGCGCAAGGTCGTAAGGGGAGGAGGCGAGCGCGGTCACGATGCCGCGGACGCGCTCGATCGGCGAGGCCTCCGTCAGAAACGGCAGCACCACGCCGATCACGAGCGTGCGCCTGAGCGAGAGGTTCTGGGCGACCGAGCTGGGCCGGTACTCGAGAGCGCGGATCGCCTCGAGCACCCGCTCCCGCGTCGGTGCGGCGACGTTCCCGCGCTCGTTGACGACGCGGGAAACCGTGGCGATCCCGACGCCCGCCCGCGCCGCGACGTCGGCGATGCGCGCCGGAGGTTTGGGAAGCGCTTCCATACGGTATTACCTTTTGCCTGTGACGACGTCGAAAGTCAAGGGTGCGACCTTGACTTTTCCAGAGATACGTGCGGTAATCTCGCCGCCCCAGTCTGAAAGCGCTTCCAACCAGAGGACGCGAGTGACCGTCGTCGGGCCGTTCGGCCAGGCGACGAGCGCCCCCCAACGCTGTTCTCGTTAGCTCCAAGGAGGAACTCTGCAGTGAACGCGCATCGGAAAACCCGCACTTCTCGCTCGCGGGCCGCGCTCGTGCTCGCCGTGATCGCCGCGCTCGCCCTCACGGCCGGCACGGCCCTCGGCTCGCGCCAAAGCGGAAAGGCATCGACGGTCACGGCCCTGATCGGGAGCTCCGGTCCCGCGGAGACATTCGCGGTCACCAACGCCGCGAAGGCGTGGACCAAGCGGACCGGCATCCAGGTGAACGTGGTCGTGGCGTCTGACCTCGGGCAGCAGCTCGCCCAGGGCTTCGCGTCGGGCAACCCGCCGGACATCTTCTACCTCGGCAACGACCAGGTTGCGACGTACGCCAAGGCAGGTGACCTCGCGAGCCTCGACAACCTCAAGAATGTCAAGTCCTTCTATCCGAGCCTGCGTGCGGCCTACACCTACCAGGGCCACCTGTACGCAGCGCCGAAGGACTTCTCGACGCTCGCGCTCGTGCTCAATACCGCCGCCTGGAAGAACGCAGGACTCACGGCCAAGAGTTACCCGAAGACGTGGGCGCAGCTCGCCTCGGTGGCGAAGAAGCTCACGAAGTCGGGCCAGGTCGGGCTCTGCACGGGGCCTGAGTTCCACCGGCTCGGCGTCTTCATGATCCAGGCGGGCGGCTGGCTTGTCTCGAAGGACGGGAAGACCGCCACGGTCAACAGCAAGGCCAACGTCACCGCCTTCAACTTCGTGAAGTCGATGATCAAGGCCGGCTCGATGAAGCTCACGAACCAGCTCGGTGCGGGCTGGGGTGGCGAAGCCTTCGGGAAGCAAATGTGCGCCATGACGATCGAGGGCAACTGGATCGCCGGCGCGATGACGCACGACTACCCGACCGTCGCCTACAAGGCAGTCGAGCTGCCGGCAGGCCCGGCGGGCAAGGGAACGCTCCAGTACGACGGCGGCTGGGGACTTGCTGCTGCATCGAAGAACAAGCCCGACGCGATGGCGCTGATCTCCTACCTCACCGCGACCAAGGTCCAGATGGGGAACGCGAAGGCCTTCGGCGTGATGCCGTCGGTCAAGGCCGATGCGAAGGAGTGGAAGAAGCTCTACCCGCAGTTCGCGGCGTTCCTCGCGGGTGCCGAGTACTCGAAGAGCATTCCGACCGTCCCCGACATCGCAACAGTGCTCGGCGACTTCAACCAGCAGCTCCAGGGGCTCCCGCAGACCGATTCGACGTCGATCCTGAACCGGGTCAACGGCGAGTTGCAGCCGCTCCTGAAGTAGAAAGGCCCCGACCCACGAACCCAGTGGAAGCCCGCCGGCGGCAGTCGCCGCCGGCGGGCAACGCTCGACATTCGAGAGGCGACGAAGGGAGGCGAGAGTGGCGCGGCGCTTTGCGGGAAGTTTTTTGCGGTTCCGGGAGCCCGGGATCCGGGGTCATCAGGCGGCCGCGGGTTGGCTGTTTCTCGCGCCCGTGATCATCATTCTCGGCGTGTTCCTCGTGCTGCCGATCGCTGCGGCGGCCTGGGTCAGCTTTTCCGACTGGAACGGCAACGGCAGCCCGCTCGGCGCGAACGCGCACTTCGTCGGCCTCCACAACTACCGCCACCTGCTGACAACCCCCGGACTGGACCAGAACAACTTCGGGACGGCGCTACGCAACAACGTCTACTACGTCCTCCTCGTCGTCCCGCTCCAGACGGCCGTCGCGTTGTTCCTGGCCGTGCTCGTCAACCGGCGCGTGAAGCTCGTCGGGTTCTTCCGCACGGCGTTCTACTTCCCGTCCGTCACGAGCTCCGTGGCGATCACCGTTCTCTTCCTGTTCCTGTTCTCACCGTCGGGCGTGATCAACAAGCTCCTGTCGTACCTCGGCGCGACTGGGCCGTCATGGATGTACGACCCGCGGGGCCTCATCCACGTGATCGTCGGCCAGTTTGGCGTAGACCAGTCGCCACACGCTCTCGGGAACGGATTCTTCCTGGGTGTGAGCTACTGGGACTGGCTGGCGGGCCCGAGCATCGCGATGTGCGTCTTCATCATCATGGCCGTGTTCACGACGTCGGGGACGTTCATGTTGCTCTTCCTCGCGGGGCTTCAAAACATCGACGATTCGGTGAATGAGGCGGCTGCGCTCGACGGCGCGAGCGAGTGGAACAAGTTCCGGCACATCACCGTCCCGATGATCCGTCCGGTTCTCTTCACGGTCGTGACGCTCGGTCTCATCGGTACGTGGCAGGTCTTCGACCAGATCTACGTCGGGTCGAAGGGAAGCCCGCTGAACACGACGCTGACGCCGGCGTTCTTGTCCTTCAACTCCTCCTTCAACAGCAACAACTGGGGTGTCGGAGCCGCGATCGCATTCATCCTCTTCGCGATCATCGTCTCGTTCACGGTCTTGACGCGGCTCCTCACGCGCAGCCCTGACCGCGTATCCCGGCGGAGGCGCTTCACCCCGACGCAGAACCTCGGCGACCAGAACGCCTCGCGCGTCCCTTCGGCTGCACCGGAAGGCGCAGCGCCGTGAGCAGTTCCTACGCCGCAAGCGATTCGAGCGCGGTACGCCGCCACCGTGTGGGGAGGGTGATGACCTACAGCTTCCTGTTCGCGCTCGCGGTCGTCTACATCTTCCCGTTCGTGATCGCGATCGTGACGTCGTTCAAGACCGAACCGGACGCCACGGCCAACCCGCTCAGCCTCGCCCCGCATCCAGCGACGACCGCCGCGTTCCACGATCTCTACTCCGGTCAGGACTTCCTGACGTGGGTGAAGAACTCCGTGATCGTGACGCTCGGCGTCACGTTCCTCCGTGTGTTCCTCGACAGCCTCGCGGGCTATGCGCTCGCGCGTCTCCGGTTCCGTGGACGCGGCGCAGCGTTCGCGACGATCGTCGCCGTGATGGCGGTGCCGGGTGTCGTGCTTCTCATCCCGAAGTTCCTGATCATCCGGCAACTTGGGATCTACGACACGTACTACGGCATGATCGTCCCGCTGCTCGTCGACGCCGCTGGCGTCTTCATCATGAAGAACTTCTTCGAGTCGATCCCCGTCAGCGTCGAGGAGTCGGCACGGATCGACGGCGCGAGCCTCTTCCGCATCTACTGGTCGATCGTGCTGCCGATGGCGCGGCCCGCCCTCGTGACGATCTTCATCCTGTCGTTCCAGGGATCGTGGAATGAGCTCGCGCACTTCATCATCTCGACTCAGAGCACGGGCCTCGACACGCTGACGAAGGGAGTCGCGCAACTCGCGTCCGGGGAGCTCGGCTCCGGCAACCGCTACCCCTTGAAGCTCGCCGCGTCGACGTTGATGACGATCCCGGTCGCGTTGATCTTCTTCCTCTTCCAGCGCCGGATCATGAACGCGTCCGCGGGCGCGGTGAAGGAATAAGGAGAGCGTCATGAGCGGAATCACACTCGACAAGGTGACGAAGACCTACGGTGATGGCTACCTCGCCGTCTCCGATCTCGACCTCGACGTCCAGGACGGCGAGTTCATCGTGCTCGTCGGTCCGTCCGGCTGCGGCAAGACGACCGCGCTGCGCATGATCGCCGGGCTCGAGGAGATCTCCGGTGGCGAGATCCGGATCGGCGAGCGCGTCGTGAACAACCTGCCCCCGGGTGCGCGCGACATCGCGATGGTCTTCCAGAACTACGCGCTCTACCCGCACATGACGGTCGCGGAGAACATCGGCTTCGCGTTGCGGATGCGGAAAGTGCCGAAGGCGGAGGCACGGCAGAGGATCGAGGAAACGGCTCGCATCATCGGTCTCCTCGACCACCTCAACCGGAAGCCGGGTCAGCTGTCCGGCGGTCAGCGGCAGCGCGTTGCCATGGGGCGCGCGATCGTCCGCGAACCGCAGGTCTTCCTGATGGACGAGCCGCTCTCCAACCTCGACGCGAAGCTTCGCGTGCAGATGCGCGCAGAGATCTCGCGCATCCAACGGCAGCTTGCGGTCACGACGGTGTACGTCACCCACGACCAGATCGAGGCGATGACGATGGGCGATCGCGTCGCGGTGATGCGCAAAGGGTTGCTGCAGCAGTTCGACGCGCCCCAGAATCTGTACGAGCGGCCGGCGAACCTCTTCGTCGCCAGCTTCATCGGCAGTCCGGCGATGAACATGCTCGAAGGAACGCTCGAGCGGCAGGGCGATGGTCTCGTTTGCCGCATCGGCGCGGCGGCGCTTACCTTGCCGGCCGAGGTGGTGGCCGCGCGGCCCGCGCTCGTGCAACACGTGGGGAAGCCGATCGCGGTCGGCATCCGCCCGGAAGCGCTCGACGAGCCGGGCCGGCGCGACGGCGCCGACGGAGGCCGGCTGCGCGGCCGTGTCGAGGCGGTCGAGGCGCTCGGCCCGGAACAGCTCGCGCACATCGAGATCGAGGCCCGGCCCGTGCTCGCCGATGACGTGCTCGAGGGGCTCGTCGACGTGGACGAGGCCGCAGACCTGGCAGAGATCATCACCGACCGCGACCGCGCAACCGTCGTTGCGCGGCTCGATGCTTCGGCGCGCGTCCGCGCCGACGATCAGATCGAGCTGGCGGTCGACCTTCGCCGCATTCATTTCTTCGATCTCGAGAGCGGCGAAGCGATCGGTGCCGAGGCGCCGGCTGCAAGTTAAGCGCGTGCGCCTTACCCTTCTCGACGGCTCGAGCTTCGTGGTCTGCGACCAGCGAGGCGACCTGGACGGCGTTGCCGCGGCGTCCGGCTTCTTCGCCGCGGACACGCGCTTTCTCTCACGCTCGGTGCTCACGATCGACGGCGACCGTGGCGAGCCCGTGGCGTTCGAGCAGGGCGCGCCGCACCTGGCGGTCTTCGATCTGGAGTGGGGGACCGGGTTGGCGGTGCGGCGTGAGCTGTTCGTCGGCCGCGGCCTCGAGGAGACGGTCACCGTTTGGAACCGTTCCGAGGAAGAGGTCGAAGCGGTGCTCGCACTCGAACTGGCGTCCGACTTCGCCGACATCTTCGCCGTCAAGCGGGTGGAGGATCTCGGTGCGCCGGGCATCTCGCAATTGGCGCCGTCGCGACCGGAGCGCTGGAATGACGCCGGCACCGTCGAGTTCGCGGACGAAGGCTTCCCGGCTCGCACCCTCGTGCACCTCGCTCCCTCGGCCGACGACACGGACGGAGGCGCGGCGCACTACCGGCTGCGGCTCGGGCCTGGCGAGCGTTGGCAGCTGTCCGTCGCCGTGCAATGGCTCCTGAACGGAACGCCGGCGCTCGACGGTGCCGCGTTCAAGACGGGTCTGGGCGACGACCGGCGCGAGCGCGACGCGTCGCTCGCGGCATGGTGGCAGTCGGCGCCGCGGCTGCACGCGCCGGCCGAAGTCACGCTCGAACGGACCTGGGAGCATTCGCTGGCCGACCTGGCGGCGCTGCGGCTGCGCTGGGCCGGGAGTGGCATGGTTCCGGCGGCCGGGCTGCCCTGGTTCATGACGCTGTTCGGCCGCGACACGTTGATCACGTCGCTCCAAGAGCTGCTCCTCGGTCCCGAGGCGGCCGCCGGCGCGCTGCGCGCGCTTGCAGATGTGCAGGCGGAGGTCGACGATCCCGAGCGCGACGCCGAGCCCGGCAAGATCGTGCACGAGCTGCGTCGCGGCAAGACCGCGCTCATCTGGACCGACCGCTATTACGGCTCGGTCGACGCGACACCGCTGTTCCTCGTCCTCCTCTCGGAGCTGTGGCGCTGGACCGGCGACGACGAGATCGTCCGCGAGCTGGAGCAGGCGGCGCGCCGCGCGCTCGAATGGATCGACTCCTTCGGTGACCGCGACGGCGACGGCTTCGTCGAGTACCTGCGCCGTGCGAGCCACGGCATCGACAACCAGAACTGGAAGGACTCGTACAACTCAATGGTCTTCCACGACGGATCGCTGGCGCAGGCGCCGATCGCGCCGGCCGAGGTCCAGGGCTACGTCTACGACGCGAAGCTGCGCATGGCCGAGCTCGCGCGGCGCGTGTGGCACGACGAGGCGACTGCGGTGCGTCTCGAAGCTGACGCTTCGACGCTGCGCGAGCGGTTCGACGCGGCGTTCTGGCTTCCCGAACGCGGTTGGTATGCGCTCGGCCTCGATCCCGACAAGCGGCCGGTCGATGCACTCGCGTCGAACATGGGCCATCTGCTGTGGAGCGGCATCGTTCCCGACCACCGCGTCGCGGAGGTAGCTGCGAGGCTTGCGTCAGGGCCGCTCTGGTCCGGTTGGGGCGTGCGCACGCTCGCCGCCGACGAGCCGGCGTTCGACCCGCTCGAGTACCACAACGGCACCGTCTGGCCGCACGACAACTCCCTGATCGCGCTCGGTCTGGCGCAGGCCGGGAGGCGGGCGGAGGCAGAGCGCGTGGTGCGGGCGCTTCTCGACTGCGCGCCCTACTTCGAGTACCGGCTACCGGAGCTCTTCGCGGGCGGCGAGCGGCGCGATGGCGAGGCGCCCGGTGTCGTTCCCACATCTGCCCGGCCTCAGGCGTGGGCAGCCGGAACGCCCCTGCTCCTGCTCCGCGCACAGCTCGGGCTCGAGCCCGACCCCGATGCCCGCACGCTGCGGGTCACAACGGACGAGCTCCC
The DNA here is from genome assembly GCA_036270155.1 of Gaiellaceae bacterium. Classification (GTDB taxonomy): domain Bacteria; phylum Actinomycetota; class Thermoleophilia; order Gaiellales; family Gaiellaceae; genus PALSA-600. The sequence continues at coordinate 13,241 of DATBDB010000092.1, forward strand.
AGCCTGGCTCGAGGGGTTCGTGCTCGATGGTGTCCGCGCCTTCGGCCGGCGCTGGCGCGTGCGCGTGGAGAATCGCAAGGCCATCGTCGAGAGTGTCTGACACCACTGCGTAGCTCGGCGACGCGCCGCAGCTCGCAAGGTGTCTGACACCTGTTCGAACTGCGTAGGCGCTCCTCGGTTCGAAGAGGTGTCAGACACCAACGAGGTCAGACGGGCGAGCGCAGCCGGTGCTCGAGCGCCTGCTCGTCGAGCGACTTCTCCGCCGCGAGCAGGTGACCGCGGGTCGCCCAGGCGTGCGCTCCGCCGCGCGGGATCTCGCCGTCGCGGAGGTGCTCGGCGGCGCGCTGCGCGTGGGCAGCGGCCTTCTCGAGCTCGTCGGCCGCTGCGTCGAACAGCTGCGCTGCGGCTTCCAGTCGTTGTTGTCTCGCGTCGTCCGTCATCAGTCGATCTTCATCGCGACGTGCTTGATTTGGGTGTACTCCTCCATCGAGTAGATCGACATGTCCTTGCCGTAGCCGGATGCCTTGTAGCCGCCGTGCGGCATCTCGGACGTGATCGGGACGAGGTGGTCGTTCACCCACACCGTTCCGAACTGGAGTCTCTTCGCCGCGTTGAGCGCGCGGCCGACGTCCCGCGTCCAGACCGACGCGGCGAGCCCATAGCGCACGCCGTTCGCCCATTCGATCGCCTGGTTGTCGTCGGCGAAGCGCTGCACGGTGATCACCGGGCCGAAGACCTCGTCCTGGACGATCTCGTCGTCCTGGGCTACGTCGGTGACGATCGTCGGGTTGACGAAGTAGCCGTTGCTGCCATTCGAACCGCCGCCCGTGAGCACCGTGGCGCCCTTCGCGCGGTCGAGGAAGCCGAGGATTCGCGTCTGCTGGTCCTGCGAGATCACCGGGCCCATCTCGACGTCGTCGCCGTCGGCGGGATCGCCGACCTTCAGGCCCTCGATCGCCGGCACGAGGGCTTCGAGCAGCGCGTCGTAGATCTTCGGGCCGGCGATGATGCGCGACCCCGCGGTGCAGTCCTGGCCGGAGTTCCAATAGCCCGCGATCTTGATGCCCTCCGCGACCTGCTCCGGATCCGCGTCGTCGAAGACGACCATCGGCGCCTTGCCGCCCAGCTCGAGGTGCACGCGCTTGAGCGTGTCGGCCGCGTTCTTCGCGATCAGCTTGCCGGTTGCGACATCGCCGGTCAGTGAGACGAGCCTGACGTCCGGGTGCTCGACGAGCCGCTGGCCGGACGGCACGCCGTCGCCCGTGACAACCTGCAGCACGCCCGCCGGGATCACGTCCTTGGCGAGCTCGACGAAGCGCAGCAGCGAGAGCGGTGTCTGCTCGGCGGGCTTGAGGATCTGGACGTTCCCCGCGGCGAGCCCCGGGCCCATCTTCCAGACCGCCATCATCAGCGGGTAGTTCCAGGGACAGATGCCGGCGACGATCCCGAGCGGTTCGCGGCGGATCATCGACGTGTAGCCCTTGATGTATTCGCCGGCCGACTTGCCCTCGAGGTTGCGTGCGGCGCCGGCGAAAAAGCGAAGATTGTCGGCGGAGAACGGCATCTCGTCGCGCGAGACCATCAGCGGCTTGCCGACGTTCTGCGACTCGATCTGCGCGAGCTCCTCGGCGTTGTCTTCGAGAATCTGCGCCAGCTTGTAGAGCAGCTCCGAGCGCTCCTTCGGCGTCGCGTCGAGCCACTCGGGCAGCGCCTGCTTCGCGCGCTCGACGACCGCGTCGACCTCGTCCGCCGTCATGTTGGGCACCGCGCCGATCGTCTTGGCTGTTGCGGGGTTGATCACGTCGATGGTTGCCATGTGAATCTCCTATCTCTACTCGGTGCGCAGGATCCCGCTCTCGCGGGTGAGGCGCTGAGCAAGGGCGACGGGAATGATCGTTACAGCGAGGATAAGGAAGACGACGACGTTGACCTGCGGGAGTTGCTGGCCGAGGCGGATCTGGCCGAAGATCCAGATGGGCAGCGTGTTCTGGGCGCCCGCGGTGAACGTGGTCACGATCACCTCGTCGAACGAGAGCGCGAAGGCGAGCAGGCCGCCCGAGATCAGCGCCGTTGAGATCGTCGGGAAGGTCACGTAGCGGAAGGTGTGGAGGCCGTTGGCGCCGAGGTCCATCGACGCCTCGGTCAGCGAGCCCGGCACGCGGCGGAGCCGCGCGATCACGTTGTTGTAGACGACCACGACACAGAACGTGGCATGCCCGATCACGATCGTCCAGAGGCCGAAGTTGAACTTCCAAAACGCGAAGTAGGAGTTCAGCGCCATGCCGGTGATGATCCCGGGGAGCGCGATTGGGAGCACGAGCAGGAACGAGATCGCCTCGCGCCCGAAGAAGCGGAAACGGTGCACCCCGAACGACGCGGCGGTCCCGAGGACGAGGGCAATCAGCGTTGCGAGCGCGGCCGCCTTCAGTGAGAGCCAGAGCGCGGTCTGCATATCGCCGTTGTGGATCGCGGGAGAGAACCATTTGGTCGTCAGTCCGGCAATCGGCCAGCTCTGCACGTTCGACGAGTTGAACGCGTACAGGCAGATGATCGCGATCGGCACGTAGAGGAAGGCGAGCACGAGCGCGACCCAGACGCCCAGCGCGATGCGTGTGCTGCGCGTCTCCACTTAGTGACTCACCTGGCCCCGTCCTCCAGGCCCCTCGCCCGCGATCACGCGGCGCGCTGCTGCGTCCTCGGTCTTCCCGTTAGTACCACTAGCGGGAAGACCTGCGTCCTTGCATCGCTTGGTGCTCGCGACCGAGGAGCGTGGCAACGGGGCCAGGTGAATCACAGCGCCTCGAACGCGCCGAGCCGGCGCGCGATCAGGAGGTAGGCGCCCATCACGGCGAGCGGCACGACTGCGAAGGCCGCCGCGAACGGGAGGTTGGACGACTGGTTGACGGCGTCATAGACGACGTTGCCGATGAACTGCGACGACGTTCCGCCGACGAGCACCGGCGTGATGTAGTCACCGAGCGTCAGTGAGAAGGTGAAGATCGAGCCGGCGACGATGCCGGGCAGCGCGAGCGGCAGGATCACCGAGCGGAGCGTCCGGCTGCCTTTGCCGCCGAGATCCCGCGAGGCTTCGATATAGGAGTGGGGGATGCGCTCCAGCGCGGCGTAGACCGGCAGGATCATGAAGGGCAGCCAGATGTACGAGAACACGATCCACATCGCGGTGTTCGTGTAGAGCAGGTTTGCCGAGCCGAGCCCGAGCTTGTGCAGCGTCCAGTTCAGGAGGCCGTCGGAGCTGAGGATCAACTGCCACGCGTAGACGCGTGCGAGGTAGGACGCCCAGAGCGGCAGCAACACGAGCACGAAGAGCACGGCGCGCATCCGCGGTGTCGCCACGCGCGCCATGAAGTACGCGAAGGGGAACGCGATAATCGCGTCGGTCACCGTGACCGCGGCGGCGATCAGGATCGTGCGCAGTGCGACCGTGTGGTAGGTGCCGCCGTGCCAGAGCTCGCGAAAGTTGTCGAGCGTCCACGTGTGAATCGTCAGGCCGGTGAACGAGTCGACGGTCCAGAACGCCGAGATGAACAGCGCGACGAGTGCCGCCACGTACACGGCGAGGAACGCGCCCGTCGGCGGCAGGAGGACTGCGAGAGCCTTCAGCCAGGAGCGCCGCCAGAGCGCGCCACCAAGGTGGTGGCGCGCTCCAGCGTTGCTTCCTAGCCCTTGAGGTTCGTCCAGGCCTGTTGCCACTTCGTGTAATCCATGCAGTTCTTCTGGCCGTTGCCGCAATCTGCGATCGGCGTCTTCCAGAAGTAGATCTGCTTGAAGTACTTGAGCGGCGCGTTCGCGTGGTACTGCGTGCACGAGCCCTTGGACAGCTTGTCCATGATCGCGCACGACTTGCTGTTCACAGGCGTCTCACCGAAGTAAATCGCTTGCTGGGCCTGCACCTTTGGAGTCGAGACCCACGACAGCCACTTGTAGGCGCAGTCGAGGTTCTTCGTCTTCGCGGAGACCATCCAGGTGTCGAGCCAGCCCGTCGCGCCTTCCTTCGGCACGAGGTCCTTGACCGGCGCCTTCGCCGCGATCAGCGTGTTCGTCTGGTACGGCCACGACGCGCCGAGCAGGGCGTCACCGTTCTTGAACATCGTGATCTCCTGGCCCGCGGTCGCCCAGTACTTCTTCACGAGCGGCTTCTGCTGCTTCAGCAGGTTGGTCGTCGCCGTGAACTGGGCCGAGTTCAGCTCGTACGGATCCTTGATCCCGAGCGACGGCTTCGTCTTCATCAGGTACAGCGCCGCGTCCGCGATCTGGATCGGGTTGTCCGGGACGGTGACCTTTCCCTTGTACTTCGCGTCGTAGATCGACGCCCACGATGTCGGCGCTGGAGACACCTTCTTCGTGTTGTACATCAGGGTGTTCGGTCCCCACTGCAGCGAGATGCCGTAGTGCTTGCCGTCGACCGTGTTGTTCGGGGGCGACTGGAAGGTCTTCCCAAAGTTCTTGAAGTCAGGGACCTTCGCCGGGTCGACCGTCTGCACGTCCTTGCCGTAGATCAGGCGCAGGGACGCATCGCCGGACGCAGAGACCAGGTCGTACTGGCCGCCGCCGCCCGAGCGCATGAGCGTGACCATCTCGTCGGACGAGCCCGCGTACTTCGGGTGGACGGTGCAGCCGCTGCTCTTCTCGAACGGCGTCACCCATTGCGGCTGGAGGTAACCCTCCCACGCGATCATGTTGAGCGTGCCGCCGTGCTGCTTCGTCACGCCGGCTGCGGGGAACGCAAGGCAGACCGTGAGGGTCGCCATCAGCGCCCACGTGCGCTTCGTCATTTGACCTCCTGCTGGAGTTGTTCGGGGGGTTGGATCTCATACGCGTCCGCGTCGTTCCAGCTGACGTGCACGCGCGCGCCGGGCTCGAGAACCGAGTTGTCGTTCTGCTTGACGATCGTCAGCCGCTCGCCGGCTTCGGTGTCGACGAGGATGCGCGTGAACGCGCCGACGAACACGACATCGGCAACCGTCGCTGGTTCGCCGTGCCCATTGAGCTCGATCCGCTCAGGGCGCACCGAGAAGCGGCGGCCGCCGCGCTCGAGGATGTTCGACGTGCCGACGAAGCCGGCGACGAACTCGGTCGCGGGGTGTACATACACCTCGGTCGGTGAGCCGACCTGCTCGATGCGACCTTCGTTGAACACGGCGACGTGATCGCTCATCGTCAGCGCTTCTTCCTGGTCGTGCGTGACGTAGATGAACGTCATGCCGAGGTCGCGCTGCAGCCCTTTCAGGAAGACCTGCATCTCCTGGCGCAATTTGAGGTCAAGCGCACCCAGCGGCTCGTCGAGCAAAAGGACCTTCGGCCGGTTGACGATCGAGCGCGCGAGCGCGACGCGTTGCCGCTGCCCGCCCGAGAGCTGCACAGGCTTCCGGTCGCCGTAGCCGTCGAGGCGGACCATCTTCAACACGTCGGCGACTTGCGTCGTACGCTCTCTGCGCGGCACGCCCTTCACCTTCAGCCCGTAGCCGACGTTCTCGGCGACGGTCATGTGCGGGAAGAGCGCGTAGTCCTGGAACACCGTGTTGACGTCGCGTGCGTACGGCGGCTGGTCGGTGATGTCGGCGCCGCCGAGCGTGACGCGACCTGCGTCGGGCCGCTCGAAACCGGCGATCACACGCAGGGTCGTCGTTTTCCCGGAGCCCGACGGGCCGAGCAGGGTGAAGAATTCGCCGTCGCCGACGGTCAGGTCGACGTCTGCAACTGCGACAACGTCGCCGTACGTCTTCCGGATCCCAGCACACACGACGTCAGCTGACATCTATTTTTATCGCTCCGTCGAGCCTACGCTGATCAAGCCCTCGAGGATGTCGAGGCCACGCTCGAGCTCCTCGTCGCCGATCGCGAACGGGACGAGGATCCGGATCACGTTGCCGTAGATCCCGCAGGAAAGAAGCATCAGGCCCTGCTCGCGCGCCGCGGTCGTGATGCGCGTCGTCTCCTCACCGTTCTGTTCCGGCAGTTCGATCGCGACCATCGGCCCAAGACCGCGCACGTCGGAGCCGGCGGGAGCCATCGCGTTCAGCCGCTCGCGCAGGCGCGCACCGATCTGCTCGCCGCGCGGGCGTGCACTTTCGAGCGCGTCGAGAATTGCTACGCCCGCTGCACACGAGAGCGGGTTGCCCCCGAACGTGCCGCCGAGGCCGCCGGGCGGGACAGCGTCCATGATCTCGGCACGACCTGTGACGCCCGCGAGCGGGAGCCCGCCGCCGAGGGTCTTGCCGCTCACGGTGAGATCGGGCTGCACGCCGTAGTGCTCGATCGCCCACACGGGCCCGGTGCGCCCGCAGCCACTCTGAACCTCGTCGTTGACGTAGAGGATCCCGTACTGATCGAGAAGCTCCTGGAGGCGCTTTGGGAAGTCGGGCGTCATCGGGATGAAGCCGCCCTCGCCCTGCACCGGCTCGAGCACGGCGCACGCGACCGAGTACGGGTCGACGTCGCCCTTGAAAAGCTTCTTCAGCCCGGCGATCGCGTCGTCTTCGCTCACGCCGCGGAACGGGTATGGCGCCGGCGTGCGGTAGACCTCGGGCGCGAACGGCCCGAAGCCCGCCTTGTACGGCACGACCTTCGAGGTCATCGTCATCGAGAGGAGCGTCCGCCCGTGGAACGCGTTGTCGAAGACGACGACCGCCTGGCGGCCGGTGGCGACGCGCGCGATCTTGACCGCGTTCTCGACCGCCTCGGCGCCTGCGCTCAAGAGAATCGACTTCTGGTTGTCACCGCGATTGGGTGATAGCTCCGCGAGCCGGCGGCAGACCTCGACGTACGGTTCGTACATCCCGACCATGAAGCACTGGTGGAGGTACTGGTCAACCTGCGCGTGCAGCGCGTCGACGACGGCGGGGAGGTTGTGGCCGAGGTTGGCGCAGCCGAGCCCGCCGGCAAAGTCGATGTACTCGCGGCCGTCGACGTCCCAGATGCGGGCGCCCTCGGCCTTCGCGACGACGAGCGGCGGGGTGGAGACGCCGCGCGCGACATAGCGCTCGCGGTCTGCCTGGACCCCCTCGGTCGTGTTCCTCTCCTGCAACGCCACAGTCCTCCGACTGTATATGGCGTATTCAGGCGGCGAAAGTTCGTGACACGATCCTCAGATCGTCGACGAGCCCGCCGAACAGCTCGTCCCGGTTATCGGCCCGTAAAACGGCGCTCGGGTGGATGGTCGCGAGGACGAGCTCGGCGAGCTCCGAGTCGAGGGGCTTGCCGCGCTGCTGGGTCACCTTGAAGCTCTTGCCGAGCAAGGCCTGGCCGGCGACGGCGCCCAGGAGGACGAGCGCCCGTGGCTTCACGAGGGCCAGTTCCGCGTCGAGCCAGGGGCGGCAGGCCATCGCCTCCGTCCAGGTGGGCTTGTCGTGGATCCGCCTCGTGCCGCGCGCCTTCCATTTGAAGTGCTTGACGGCATTCGTGACGTACGTGGTGCCGCGATCGATCCCGGCCTCCTCGAGCGCGCGGTCGAGTACTTTCCCTGCCGGTCCGACGAACGGCGCCCCGGCCTTGTCCTCCTGGTCGCCGGGCTGCTCGCCGACGAGCATCACCTCGGCCTTCAGCGTTCCCTCGCCGAAGACCGCCTGGGTCGCGTTCGCATGGAGCGGGCAGCCCCGGCAGTGCTGGACGGCCTCGCGGAGTGCGGTGATCGAGACCTTGTCCGGCAGGTACGGGGCAGCCGTCGGGAAAGGGTTGCGAGTGGGCACGGGCCGGAGGTACCCGGAGCCGCCGATACGATGCCGCCCTAGCGCGGCGCCTTGGCCGAGTGGTTAGGCAGCGGCCTGCAAAGCCGTTTACAGCAGTTCGAATCTGCTAGGCGCCTCTATTGCGATCGCACCTCGAGTCCGACCCTCGCCCCCGTGACGGTCGAGCTCAGCCACCGGTGTCTGACACCACAGGGTCAGACACCTCGTCCCTGCCGAAGATCGAGCTCTCGAGCACGTAGAAGAGCGCGATCGCCGCGTAGAGGGCGACGGCGAGGTACGCGGAGATGAGCGACGAGAGCGTCGCCGCCCCGTAGATGAGCGACCCGGGAGCGAACGAGCGTGAGATGCCGCTGACGACGCGCGGGTCGGCATCCTCCGCGATCAGTCTTCGCCCGCGTGCCGCGTAGAACCACATTGCGCCGTACGAGATCGCCATCAGCGTGAAAGAGACGCCGTAGGCGAACGCGGCCGACTTTGAGCCGTCCCGCAGGTGATCGGCGATCACCCGTGTCGGAAACGGGCTGAACGCGACGATCATCAGGAAGACGACGTTGAGGAACAGAAACGTCCGGTCGACGCGCCCGATCTGCCGCAGCACCGTGTGGTGGTTCACCCAGATGATCCCGATCGTCAGGAAGGAGGTCGCGTACGCGACGTAAGACGGCCAGGCGTGAACGAGCCCGTGCGCCACGGAGACGCCCTCCGGGAGACGAATCTCGAGGATCAAGAGCGTCGCGGCGATCGCGAAGACGCCGTCGCTGAAGGTCTCGAGCCGGGCGGTCTGAGTTTCCATCGACTCCGTCGAGCCTACGTCGACCTCATGCAGCCGACATGTACGCCGACCACCGCTCGGCGATGCGATCGCCCTCGAAGCGGAAGACGACGATGCCGTACTGGACGTAGCCCGTCTGCTCGGCGTTCCAGTGGAGCCGCAGCGCGACGCGGTCGTCCTCGCCGAAGATGTCCTCGACCTCGATCTTCAGGTCGGGATGGTGCGAGATCATCGCGCCCGCGAATGCCTTGGCCGCCTCGGGCCCTGCGGGCGTGCCCGGCGGCGCGTCGTGGTCGACGAAGTCAAGGGTGAACAGGTCGGTGACCACGTCGAGGTCGCCGGATGTGATCCGCGCGAAGTAGCTGCGGGAGATCTCCTTGTTGTCCATTGTCATTTCGCCTCCGTCGAGCCTACGGCCATGGCCACCAGTTTAGGATCGAACGATGAGCTTCAGCGGATCAATGATTCAGAACGCGATTTACATCGCCCAGCAGCCGCCCGAGTGGCCGGTCTCGTTCGCGGACTGGGAAGGGGCGGCCGAGGAGAAGCTCGACGCCGGCGCGTTCGGTTACATCGCGGGCGGCGCGGGGGCGGAGTCGACGATGCGCGCCAACCTGGACGCCTTTCAGCGCTGGAAGATCCGGCCCCGGATGCTGGCCGGGAATGCGGTGCGCGACATCTCGGTCGACGTGCTCGGAATGCACTCACCGGCGCCGTTCTTCCTCGCACCGGTCGGCGTGCTCTCGATCGCGCACGAGGAGGCCGAGGTCGGCGTCGGCAAGGCGGCCGCTTCGTCCGGCGTGCCGATGCTGCTCTCGAGCGCGGCCACGCATTCGATCGAGGAGGTCGCCGAAACGGGTGCGCCGCGCTGGTTCCAGCTCTACTGGGTCAACGACCGCGAGATCTGCGCGAG
>DATBDB010000093.1:0-7051 GCA_036270155.1 Gaiellaceae bacterium
CTCGCCCAGGAGCAGTCTTCGATGAGCGATACGCCACTTCTTCAGCTGCGCAACATCACCAAGACGTTCGGCTCGGTCCAGGCTCTGACGGACGTCGATTTCGAGGTCAATCCCGGCGAGGTGATGGCGCTCGTCGGCGACAACGGCGCCGGCAAGTCGACGCTCGTCAAGTGCATCGCCGGCACGCACACGCCCGACAGCGGCCACATCCTCTTCGAGGGCACCGAGGTGCACATCAACAGCCCGAAGGACGCGGGACGTCTCGGCATCGAGGTCGTGTACCAGGATCTGGCGCTCTGCGACAACCTCGATGTCGTCCAGAACATGTTCCTCGGACGTGAGATCAACCGATTCCAGATCCTCAACGAGGCCGCGATGGAGCACCGCACCGCCGAGACGCTCAAGTCGCTCGCGGTGACGACGATCTCCTCGATCCGGCAGCCGGTCGCGACGCTTTCGGGCGGTCAGCGCCAGTCGGTGGCGGTTGCGAAAGCGGTGCAATGGAACTCGAAGCTCGTTCTCCTCGACGAGCCGACCGCGGCGCTTGGCGTCGCGCAGACCGAGCAGGTCCTGGCCCTTGTGCGGCGCCTGGGCGAGCAGGGTCTCGGCGTCGTGCTGATCTCACACAACCTCCACGACGTCTTCGAGACCGCGGATCGCATCACGGTTTTGCGTCTCGGCCGGAATGTCGGCGTGTTCGATCGCCGCACTACCACGCAGCAGGCGATCGTCGAAGCGATCACCGCCGGCAGGCCGACGAAGGTCTCCGGCATCGACTCGACCGCAGTGGTGGAGGCATGAGCACCGCCGACGTCGTCGGGCCCGAGCGCGTTCCGCCGCCTGAGGAGCGGGAATTGCCGAGCGGCCTCGGCGGTCTCTGGGCGCGCGCCTGGCTGAACCTCCGCACGGGCAATCTCGGGCCGTTCCCGATCATCATCGGGCTGATCATCGTCGTCCTCCTCTTCAAGTTCACGGCGACGAACTTCTTCACCGCCGTCAACTTCGTCAACCTGATCAACGAGAGCGCCGGCACGGCCATGCTCGCGTTCGGCGTCGTCTTCGTCCTCCTACTCGGGGAGATCGACCTTTCGATCGGCTATCTGGCGGGCATCGGCGCGCTTGTCGTCGCAGAGCTGCAGCTCCCGGGTAGCGGCCACCAGCTGAACGGACTCCTCGCGATGCTGATCGCGGTCGCCGTCTGCGCCGGGATCGGCCTCGTCCAAGGCTCGATCGTGGCGTTCGTCGGCGTCCCGTCGTTCGTCGTCACGCTCGGAGGCTTCCTGATCTGGCAAGGCGTGATCCTGAACACGCTCGAGCAGCGCGGGACGATCATCATTCAGGACCGCTGGATCAACTACACCGACAGCTACGGATTCTCGCACCTCGGCGGCTGGATCGTTGCGGCCGTGATCACGGCGCTCTACCCGCTCAGCGTGCTCTACAAGAGGCTCGCCGCGCGTGGAACGCAGATCGCGCGAGTGAACCTCTACGCCTTCCTGCTCCGTACGGTGAGCATCGGCATCGCGGCCTTCGGCGTCGTCGAGATCTCGGATCACGCGAAGGTGATCGCCACGACACTCGGGGTGCAGCTCTCAGGCGTGATCGTCATCTTCTTCTTCATCTTGCTGACATTCCTCGCAAAGTGGACGACGTTCGGCCGCCACGTCTACGCCGTCGGCGGCAATGCAGAGGCGGCCCGCCGCGCAGGCATCAACGTGAAGCGCATCCGCGTGCTCGTCTTCATGATCTCGGGAGCCACCGCCGGGATGGGCGGCATCATCTTCGCCTCGCAGGTGAACTCGGTCGCGCTGACGTTCCCGCCGGGCAATCTGCTGCTGAACGCGATTGCCTCAGCGGTGATCGGCGGTGTCAGCCTGTTCGGTGGGCGCGGCGAGGTTCGCGGGGCGCTGCTAGGCGCCGTCCTGATCGGCACGCTCCAGAACGGGCTGAACACCCTGAACGTGTCCAATGGCTGGATCTACATCATCACCGGGCTCGTGCTCCTCGGCGCGGTCACGCTCGACACGATCGCCGTACGCTTGCAAGCCCGCTCGGGCCGGTAGCGCTCGGCGCACAGACGTGACAGCGCGCTACTCGCCGCGGTCGCGTCGAGCCGGGAGCACCCGGTACTTGAGGATCAGGCCGAACCCGACGATCGCGATGATGGTGCCTGGAGACGGCGCGCCGCTCACGTAGACAATTCCGCCGATCAGGATGAGCAGCGCCCCGGCGATGACGCCTGCCGTGGGAGTCCGGAGCCGCTGGAACAAGACGACTGCGACTGTACTGGTATTTCCGCGCCCCGATCCGTCAGCCGCCGTGCGCGAGAGCCCGCGCGCCGGCCGCGTGACCGACGAGGCCGCCCGCCGTCGCATCGTCCGGGAGCTCGACACCCTCGCGCCCGGCGAGCGCGGACGCCCGTGCGGCGCGGGCGGCGTAGGTGCGGCCTGTGAGGGCGGTCAACACCGTCTTCGCTGCCGAGGCGAAAGCCGCGTCCGCAGACGGATAGCCAGGCGACGCCGGCGTCTGCACTGGTGGTGTCCAGCGGTCGCCGGCAACCCAGCGCCCCTGCGCGCGCACCTGGATCTGCTTGCCGACCCGCCGCGTGAGCCCGGGCACGATCGGCAGCTGCCCGTTGAATGCGAGGTAGCGGATCATGGAGATCGGCCGCGGCGACTCGTAGGCGCGTTTTGCCCCGAAGACCGAGACGGTCGCGTCGTTCAGCGCGCCGTTCAGCGCGAGGTCGAGTTCGACATCCCGCTTCAGTCCGAGCGAGGGGAGCGACGCGTTCCAAGCGGCAGGCGACGTGTCGAAGGCCGGGCGCGTGAATGGCTCGGCGGTCGCCCGGATCGCGGCGATCGCAGCTTCGCGATAGGTCTTGCCCGACGGATCGCCGAGCGCCGGCGGGCCCACCGCGATCTTCGCGGCGAACGTGCGGACATCGCCCCATTGCGACCCGACGAAGGACTGAACCTGCGCAGGCACCGAGCCGGAGCCGCGCGGCGACACCTGCGCCAGCGCGAGCGGCTGCCAGAACGTCGGGTCGTGCACCGTCGAGCCGGGTTGCGCCACGATCAGTGGCTGGTTCCGCGCCGCGAAAGTCGGATCGGCGAAGTGGAGCTGCTCATTCGCACCGTCGTGGGCGAAGGCGTTGATCGCGCCGAGCCCGATCCGGTTCCCGAGCGCGGCTCCGCCGCCGGACCGGCTTGTGTAGCCGGGCGAGTAGCAAAGCGCACGAAGCTGGTGCGCCAGTAGTGCGAAGGCCGGGTCGAGGTTAGCGTTGAACGACGCCTGCCACACGAGAAGCCGGTAGGCCGCGTAGCTGATCGCGGCATCGCGGGCGGTCGGCGTCTTGGCGAGGGCGTACGCGTGCGCGACGGTGGCTGACACGTCGTAGAGGTCGCGCGCCTGGACCGGATCGGGCGCGCTGCCGGTGCGGAGGACGGCGGCGGCCGCGTCGTTCCAGATCCGCGCGATGGAGCGGCTGCGCTTCGCCGGCGTGCACCCGGGGAGCGTCGCTGTGAGCTCGGCACCCGTCGTGGCTGGGGGCGGGGCGGGCGCGACCACGGAGACGACGCGGTCGGCCCGGACGCCGTCGCGACGCGTCACGGCGCCCCACGGGAACCGCACCATCAGCCGCGCGACGCGCGTCGCCCGCCCGAGGCCGAAGTGCACGCGCGGATCCTCGGATGACAGGTAGCTGCTCCCCGCCGTCACCTCGCGCGACAAACGCGTTCCGTCCGGGAGCACGACCGTGACGACGGCGCCCGGCGAGAACCGCGACAGCGCCACGTCGAGCCAGTGGCCCGCAGGGCGGGAGGGGCGCAGGAGGACGAGCCTCCCGCCGATCGTGTTGATCGCGATCTGCACGCGGCCGTCGTTGTTCGCGTCGGCAGCGGCCAGCCCGCGCCCGTTGACCGTGATCGCGCCCTGAAGGACGCCGCGGTCGTCACCGTACTTCGACCCTGACGTGGGGGCGAGGACGCGTACCGGCTCGGCGTCGCGCTTCAAGCTCGTCACCGGGATCGCTCCGGCAGTGAGCACTAGGTCGGGGCGGCCGGAGTTCTGGAGGTCGACCCACGACACGCCCCAGCCGGCAAAGTCCGTGCCGAGCGCCGGGTCGATGAGCGGCCGCATGTTCGCGAAGTGCGAGCCCGCGCGCACGTACGCGGCCGACGGCTCGCCGCGTGAATTCGTGACGAAGAGGCGGCCGCCGGCCGCCGCGATCCCCATTCCTGCAAAGGGATCGGCGACGCCTGCAGCAGACGCACGCTCCTCGAAGCGGAAGCCGAGCCTCGCGGGGTCGGCTTTGAGCCCGCCGGGCCACGGCACGTTGACGTAGAGCGCGTTGGGATCTTCGTCGTTCGCGACGTAGAGGTCGGGCCGCCCGTCGCCAGTCACGTCCATGAATTGAGCTCCCAGGCCGTGACGGAAAGCTGCTGCTTCGAGACCGGCCTCGACGCCGACTTCGCGGAACGCCCGCGCGCCGTCGTTGAGGAACAGCAGATCGCGCACCCCGGCGACGTTCGTCGGGAAGCCGGCGACCGAGTTCGGCACCGGGCTGCTCGGGTCGGCGTAGCCGGCGACGAAGACGTCCGGCCGGCCGTCGCCGTTGACGTCCGCGACTGCGATTCCGGTGTACCAGCCGCTCGGTGCCGGCAGGCTTGCCTCGCTGAAGCCGTAGCCCGTATTCCAGAGCACCTCGACGCCGGTTGTGGTCGAGATGACGAGATCGGTGCGCCCGTCGCCGTCCAGGTCAGCGGCCGCACAGCCGTCGCCCTGCACGGCGAGCCCCGCGTGCGCCTGCGACGTCACGTTCCGGAAGCTGCCACCGATGTTCTGGAAGAGCTCGCTCGTCGGCAGCCCGCCGTGCGACTGCCACTGCTCGATGTCTGCGCTTGCGTACGAGTTGACCGCGAACAGGTCGAGCCGACCGTCGCCGTTGTAGTCGAGCCAGCAGACGCCGCCACCCATCATCGCCTTCGTGTCGCTCGATACGCCGTAGCGAAACGAGCCCTGTTGGAAGTCGAGGCCGACGAGCGGCGCGACGTCCGTCAGTCGGCTCCCCGCGAGCGTGTTGCTCTGGGGTGTCGGCGCGGCGAGCTGCTGCGCCGCCTGCGCCGAGAGCGCCCACGCGCCGCTCGAGGTCAGGTGGAGGCGGTACGTCACGCCAGCAAGCTGGGCGACCGCGATCGGCGGCGACTGTTCGTTCCCGGGCACGAGGTGGATGCCCAAGGAGTCGCCTGCATGCGCGGGCCGGGCGGCGACGAGCGCGTACGCGATCTGCTCGGCGGTCGCCTCGTTCAGTTGGGTCTGCACGCCCGGCGAGGGGAAGATCGTGATGTGCGGCAGCATGCCCGGCGGCAGTGCCGGCGCCGCGAACGATGCCTGTGAGCTGTTCGCGAGCGTCACGACGCCCGCGTACGCCGCGATCCCGAGGGCAGCGGCGAAGGCGATCCGAGTCCTGTCGACGCGGATCGGCACGAACCACGTCACCACCTTCGCGAGGCACACGATCGCGAGCGACGAGAGCAGTGCGACCTTCGCTGCGAACTCCGTCGTCGTTGGGGCGATCATCATCGACGCAAGTACACCGAGCGCGATCCCGTACCCGATCCGTGTGCGCGGCCCCTTCGGCGCCGTCTTCGGATCGGTGATCATGAAGAAGAAGAAGACGAGTACCTCGGGCGAGGTGACCAGCACCCACCAGAAGTAGAGACCGTGCACGGGGCCGAGGTGCCACCGCGCCGTCATGGCGTGGCCGGCGAGCGCGAGGCCGGCGATACCGACCGCGAACGCCGCCCAGAACGAGAGTGCGACGCGCAGCAGCTTGAGGCGGCGAAGGATCGAGAAGCCGCCCGTGACGATGATCACGAGCGCGAGCGCCATCCACCACGACATGGGGCCCCACCAGAAGTCGAGTGGCTCGACGCGGGCGCGGCCGAGGATCAGGAAGACCGCGACCAGGCCGATGTTCGACGGATTGAAGACATGCTCGCCGCGCCACGCGATCACGTACTTGGAGAGCAGCGCTCCCGCGGACGTGGCGACGAAGATCCACCAGCCGTGGAGGCTCCACCAGTCGCCGTGCGCCGTCCCCGGAACGCGCAGCACGAACGCCACGCCGTTGCCCGTGAGGAGCGCGCTCGCAGGCCACATCAGCACATGCTGCGTTCGCGCGGTGATCCCGACCTCGAGCACGGCGACCGTGACGAGGCAGAGCGCGATCTGCGCGATTGACAGACGGAAGTCGAAGGCGACCTGGCCCAGCACCTGCAGAGACGTGATCGTGACCGCTAGGTGGAGGCGCGGGTCGCGGAGCTTCGGCAGCACGACCGGATAGGTCGTGCCGCGGATCGCGACAGCAGTCATGCGCTACTCAATGTAGTGCGGTCGCAGGAGGATTACGATACGGCATGCACCTGGAGCGGGCCAGCGCAATCGTAGACCACGTCCGCGCGAACGCCCCCGGCCCGGTGTCGGTGTTCGTCGCCGACGATCATGGGGAGCTCGTGGCGGCTGCCACGATGGACGGCGCGGCCCCGGACACGCGCCTGAACGCCCAGCGGAAGGCCTACACGGCCGCGCGCAGCGACGCGCGCTCGACGCGCGAGCTCGCCGAGAAGGTGAAGGACGACCCGGTCGAGCGTGCGAGCTTCGACCCGTTCTTCACGTTCTTCCTCGGCGGCGTCGCGGCATTCGACGGCGCGAGGCGGGTCGGCGCCGTCGGAGTGAGCGGTCTCCCCGGCGAGGTCGACGAGCAGCTGGCCCGGCGCGCGATCGAAGCGGCCGGCCTGACCCTTTCGATCTAGAGCTCGACCGGCTTGCCGGTCGTGGCGGACTCGTGCAGCGCCCCGAGCGTGCGCGCCTGGCCGACCGCGTCCTCGCGCGCGAGCAGCAGCTCGCCCTGGCCGCGGATCGCGTCGCTCAGGTTCTCGAGCTCGAGCCGGTAGGAGTCCTCCTTCTCGATCTCGATCCGCTCGACGCCGTCCTCGCGGCGCAGCTCGATCACCGGCACGTTGCAGTGCCACGGGTCGTCGAGGAAGAGCGA
>DATBDB010000094.1:0-2726 GCA_036270155.1 Gaiellaceae bacterium
CCCGAGCGGACGGCGCTCGCCGTCTCGACGCCGGTCCGCTGGTTCTTCGTTGTCATGCGTCCGCTGATCTGGGTGCTGCAGGAGTCGACCGCGCTCATCCTGCGCGGGCTCGGGCAGCAGCCGCCGGGCGCCGAGCACGAGGCGCACTCGGAGGCGGAGCTGCGCATGCTCCTCTCGTCGTCGGCCGAGCAGGGCGAGATCGAGCACGAAGAGCAGGAGATGCTCTACAAGGTCTTCGACTTCGCCGACAAGGAAGTCTCGGACGTGATGGTCCCCCGTCCCGAGGTCGTCGCGATCTCGATCGCTCTGCCGGCCGAGGAGGCGCTCAAGGCGGTCCTCGAGTCCCCGTACACCCGTTACCCCGTCTATCGCGAGTCGCTCGACGACATCGTCGGCGTCCTGCACATCCGCGACCTGATCGTCGCGATGCACGACCGGGGGATCGTCGATGTCGATCTCGAGTCGCTTGTCCGGCCGGCCTACATGGTCCCGGAGACGAAGGATCTGGGCGCGCTGCTGACCGAGTTCCGCCGCACGAACCAGCACATGGCCGTCGTGATCGACGAGTACGGCTCGATGGAGGGCATCGTCACGCTCGAGGATTTGCTCGAGGAGATCGTCGGCGAGATCGAAGACGAGTTCGATCTCCCGGACGAGACGGTCGAGCGAATCGACGACGAGACCATCCGCATCGACGGCACGTTCCCGATCGACGACTTCAACGAGCGCTTCGGCTGCGACCTGCCGCAGGACGACTACCACACGATCGCGGGGTTCGTCTTCGGCCAGCTCGGCCGCGGGGCCGAGGCGGGCGACGAGGTGAAGCACGATGGCCTCGTCTTCACGGTCGAGTCCACCGAGGGACAGCGCATCGACAAGCTCAAAGTGAAGTTTCAGCCGTGGCACCGCCGCGACGAGCTCGCGTCGAACGACGCGGCCGAGTCGCGTGACGCGTGAACCGGCGCTTCCGGTGACATAGGATCGCGGTATGAGCCAGCACCTCGACGCGTTACGGGCGAACGTCGCCGCTACCCCGGCGCCTCAGCCGGAGTTGGCCGTGTACATCGAGAAGGTGCGCACGCGCGCCTACACGATCACGGACGGGGACGTCGAGCAGCTCAAGGAGGCCGGTCTGTCCGAGGACGAGATCTTCGAGCAGACGGTTGCCGCTGCCATCTCGGAGGGACTGCGCCGCCTCGACGCCGCTGCGGCGGTGATCGGATGAGGCTCGCCGTCGTCGACAGCGGGCACCAGCCGGACGAGGCCGCGATGCTGGCCACGATTCGCGAGCGCAGCGGCGCGGAGCCGCTCGGCGTCGTCAAGACGCTGCTCTACCGGCCCGAGCTCTTCGGCACGCCGTTCTCGGAAGAGCTCGACGTGGTGATGCGCGGGCCGTCGGATTGGAGCGCGGGGGAGCGTGAGCTGTTCGCGGGCTTCACCTCGCTGCTCAACCAGTGTCCATTCTGAATGGGCTCCCACGGCGCAGTTGCGTCGTACGCGCTCGGTGAGGAAGTCTGGCAAGCGGTCGTCGACGACTGGCGGACCGCGCCGCTCGGCCCCGAGCTCAGCGCGACGCTCGTCTTCCTCGAGAAGCTGACGCTTCGTCCCGACGAGCTCGAACCTGCCGACGCCGAGGCGGCGTACGCAGCCGGCGTCTCGCAGCAGGCGCTCCGCGATGCGGCCGCCGTTTGCGGCATGTTCAACATGATCGTGCGGCTCGCCGACTCGCTCGGCTGGGACGTGCCGACGTGGGAGCGCCTCCAGCAGCGCGCTCCGGCGATGCTCGAAGGCGGTTACGTGATGCGCGCCATCGGCGACCGCTGACGCGTGCCTGGACCTTGGCGCCGGTCGAGACGTGTGCGCGCCTCGAACGGGTGTCAGGCACCGGTTCGTGACCTGAACGCCACCTGAACGAGGCCGGCCCCGGCTTCAGCCCCCTTCCGTTTCGATAACTGAATCGGCCCGTATCTCTTGACGGGAGCCAACTTTTAGGACAGTTTCCCGTCTTGTGAAGTGACCTGCTCGTTTCGAGTGGGCGACCCACGCGCGTCAAGCTGTCCCCCTGTCAGGAGGAATACAAGTGAAGAAAGTCTTTCGGACGTCGACGCTGCTGATCGTTGCCGGCGTCGTCGTGCTGGCGTCGATCGCCGTCGCCGTTGCGACCGCCAGTTCGAGCAAGAAAGCGGCGAGCGTGCAGGTCTGCGTTCTGCTGCCGGATACCAAGTCGTCTGTCCGCTGGGTGCAGTTCGACGCTCCCGCAATGAAGGCGGCATTCGCGAAGGCCGGCGTCACGGCGTCCATCAACAACGCCCTGAACGACCCGCTCAAGCAGAAGGCCCAGGCGCAGGCGTGCATCGCTGCAGGCGCGACGGTCGTCATCGAGACCGCACTCGACAACGGCTCTGCCGCGTCGATCGAGAAGCTCTTCACCTCGAAGGGCGGCAAGGCGATCGACTATGACCGTCAGGTCAGCGGCGGTTCCGCGTCGGTGTACGTGACCTTCGACGGCAAGGCCGTGGGCGCAGCGCAGGCCAAGGGCGTCCTCGCCGGCATGAAGGCGAACGGCACGAGCAGCGGCACGGTGGCCGAGCTGTGGGGCGGCCAGACCGATCAGAACGCGTTCTGGTTCAAGAGCGGCAACGACGCCGTCTTCAACTCGCTCTTCTCGAGCGGCAAGCTGAAGAAGGGCCCGGAGCAGTTCGTGCCGGACTGGGATGCGAACAACG
>DATBDB010000095.1:0-19573 GCA_036270155.1 Gaiellaceae bacterium
CTCGCTCGGCCGCACGTTCACCTTCGAGCAACTGGCGCGCACGCTCGCACGGCCGGCCTCGGACCTGCTCGCGCCGGTCGGGGAGCTCCTCGAGGCGAACCTGCTCGTCGAACGCGACGAGAATCTCGCGTTCTGGCACGACATCACACGCGAGGCCGTGCGCGCGAGCGTGCCCGTAACCGCGCGCCGCGCCCTCGACCGGCAGGCCGCTGTTGTCCTGCTCGAGGCCGGCGCCCTGCCGGTCGAAGTCGCGGTGCAACTCGCCGCCAGTGCCGAGGTCGGTGACGAGGTGGCGATCGCGACGCTGCTCGACGCAGCAAAGGCACTGGCCACGACCGATCCCGGCACCGCAGCACAGTTCGGACAGCGCGCGCTCGAGATCGCACCACCCCACCATCCGCAGCGCGGAGAGATCGTCGGCACGACGGCGATCGCCTTGCACGTAGCCGGCGACAGCGAGCACGCGATCGCGTTCGCCGACCGCGCCCTCCGCGAGACGCTCCCCGCCCGGCAAGAGGCAGAAGTCCGCCTCAGCATCGCCGGCATGTTCGCGATCTCGCCGGAGATCAGAATCGGCGCTGGGCGCCTCGCCCTCAGCCTCCCAGACCTCCCGGAAACCCTTTGCGCCCGTCACCTCGCCTGTCTCTTCCACAACCTCGTCACAGCGGGTCGCCTCGACGAGGCACGAGCGGTGCTCAACGAGACACGTGCGGCGGTCGAGTCGGCCGACGATGCTCGAGCGACGTTCACGCTCCGCGTCGCCGAAAGCGCGCTCGAGTACACCGACGACCGCTTCGCCGTGTCACACGAGCTGATCACCGCGGCCTACCGCGACGGGATCTTCGCCGGCGACGACCAGCGCCTCCGATTGGCGCACATGTGGCACGGCGAGCTCCTGAGCATTGCCGACCGCTACGAGGAAGCGCTGGCGATCGCGGCCGACGGTCTCGCCGCCGCCCAGCGCGACCGGCAGGGCTGGGCGTACCACATGTTCGAGACCTGGCACGGCCGCATGCTGCTGCGAACCGGACGGCTCTCAGAGTCGCTCGCGGTGCTCGAAGGCCGCTTCGCGCTCGAGGACGGAACGCACGCAGCTGCGGTGCTTGATGCAGCCGGCATTGTCGCGCTCGGGCGACTGGCGATCCATACAGGCGACACGCGTCAGGCCCGCCGACTGGGCGACATCGCGCAGGTGATGCTCGCGCAGGGCACGCCCGCGGTACAGCGCCACGCGGGCTGGCTGCTCGCGATCTTCGCGATGGCCGAAGGCAACGCCGAAGCAGCACGAAGATGGCTGCGTGCACCGGTCGGACCGGGCGGCCGACCGATCCTGCCGCGGTTCCCACTCGACGTCGCCGACGACGTGCAGCTCGCGCGCATCGCACTCGCCACGCAAGACGAC
This sequence comes from Gaiellaceae bacterium, assembly GCA_036270155.1. Taxonomy (GTDB): domain Bacteria; phylum Actinomycetota; class Thermoleophilia; order Gaiellales; family Gaiellaceae; genus PALSA-600. The sequence continues at coordinate 1,403 of DATBDB010000095.1, forward strand.
GAGCTCGCAGAGCTCGCCCTCTCCAACGGCCGGCGGCGAGCGGAGCTGAACTCCGGCATCCACTCGATTGCCGCAACAGCGGCTCACGTCCGCGGTCTTCTCGACCGGAACCAGGCCGATCTCCAGGAGGCGGTCGACCTGCTCGAGCGCACACCGCGCCGACTCGAACTGGCGGCCGCACTCGAGGACCTCGGCGCAGAGCTCACCGCGACCGACCACGACGCCGCTATCGACGTCCTCGGCCGCACCCTCACGCTCTATACCGAACTGGGAGCGAACTGGGATGCCCGCCGCGTCCGCAGCCGGCTCCGCGGGCTCGGCGTCCGACGCCGGCTCGTCACCAGCGAGCCCGAGACGAGCGGGTGGGCCGCGATGACCGCGGCTGAGCTTGCGGTCGCGCGACTCGTCGCCGAAGGGCTGACCAACCGGGAGGTCGCCGACCTCCTCTTCGTCTCGCCGCACACCGTGAACAGCCATCTTCGCCACGTCTTCTCGAAGCTCGACATCAACTCGCGCGTGGAGCTCGCCCGACTCGCGCGCGATTACGAGCTGGCCTGATCATGTGAGGCCGCGCACCCGGCGGCGTGACAATCCCCGCTGGCTATCCCGACCGCGGGGAGAACTGGCTGGCAGGTTCGGCCGCCGTTACTCGCCGATAGCCGTCGCTGACCCAATCGGCGACCAAGCCTCCGTATTCTTCAGCGGCTTGCTCCCACGCGAAGTGACCAGCCTCGAGCGGATGGATCTCGCTGTTCGGGAGGAGATCGTCGAGGTACTGATTGTTCGACCAGGGAACAAGGTCGTCGTTGCGCCCGGCCACGATCTGGGTCGGTGTCGTAATCGTCGGCAGCAGATCGCGCAACACCGGGTTCTGTTCGGGGTAGTGCCGCACGAACCGGGCGGACTCCGCGAAGCGCCCAAGGTCGTAGGCGCTGACGTAGTCCTCGTGGACATCGGGCTCGCTGTCGCTCGCGGCACCGGCTTCGACCGCGTAGCCGATGGTGGTTCTCGCGTCCAGCCCGCGCACGACGTCGAGAGTCGGCGCCTCGATGATCTCCTTGAGCGCGCCGCCTGCTTCGATGGGGAAGCGGATCGCGCCACCACCGACGGTCAAGCTCGTAACGCGCTCCGGAGCCGTTCCGGCAAGGAAGAGCGCCGAGGCCGTGCCAACGTCGGGGCCGACGACATGCGGAGATCCCAATCCCCACTCGTCGATCAGACGAGCCAAAAACGCGCCAGAGGCGTCCGGAGCGATCAGTTCAGGGCGACCGTCGGAGTGGCCGAATCCCGGCAGGTCGATGGCGACCACCCTTCCGACTGCAGCGAGCTGATGCCAGATGCGACGAAAGGCCCAGAGACTTTCGGGCCACGGCGCAAGCATGAGCACTGTGACGTCCGAGTCCGCCTTGGTATCGGCGAACCGCACTCGAACCCCGTCGCAGACTCGGAAGTAGGTAGTGATTGGCGAAACCGACGCGGCACTCATCTGACTCTCCTTCTTCATCAGTCGTATTCGGCTGTCTTGCCAGTCGCCGATTGGCCCGGTTGCCACCTCGCGCCGCGCTTCCGCCACAGCGACTCTTGGTTAGCTCCCCGTGCCAGTGTCGGGGGCGAGCGCTGTGACGACATCGCACGGACCTGCGATTTCAAAATGCATTCGCGTTCAGTCCGCGCCGGGGCCCCGATAGCCGGCGTAGTTGCTGCGCCAGGCGGTGTTGAAGGGACGCACATCCCCGGCGAGCATGCGCTCTTGGGTTCAACGGACGAAGCAACACGACCCGCCCGACAACGCCGCGCTCCTCAACCTCGAATTAGCTGGAGCGTCTCGGGAGATTCGACGTCAGGACGAACCGGTTCGCGGCGCTGTCGAAGGGACGCCGGCGGGCCGGTCTCTCGCCCATTTCCAGCCGACATCCAGCCCGAACGCGAGCAGCGTCATCGCGACGATCGCCCCGAACGTCTCGGGGGCGTTCCGCAGCGTGTCGACGGCGAAGAATCCGAGCACGATCGCGGTCGCGGCGATGCCGAGCAGAACGATTGCGGCGGAGGCGCCGGTGTTCGATCGCAGCCGATAGCCGGCGATCCCGACGAGCAGGAACACGACGAGCGAGCATGCACTTCCGACCGAGGCGATCGCCGAGAGATTGACGAAGTTCGCGAGCAGGAGGGCGAGGATCGCCGTGACGAGCAGTCCCCCGTGCTTGCCGAGCCGCGACTGAGGGCCGAGCAGCGGCGGAAACTGGCGGAGCTCCGCGAGCGAGGCCGTGAGGCTCGCCGAGCCGAAGAGTGTCCCGTTCGTTGCGCCGGCCGTGGCGATCAGCGCAGCCACCGCCATCAGCGTGAAACCGGCGTCGCCGAGCGTCGGTCGCGCGGCTTCGGCGATCGCCGTCTCGCCGTATCCGATCGCCTGATCGGCCGTGAGCGTCCCGAAGACGCCGATCGAAATGAGCACGTAGGTGGCCGTCGTCAGTCCGAGGGCGAGAGCGACTGCTTTTGGGAGCTCGCGCTCGGGATCGCGAAGATTCGCGACCGTGAACGTCATCACGCCGAAGCCGAGAAACGCGAAGAACGTCAACGCGATGCTCGCGACGATCTTCGAGAACGACGGGTAGCCGCTGAACGCGAGAAGATCGAAGTTCACGTCCGAGATCGTCACGACGATGAAAACGGTGAATACGACCAGCAGGACGACGACCATCACCGACGCGATCCGAGCGACGAACGTCGCTCCCGTCATGTTGACGAGGGTCATCGCCACGATCACCAACGACGCAAAGAGATTGTCCCAGCCGCTCCAAGCGCCGTCGCCGATGAACAGCGTCGTCGCGTAGCTGCCGAAGGAGACGGCAAGCATCCCGGCGACGACCACGAAGGCGGCGGCATACCCGAGCCACGAGGCGACACCGAGCAGTCGTCCATTTCCGAAGCCCTGTCGGAGGTACTCGATCAGGCCGCCCTGGGACGGATACCTGATCCCGAGCTTGACCACGTTGTAGGCGAGCAGCATCGTGATGAGCCCGGCGAGCAAGAACGAAAGCCAGACAGCCGATCCTGCAGTGACCGCAGCCTCGCCGAGGAGCGCAAAGATGCCGGCGCCGACCATCGATCCGATCCCGATGAACGCGGCGCCACGAACGCTCATGCGCGCCCCGGAATCACCCGAGACGGTGACATCGGATGAGGAAGCGTTCACTCCGGCGATCGTCGCACCTCGAGAACCGCGGCAAATCACACTTACGGGGTGATGTAGGCCCGCAGCGTTGGCGGTGGGATCACGCTGTTGAGTCAGACGCCGGATAAGGGCGGTGCCTCGGCTGGGCCTCGCTTGACAGATCGACAGCTCGGTCCCGTGGCCGACTCCGGCTCCGGGGTGGACCAACCAGGCGCGCCGAGCACCGTCGTGGCGGAAGAGCCGCCGACGCCTCCGGCGCGGGCCGCGGAGGCCCCTCCCCCGCCCGGCGAGCCGGCGCGGAAGTTCAAGTTCCCGACCGCTTTCACCGTCCTCGCCGGCGTCCTGCTCCTCGTCTGGATCGCGTCGTTCTTCATCCCGGCAGGCCGGTACCAGACCAACGCGCAGACCGGGTCACCGATCCCCGGGACCTACCACGAGCTGCAATCGTGCTCGGCCGTCGCAGCAGGCGGCGCCGCGCTGGTCGTACCGTCGCCCGGCGAGACCGGCACGGCACCGGCGGATGCCCAGTCCGCGCCGGGCGCGAAGGTCACGCCGGAGCCCGGCGTTAACTGCGTCGACACCGCGTTCACGTACCGCTTCAAGCAGCTCTGGAACGCCCCGCCGAACGGGCTCTATGGCGTCGAGGCACCGAACGGGTTCGTCGGGCCATGGGAGGGAGGGTTCCTCTACGGATCGGCCGCGATCTTCTTCTTCGTGCTCGCTGTCGGCGCGTTCATCACCGTCACGATGAAGACGGAGGCGATCCAGACCGGCATCGGACGGCTCGCGCTCCGCTTCCGGAGCAGCGGCTACGTCCTCATCGCCTTGCTGATGACGGTGTTCGCACTCGGTGGGACGAGCTACGGAATGTGGGAGGAGACGCTTGGCTTCTTCGTCCTGCTCGTACCGCTCGCACTCGCACTGAACTACGACCGGATGGTCGCTGCGGCGATCATCTTCCTCGGGGCGGGTTCGGGGGTCATCGGATCGACCGTCAACCCGTTCGCGACGGGCGTGGCGTCCGATGCCGCAGGCACCAGCATCGGCGATGGGATCGGCCTGCGCATCGCGCTATGGGTCACCGTCGTCGCCCTCGGTATCGGCTACGTCATCTGGTACGCGCGCCGGGTGCAGAACGACCCCGGGAAGTCGGTCGTCGGCGTGTCGGCCGCAGACGCGGCGGAGGCGAAGTCACTCGTCGACGACGTACCCAAGCTGACGACACGGCAGAAGGTCGTGCTCGTCCTCTTCATCGGCACGTTCCTGGTGATGATCTACGGCTTCATCCCCTGGGACGATCTCTGGCAGGAGGGGTTCGGCAAGGACTTCCCGCTGCCGACGTTCTTCGACTTCTACTTCCCCGAAGCGGCCGGCCTGTTCCTCGTGATGGCGGTCGTGATCGGCCTCATCGCGCGACTCGGCGAAGAGGGAACGGTGACGACCATCGTGGCGGGCGCGGCCGACTTCATCGGGGCCGCGCTGATCATCGTGTTCGCGCGCGGGATCACGGTGGTCATGCGCAACTCCTACATGACCGACACGATCCTGCACTGGATGGAGAAGGCGGTCTCTGGCTCGTCCGCCGGGGTGTTCGCAATCTCCGCCTTCCTCGTCAACATCCCGATCGCATTCCTCGTGCCGTCGTCGTCGGGTCACGCCGCACTTGTGATGCCGATCCTCGCGCCGCTCGCGGACTTCGCCGGAGTGTCGCGCGCGCTCGTCGTGACCGCCTATCAATCGGCGTCCGGCTTCGTGAATCTCGTGACGCCGACATCGGCCGTGATCATGGGCGGCCTGGCGCTTTCGAAGATCGGCTACGACCGCTACCTGAAGTTCGTCTGGCCGTACGTCGCCCTCGTCTTCGTCGTCGTCTGCGCGTTCCTCGGCATTGCGGCGGCGATCGGCTGATGACCCTCGTCCCGTCGCCGTCTCATCACTGAAAGGAGCTTCGCCCATGTCCACCGCCACCGCGTCCGCCCTGGGAGCCAACTCGGAGGTGGGAACGCTGCGGTCCGTCATCGTCCACCGCCCCGACCTTGCCCACGAGCGGCTGTCGCCGACCAACTGCCACGAGCTCCTGTTCGACGACGTGATCTGGGTGCGCAGGGCGCGCCAGGAGCACGACGCCTTCGTCGACCTGATGCGGGAGCGCGGCGTCGAGGTGCTGCTCTTCCACGACCTGCTCGCCGAGACGCTCGAGCAGCCGGACGCGCGCGAGTGGGTCCTCTCGCGGCGACTGCGCCCGGAGGAGGCGACCGTCATGTTCGCAGGCGATCTGACGGCGTGGATGACCGAGATGCCTGCGGACGAGCTCGCGACCCGACTGACGGGCGGCGTCACGGTCCAGGAGCTTCCCGTTTCCGTCGCATCGGTGGTGAAGGACGCCATGCGACCGACGGACTTCGTCATCGCCCCCTTGCCGAACCAGCTGTTCATGCGCGACACGAGCGCCTGGATCTACGGCGGCGTCTCGATCAACCAGATGTACTGGCCCGCCCGGCAGCACGAGACGCTGAACGTCGAGGCGATCTATCGATTCCACCCGCGCTTCCGGGATGCCGGCTTCCCGATCTGGTACGGCGGCTTCGACCACGACTGGGGAAGCGCGTCGATCGAGGGTGGCGACGTCATGCCGGTGGGTGACCGCGTCCTTCTCGTCGGGCAGGGCGAACGGACGACGGCGCGCGCCGTCAGCATCCTCGCCAAGAACCTGTTCGCCGCGGACGCAGTGCGGCTCGTGATCGGAGCGCTGATGCCGAAGGGGCGCGCGGCGATGCACCTCGACACGGTGTTCACGTTCTGCGACCGGGACGTCGCAACGATCTATGAGCCGGTTGTCTCCGAGATCCTCCCGGTCCTCTACCAGCCCGACGGGAACGGCGGCGTCAAGGCGGAGATCTCGAAGCGGCCGTTCCTCGACGAGGTGAAGGACGCGCTGGGTGTCCAGGATCTGAAGGTCGTCACGACTGCCGGCGACGAGTTCGAAGCGGAGCGGACGCAGTGGGACGACGGCAACAACGTCGTCGCGCTCTCACCTGGAGTGGTCGTCGCGTACGAGCGGAACGAGACAACCAACGCGAAGCTCGCCAAGGCAGGCATCGAGGTGCTGGCGATCGCCGGCCAGGAGCTCGGCCGCGGGCGCGGCGGCGGCCACTGCATGACCTGTCCAGCGGCCCGGGACGCGTGAAAGGGGATCTGAGATGAGCACCGTCATCGACCTGCACGGCAAACACCTGCTGAGGCTTGCAGACTTCAGCCCCGAGGAGATCAGCTACCTCGTCGACCTCGCCGCCGAGCTGAAGGCTGCAAAACGAGAAGGACGCGAGGAGCAGAGGCTCGTCGGCAAGGAGATCGCACTGATCTTCGAGAAGGACTCGACACGAACGCGGTGCGCGTTCGAGGTAGCCGCGTACGACCAAGGTGCCCATGTCACATTCCTCGGTCCCTCCGGCTCGCACATGGGGCACAAGGAGACCGTCAAGGACACGGCACGCGTGCTCGGTCGAATGTACGACGCGATCGAGTTCCGGGGGTTCGACCAGACCGCCGCAGAGCAGCTTGCCAAGTGGGCCGGCGTGCCCATCTACAACGGGTTGACCGACGAGTGGCACCCGACGCAGATCCTCGCCGACTTCCTGACGTTCAAAGAGCACATCCCGAAGCCGCTCGACGAAGTGGCCTTCTGTTACCTCGGCGACGCCCGGTTCAACATGGCCGACTCGTACCTCGTCGGCGGTGCGAAGCTGGGAATGGACGTCCGGATCGCGAGCCCGAAGTCGCTCTGGCCCCACGACGAGATCGTCTCGCTGGCGCGCTCGATCTCGCCGGAGACCGGCGCGAGGATCACGATCACGGACGACGTCGCCGAGGCCGTTCGCGGCGCGGACGTCCTGCTCACCGACGTCTGGGTGTCGATGGGCGAGCCCGACGAGGTCTGGGCGGAGCGGATCGAGCTGCTCACGCCCTACCAGGTCAACGCGAAGACGCTCGAGCTGACGGGCAACCCCGACGTGAAGTTCATGCACTGCCTGCCGGCGTTCCACAACACGGACACGCAGGTCGGCAAGGAGATCTTCGAGAAGTTCGGGAGGGAGGCGCTCGAGGTGACCGACGAAGTGTTCGAGTCGCCCAACTCGCTCGTCTTCGACGAGGCGGAGAACCGGTTGCACACGATCAAGGCGGTCATGGTCGCCACGCTCGGGAGCTGATGCGCCGTGCGCATCGTCGTCGCCCTTGGAGGAAACGCCCTCCTGCAGCGCGGGCAACCGCTCACCGCCGAGAACCAACGCGCCAACGCACGGACGGCGTGTCGCGCTCTCGCCCCGCTCGCACTCGAGCACGAGCTCATCGTCTCGCACGGGAACGGCCCGCAGGTCGGGCTGCTCGCGCTGCAGGGGTCCGCCTACACCGCAGTCGATCCGTACCCGATGGACGTCCTGGGTGCGCAGACCGAGGGCATGATCGGCTACATCCTCCAGCAGGAGCTCGGCAACGAGTTGCCGCAGAACGTGCGGCTCGTGTCGTTGCTGACGCTCGTCGAGGTCGACGCCGCGGACCCGGCATTCTCGAACCCGACCAAGCCGATCGGGCCGATCTACACCAAGGACGACGCCGACGCGCTTGCGGCAGAGAAGGGCTGGACGTTCAAGCCCGACGGCGACAGCTTCCGCCGCGTTGTCCCCTCCCCCGTTCCGCAGCGCATCTTCGGGCTCGAACCGCTCGAGTGGCTGCTCGAGAAGGGCTGCGTCGTCGTCTGCGCGGGGGGCGGGGGAATTCCGGTCATGCATGTCGACGATCCGGTGCCGGCGGGCCGACGGCTCGTCGGCGTCGAGGCGGTGATCGACAAGGATCTTGCGAGCGCGCTGCTCGCCGTCGATCTGAACGCCGACGCGCTCATCATCGCGACGGATGTCGAAGCGGTGTACTCCGGCTGGGGCACGCCCGACCAGCACGCGATCCGTCGCGCCTCGCCGGGCGAGCTCGCGACGTCGGAGTTCGCCGAGGGGTCGATGGGGCCGAAGGTGCGCGCCGCCTGCATGTTCGCCGAGCGCACGGGCGGCATCGCAGCGATCGGCTCGATCAGCGAGACGCAGGCCCTGCTCCGCGGCGAGGCCGGCACGACAGTGGCAGTCGACACGGCAAAGATCACCTAGAGGAGGCGACGATGGCGACGGTTGCACCAACACCCAGCCGAGCGACAGAGGACATGAAGTGGTTCGCACTGCCGGGCGAGGACGTCGCCAACAACCTGGGCGTCGACACCCATACCGGCCTCGCGTCGGACGAGGCAGCGCGGCGGCTCGAGCAGTACGGCCCAAACGCATTCGTCGCCGCCAAGGGCGAGCCGCGCTGGCGCGCGTTCGTACGCCAGTACCGCGACCCGATGCAGATCGTCCTGCTCGTCGCCGGGATTGGGAGCATCTGGCCGCTGCACGAGCTCGGCACCGGCCTGGTCCTGCTCTTCCTGACGCTGTTCAACGCCGTCCTCGGCCTGAACCAGGAGGGCAAGGCGGCCGCGGCGGTCGCCGCGCTTCAGAAGATGATGATCATCAAGGCGAGGGTCCGCCGAAGCGGGGAGCTCGTCCAGATCCCCGCAGAGCAGCTCGTTCCAGGCGACGTCGTCTCGATCGAGGCCGGAGACGTGGTGCCCGCGGACGGCCGGTTGCTGCAGGCGGCGACGCTCGAGGTCGCCGAGTCGGCGCTGACCGGCGAGAGCATGCCGGTTCCAAAGGGCGTCGCGGCCGTCAAGGAACCGGAGGCACCGCTGGGCGACCGGACCGACATGGTCTACATGAACACGAACGTGACGCGTGGAGCCGGCGAGTTCGTCGTCACCACCACGGGCATGGCAACCGAGGTCGGTCACATCTCGGGCATGCTCGCGCAGGAGGGCGAGCAGGACTCGCCGCTCACGAGGCAGCTCACCAAGCTGACGAGCCAGATCCTCGTCATCTCGGGGACAGCGCTCGTGATCTCGATCGTCCTGAACATGTCGCGCGGCGAGTCGTTCAAGACGGTCTTCCTGGCCGCGATCGCGTTCGCGATCGCCGCGATCCCCACCGGGCTTCCCGCCGTCGTCACGGCGATCCTCTCGATGGGGACGCAGAGGCTCGCCCAGGCGAACGCGATCATGAAGCGGCTTCGCTCGACGGAGACGCTCGGCTCGACCTCGGCGATCAACTCCGACAAGACCGGGACGCTGACGCTCAACCAGATGACGGCGGTCGAGCTGACGATCCCGGGCCGCCGCTACACGATCGACGGCAACGGCTACTCCACCGAGGGCCGGATCAAGCGCGTCGCCGGGCAGAACGACGTCGAGCTCGAGCCGTTCATGCTGCCGATGATCCTCGCCTGCGACGCCGTCGTCCACGACGGCGACTTGATCGGTGACCCCACCGAAGGGGCGCTGGTCGTGCTGGGCGAGAAGAGCGGGCTCGATTCGTCGGCGACCCGGGAGTCGTACCCGCGGATCGCCGAGCTCCCATTCGACACGGCGTACAAGCTCATGGCGACGTTCCATCGGATGCGGGACGAGTCGGGCCGCGACGTCATCCGTTGCTTCGTCAAGGGCGCACCCGACCAGGTGCTCATCCGCGGCTCGATGACTCTCAGCCCCGACGACCTACATCCGGTCGCTGTCGACGACGCGATGCGCGGACGCTACGAGGCGGAGAACGAGCGCCTGGGCAAGCAGGGCCTACGTGTGCTCGCGACGGCACGCAAGGACTTTGACCCTGCGTCGTTCGATCCGAACGCCGACCTGCTCCCACTTCTCGACGGGTTGACGCTGCTCGCGCTCGTCGGGATCGTCGACCCGGCGCGACCGACGGCCAAACTGGCAATCGCGACCGCGCATTCGGCCGGAGTCCAGGTGCGGATGATCACCGGCGACCACGCCGTCACCGCGGCGGCGATCGCGGAGAAGCTCGGCATCAAGGGCCGGGCGATCACAGGCGCCGAGTTCGGTGCGATGAGCGACGAGGAGCTCCGAGCGCACATCGACGAGATCGGCGTCATCGCACGGGTGACACCGGAGCACAAGGTGCGCCTCGTCGACACGCTGAAGAGCAAGGGCCACATCGTCGCGATGACCGGCGACGGCGTGAACGACGCTCCTGCGCTGAAGCGTGCCGACATCGGCATCGCGATGGGCATCACAGGAACCGAGGTCTCGAAAGAGGCGGCGGCGATGATCCTCACCGACGACAACTTCGCCACGATCGTGAAGGCCGTCGAGCTGGGCCGCGGCCTCTACGACAACCTGACCAAGTACGTCCGCTTCCAGATGGGCGTGCTGTTCGGCCTGGTCGTCACCTTCCTCGGAGCGGCCATCTTCAACGTGGTCGGCGGCGTCGCCTTCCTGCCGCTGCAGACGCTGTGGATCAACTTCACGACACAGGTCTTCCAGGCAATCGGGCTCGGCTACGGAGAGCCCGCGGAAGGCTTGATGAAGCGGAAGCCGCGCAATCCGGAACAGCAGATCCTGCCGACCGGGTTGATGGCCTGGCTCGGGTGCATCGGCCTCGTCATGGGCGCGGCCACGATCGGCGTCATCGCCTGGGCAGACGACCACTACGACACAGTCACCGCCCGCACGATGGGCATGACGTCGTTCGCGCTGGCGAACCTGCTCTACTCGTTCTGCGAGCGGGACCAGTTGCAATCGGTCTTCAGCCTCGACGTACTGCGCGACCGGAAGTTCCTGTACTTCTCGGGCTCCTCGCTCCTCGCGATCATCATCGCGCCGCAACTCAACCTGCTGAACCGGATCCTCGAGACGGTGCCGCTGACACTGCACCAGTGGCTGATCTGCATCGTCGCCGCCTTCGCGGCAGTCGTGGCGTCCGAGATCCGCAAGGCGATTCTGCGCCGGCGTGAGCAAGCACCCGCCGCACCCGCGGCGACCGACACCGTGGAGGCTGCGCCTGTCACGTCACCGAGCTGATGGCTGTCGAAACGAGCGCCGCGACTCCTGAGGAGTCGAGCGGGGAGACGCGGCTCGCAATCCTGCTGGCGATGGCGATGTTCGTGCTCGTCGTCGACACGTCGTTGATGAACGTCTCGATCTCGGCGGTGGTGCGCGACCTCAACACGACCGCCAGCGGGGTGCAGTCGGCGATCTCGCTCGAGGCGCTCGTGTCGGCCGCGTTCATCCTGATCGGGAGCAAGACCGGCGATCTGATCGGGAGAAAGCGCGCCTACGTGATCGGCCTGCTCGGCTATGCGGCGGGAGCGATCTCCATGACGTTGTCACAGAGCCTGCTGCCGATCGTCATCTTCTGGGCGGTCGTCGGCGGTCTCGGCGCGTCGCTGCTGCTCCCCGCGATGCAATCGCTGATCCACGGGAACTTCGAAGGCGCGATGCAGCGTCGGGCCTACGCTCTCGTCGGAGCCGCGGCGGCGATCGCCGCCGCGGTCGGCCCGCTCGTTGGTGGCTTCATCACCACGTACCTCTCGTGGCGCGTCGCCTTCTTCGGCGAGGTCGTGATCATCGGGGTCGTGCTCTCGGGGATCGGCCTCGTCCACGACGTGCCCTACACGGGAGACCGCCACGTCGACATCGTGGGAGCGATCCTGTCCGCGCTCGGCATGGGCGGCATCGTCGTCGGGATCCTCCTCTGGGAAGGGGGAGGCGGACCCGTCGTCGCGTTGATAACGGTGGGCCTGGTCGCGCTCGGCTCGCTCGCGTGGTGGCTCGTCAAGCGCAAACGAGAGGGGAAGCCGGCGCTCATCGACGCCGACCTCTTCCGGTCGAAGTACTTCCGACTGGGGATCACCGGCCAGACGATGCAGCAGATCGCACTCGGCGGGCTGATGATCGCCCTCCCGATCTTCCTGCAGATGGTGCTCGAGTACAGCGCGATGGGCGCCGGCCTCACGCTCGCGCCGCTGTCGCTGAGCATGTTCGTCGTCGCGTTGCTCGCCGGCAAGAAGGCCGGGAACCGCAGCCCGAGCAAGATCATCCGCGCTGGATTCCTGCTCCTGGCGATTGGTGTTGCTGTGCTCATCCCGATCGTGCCGCGCGCGCATTCGGGCTGGGCAATGGTCGTGCCGCTCCTCGTCGCCGGCACAGGTCTCGGCCTGCTCGTGTCGCAGCTCAACAACTACACCCTGTCCCCGATCGAGGAGGAACGCGTCAGCGAGGCCGCCGGAGTGAACTCGGCCGGCGGCTCGTTCGGCCTCGCGTTCGGGCTCGCCTTCGCGGGCGCGATCATGCTCGGGTCGCTGTCGCTCGTCTTCACCAACCTGGCAGACGCGAGCAAGGTGCTCTCACCCACGCAGCAGTCGCAGGTCTCGAAACGGCTCGAGGAGAACGCCGAGGTGATGACCAACACGCACCTCGAGGAGCTCCTCAAGGGGAGGCCGCCCGCCGTGCAGGACGAGATCATCCGCATCAATACGAAGGCGCGGCCGATCGCGCTTCAGATCGCGTTGCTGGTGCCGCTGCTCGCCGCGCTCGCCGGCCTGTTGATCGGCTTTCGGATGACGCGGCTACCTGACCCAGAGCCGTCCGGCGGGGCCGACACGCTCTTAGCCGGCTGAACGCTCTTAGGCGCGCTCGAGCCAAAGCCTTCCGTCCACGCCGAAGCCCACCGGGGCGGTGGCCAGCGGTATTCGCGCGTCGAGGGTCGGCGTGGGAGAGGGTCGTGAACGGCTGCTCCGGGCCGAAGCGCGCGAGCTTCCAGCAGCCCTTTGTGACGCGGCTTGCGTTCGCCCGCGACGGCCTGCTCGCCCGTGGCGGACAGCACGAACTACGTCGTTGCAGCAGTCCGTCTGCCGGCCGGCCGAGTGCGGAGCGTTACGAGCGTCGAGCGTTAATGGAGCTGTGCGGTCAGTGGACGGAGCGGGCGGCGGCGAGGATCGGGCGGGTGACGTCAGCCGGATGCGAGATGAGCGTCAGGTGCGAGCCGCCGGGCACCTCCGTGATGTGGGAGTGCGCCCGGCGGGCCATGGCGAGCTCCGAGTCCGGCGTGATTATCTGGTCGTTCATCCCGATCACGTACCAGGATGGGATCGTCTTCCATGCCGCGGCGGAGGAGGCAGTGTCGAACGCGGCCGTGGCGACAGGCCGTTGCGTCGCCCACAGCCGTTCGGCAGTGCGCGCGGGCAGGTCGGAGGCGAAGTTGTGCAAGAAGACGTTCTTCTTCAAGTAGTACTGCACCGCGCCGGCGGGGGCTCCGGCATAGGGCACCTGGTCGAACAGCGTGGCGGGGTCTCCGCTCAGCGCCGAGGTTTTGCCACTGAGCTGTCCGTTCGTCTCACCCACGTCGGGTGCGGCGGCGTCGACAAAGACGAGGGCCTTCACGTTGGGGATGCCAGCGGCTGCGTTCGTGATCACCGCACCGCCGTAGGAATGGCCGACCAGCACGATCGGGCCAGTGATGGTCGAGAGGAAATCCTTGACCTCCTCGGCATCACTCGTCAGGCCGCGCAAAGGGTTGTCGATAGCCCGCACGAGGTACCCGTCGCGCTGCAGGCGATCGACCTCCCCGTTCCAACTGGAGGCATCGGCCCACGCACCGTGCACCAGCACGATGGTCGGTTTGGGGGCGGCGTTGGCGCGTGCAATGTCGGCGGCCGTTGCGAGACCGGCCTTGCCCGGCGCCGTCGCGGTCACCAGCCCAAGCGCGAGAACGGTCAGCAGGCCGCCGATCAGGAGCGCCAACGACACTTCTCTGGACGGGAGTGCGCATCGAGATAACCGCCTTTCCAGAAGACAAGCAAGCGTTGCGCCTTGACCGTCCGCTTGTCATCCCGGCCTGCAGGCATCTCCTCTACCGGTTGACAGGAACCCGGCGCCCGACGCGCGACTTGCGCGCGATCACGAGATGGCGTGATCGAGTGATGCGACGGACGGCGCCGGCGTGCCAGTCTCGACCTAGGTGATCGGATGAGCAGCGACGTGATCATCGGCGACGACGGCAAGCCGCGTTGCGGCTGGGTCGGAGCCGCCAACAAGGACCTGAGCCGCTACCACGACGAGGTCTGGGGCAAGCGGACCCACGACGAGTCCGCCCTATTCGAGGCCCTCACCCTGGGCGTGTTTCAGGTCGGGCTCAGCTGGGCGGTCGTGTTCGCGAAGCGAGACGCGTTCCGAAAGGCATTCCGCGGGTTCGACATCGCCAAGGTCGCGGCGATGACCGCGCGCGACGTCGACCGGCTGGTCCAGGACGCCTCGATCATCCGCAATCGCGGCAAGATCCAGGCGACGGTCGACAACGCGCGCGCGATGATGTCCGCGTCGCCGAGCCTCGCCGCGCTCGCGGAGTCCTACGAGATCACGCGCAAGCGGGCACCCCGGTCTCTCGCTGACCTACCCACTTCGACCCCGCAGGCGGGGGCGTTCGCGAAGCAGCTGAAGTCGCAGGGGTTCCGCTTCGTCGGCCCAACGAGCGTGTACGCATTCATGCAGAACGTCGGCGTGATCAACGACCACGTCCGTGGCTGCTTCCGTGCTGCCGAATACCCCGCGGCGGCCCGGAGCCGCTGAGGACAAGGAGCATGTCCTAGTTCCGCAGGCGGTTCGCAAGCTGCGTGCGCGACTTCACGCCGAGCTTGCGGAACACCTTGCGCAGGTGGTACTCGACCGTGCTCGCGCTGATGAACAGCTGAGCGGCGATCTCCCGGTTCGTGTGCCCGTCCGCCGCCAGCCGTGAGATCTCCGTCTCCTGCGGCGTCAGGTGGCCGAGAGTGTCGATGGCTCGCCGGCGTGCATGTTCGCCGGTCGCTTCCAACTCAACGCGAGCACGCTCGGCAAACGCCTCCATGCCAAAGCGGACGAAGTGATCGTGTGCCGTGCGCAACTGCTCACGTGCATCGAGCCGTCGCCGTCGGCGTCTCAGCCATTCGCCGTAAAGGAGGTGAGCGCGAGCGAGGTCAGCGGCGATCCGAGACCGATCGAGTCGATCGATCGCCTCGAGGTACAGCGCCTCCGCCCCTTCGTCGTCTGCGAGCAGAGCATCCGCACGAGCGAGCATGCCCAGAGCCCAGTCGGTTCCGCTCGCGCTCGCCCTCTCGGCAAGGAGCAATCGAGCGTCGGCGGCGAGGTCAGGTGTTCCGATTCGAACGACCGACTCGATCAGCTCTACGGCAGCCCAGTTCGAGGTACCAAGGTCAAACGGGTGCTCACCGACCCGGAGCGCCGCCGCTTGCGCGGCCTCGTAGCGCCCAAGGCCGTTGTAGAGCACTGCTTCGGCCCAGTCGAGGACCGAGAGCCCCAGTCCCTCACCGCGGTCCAGCACATCCGGGCGACTTCTGTCGATCAGCGCAACCGCCTCCGGCTCGCGGCCGCGGAACGCGGCCAGCGCGACCGGTGCGTAGGGGGCGAGGTGGCTGCCGGTTGCATCCGTGGCAACCCGGATCTCTCCGACCAGCGAGGCCGCAGCTTCGAGCTCACCCGCAAAGAGGTGCGCGTACGCGCGCTGGCCCAGTGCGATCGGAAGCTCGCCCAGAGCACCCGCTTGACGAGCGACCCGGACGTGCGCGTCCGAGATCGCGTCCCACCGCGCGTCGTCCCACACGTGCACCGAGACCAGGGTTGCGAGCCATTTCCAGCGGAGCTGCTCGTTGATCGGAATGCTCCCCGCATCGAAGACGCTCAGGGCGCGGCGCCAGATGGGGAGCGCTGCCTCGTAGCCATCCGTGAAGAACGACGCGATCGCGTCGAGGAGCGTTCCGACCTCATCGAGGCCGGCCGATCCGGCCGCCTTCGCAGCCACAGCGACATCGCACGCAGTTGCGCCCGGCGCCGCCAGACGGCCGGCGAACAGGGCTGCCGACATCGCCTCCAGATAGGTCTCGGATCCCAGCGATCGTGAGAGCGGGGCAATTCGCTGCGCCGCGTCGAGCAGCGTCCGTGGCGCGTCGCTGCCGTGCGTCGAGACGAACCCGATCTGCGCGCGGAGGAGCTCAACTCGGGCGCGATCGAGCTCGCCGAGGGCGTCGAGGTCGGTGGCTGAAAGCAGCGCAAGGGCGTCGTCGAGGGCCGCCGCTCGGACCTTGGTCTGGGCCGCGACGAGCATCCGCTGTGCCCGCCGGACCGGGTCGGGAGTCAGCGTCGCCGACCAGTCGAGAAAGGCAGCGGCCGCGGCAAACCCGCCTCGCGCCTGCGCACGCTCTGCCGATCGTTCCAACTCGAAGGCCACGTCCTCATCGGGAGCCGACGTCGCCTGGGCTCGGTGCCAGGCACGGCGATCCGGATCGACAGACTGATCAGCTGCTTCTGCAAGCGCGCGATGCGCCTCGCGGCGGTCGTTCGGGTTAGCGGCCCGGTAGACGGCCGAGCGCGCGAGGGGATGGCGAAACGCCACGGCGCCGTCGAGCTTGACCAGACCGGACGCCTCCGCCGCCTCAGCTGCGCCCTCGGGGATCCCGAGAAGCTGTGCGGCCCGCCGGAGAAGCGCGGGGTCGCCGACCGGCTCGGCGGCGGCGAGAAGCAGCAAGCGCTGTGCGTCTCGAGGAAGGGGCAGCAGCCGCCGCGTGAAGCTCTGCTCGATCCCGGTGGAGAGGGGCAACGCAGCAGGCAACCCGAAGCCGCCGGCGAGCTGGCCCGGGCTCAACCCGCGCGGCAGCTCGAGCAAGGCGAGTGGATTCCCACCCGTCTCGGTCACGATCCGTTCGAGCACGGATTCGTCGAGGCGCGCGGCGAGGACGGACTCCAACAACGCGCGGGCATCCCGGTGACCGAGGGGCTCAACGCGGAGCTGGGGAAGGCGCGCAAGGTCGCCATCTGCATCGCGGATCGCGAACACGAGCGCGATCCGTTCGGCCAGGAGTCGTTGCGCCACGAACGCGAGCGCTCGGGCCGAGGCCCCGTCGAGCCACTGCGCATCGTCGACGACGCACAGCAGCGGCTGCTGCTCGGCAGCTTCCGAGAGCACGCCGAGAACCGCGAGCCCAACGAGAAACGGGTTCGGCGCGGGGCCGTTGCCGAGTCCGAAGGCGACACCAAGCGCGCCACGTTGAGGATCGGGAAGACGTTCGGTGAGCTCGATCACCGGCGAACAGAGCTGTTGCAGCGCCGCGTAGTCGAGCTTCATCTCTCCTTCGACGCCCGCGGTGCGTACGACCCGAAAATCCGCACCCACCTCGATCGCATCCTCGAGCAGTGCGGTCTTGCCGACGCCCGGCTCTCCGTGGACGACGAGCACCGCGCCGTGGCCGTCGCGCGCGGTCTCGAGCAGCCGCTCGAGCACCGCGCGTTCGCGGCCCCTTCCGAGCAACCGCCCCGCCTGCGCGCTGACGACCATCCCGAGAGCATGCCACCAGGGTCACGGCCTACGCGGCTCCGGAAGCGGACTGGGGATTTCGGGGATGCGACCAGCCTGCAGCGGAGGCAACGATGAGCCTTCGCACTGTCATCTCGAGATAAGGAAGGCGATGAGCGCAACCGACACATTTGTCCTACCCGACTACGCACCGATCCCCCGCTCGGCGCTCGGCCCCGCGCTGAACGAGCAGGGCTACTACGTCGGCCGCGTCGAGCGGAACCTCTACTGGGTCACCGACGGCACGTACCAGTCGGCGTTCCTCACCACCTCCGACGGCGTCGTCGTTCTCGACGCGCCCCCGACCATCGGTCACAACATCCAGCGGGCGATCGACGAGATCGCGTCCGCCAACGGCGTCAGCAACAAAGTCACTCATCTCATCTACTCGCATCACCACGCCGACCACGTGGGTGCGTCCTCGCTGTTCGACAAGAACGTCACGCGGATCGGGCACGAAGAGACGCGACGGCTGCTGTTGCGCGACGACGATCCGGCGAGGCCGCCGAACGAGGAGACGTTCCAAGACAACCGCACGCTCGAGATCGGCGGCGAGCGCATCGACCTCGCCTGGCACGGTCCGAACCACTCGCCCGACAACATCCTGATCCACCTGCCGGACCACGACACGCTGATGCTGATCGACATCGTCAATCCAGGCTGGGCGCCGGTCTACGTCGCGAACCTGACCGAGGACATTCCCGGCTACATCGAGGCGCCGGCGAACGC
>DATBDB010000096.1:0-25986 GCA_036270155.1 Gaiellaceae bacterium
GAAGGGCTCGGGGCGCCTCCTCTACGAGGTGCTCGACGACCTCTTCGACTACTGCTTCCCGATCCTCGACAAGATCGGACACAAGCTGGACTCACTCGAGGACGATGTCTTCGAAGGGCGTTCTGAGGAGGTCGTGCGCGACATCTCGAACGTCAAGCAGGAGATCATCAGCTACCGGAAGATCATCAAGCCCGAGCGCTCGACCCTTCGCGTGCTCGAACGCCATGTGGAGCGGTTCCTCCCGGAGGAGCTCGAGCTCTACTTCGACGACATCGTCGACGCCGCAGAACGCATCTGGGACTACCTCGACAACTACAAGGAGGTCGTCGAGGCGCTCGAGGACACGAATGAGTCCGTGATCGCGCACCGGCAGAACGACGTGCTCCGCATCCTCACCGTCTTCTCCGTCGTCCTGCTCCCGCTGACGCTGATCACCGGCTTCTTCGGGATGAACGTGCACTTCCCCGGCTTTGGCACGATCTGGGCGTTCTGGGCGATCTTCGTCGGGATGGCCGTCATGCTCGGCGGGCTGCTCGCGTTCTTCCGCCTCAAGCGCTGGCTGTAGCCGCAAGTGCCGCGTGCACGGCGTCGTCGAACCCCGTCCGCTTCCCAGGGACGAGCTCCCAGATCGAATCGTCGTGTGCGAGCGTCGGCGCCTTCAGTCCTTCGATCAGGGGACGAGTAACGGCGGCGTTGACGGGGGTGATGAGGTGGAGCCACAGCGAGGAGAGCCACGGCGTCAGCACCGGCACCTCGATCAACACCGGCCTGCGGCCGCGGATGCGTGCCGTTCGCTCCATCATTGCGCGGTAGCTCATCACCTCAGGCCCGCCGACGTCATAGGTCACGCCGAACGACTGGGCACGACCGCACACGACAACGAGCGCCGCGATGACGTCGACGAGCGCAACGGGCTGCGTCTCGACCGACACCCAGCGGGGGCAGATCATCACCGGCAGGCGATCGACCAACGCGAGGGTCGTCTCGAACGCGGCGCTGTCCGCACCGACGATCATCGCCGCGCGCAGCGTCGTCACCGGCACCGGCCCGTCGACGAGGATCGCCGCGGTTTCCGCGCGACTTCGCAGGTGCGGGGAGAGGTCGGCGCCCTCCTCACCGAGGCCGCCGAGGAAGACGACCTGGGAGGCGCCACCGGCGGCCGCGCCGTCCGCGACCGCGTGTGCCGCGGCCCGGTCGGTCGCTTCGAAATACGGTTGGCCGAGTGAATGCACGAGGTGGTAGACGACCTCGGCCCCGGCGAGCGCGTCGTGCATCGCGGCGGCATCCGTCGCGTCGGCGGCGGTGACGGTGCCCGAACCCGGCACGGGCGAGCCACTGCGCGAGATCGCCGTCACGTGATGGCCCGCGGCAGCAAGTGCTTCGACGAGCGGGCGGCCGATCGTGCCGGTGGCGCCGACAACCGCTACGCGCATGTTCGTGCCGCCCGCTGCAGAAAACGCCGGCCGACAAGGTCGTGAAACCACCGTTCCGCCCGGAAGAACCAGCCGCGCAGGCGAGGTGCGAACTCCTCGAGGGACACGATGGCCTCTTCCCCTTGCGCCGACCAGGCAATCGCGCCGTACGGATGACGGGCAAACAGCCCGCCGGTGATCTCGCGCCGGTCGCCCTGCGTCGGCCCGAAGACGATCAGCGAAGGCCAGATGCCGAAGAGGCGAATCGCCCCGCGCGAGAAGCGCACAAGCCCGAACGTCGTGGAGCGCACCTCACACCAGTAGAGGCGCTGCAGCTCCGCGCCCGAGAGCTCCCCGCCGATGCACGCCCGCTGCACGACGTCGAAGGTCCCGTCGTCGTTGCGCGTGGTCACCGTGTTCATACCGAGAGGGTAGTTACCCTGCCCTTATGCCAAAGCCTCTCTGGGCGCCGTGGCGTCTCGAGTACGTCCAGCAGGCCGACGAGCTCGACCGCTGCATCTTCTGCGAGCCCGAGGAAGAGCTGCTGGTGCACCGCGGCGAGCACGCCTTGATCGTCCTGAACAAGTTCCCCTACTCCTCCGGCCACCTGCTGATCGCGCCGCATCGGCACCTCGGCGCCTTCGGCCTCCTCTCGGACGAGGAGGCCCTCGAGGTTCACCGGCTCGGCGCGCGCGGTGTCGAGGCGTTACGCGCCGAGTACGCGCCCCACGGCCACAACCTCGGCTGGAACCTCGGACGCGTCGCGGGCGCCGGCATCGAGGATCACGTGCACCTGCACGTCGTCCCGCGCTGGAACGGCGACACGAGCTTCATGCCGGTGCTCGCCGACGTGAAGGTCCTGCCCGAGGCACTCGAGCGGACCGCCGAGAGGCTGCGGCCGCACTTCGTCTAAGGAGGACGTGCTCCGGGACGCTGAAGATCGCGGCAGCGACCTGAGTGGATCAGCGACTTAGGCGATCGCCACAGGCGCAGAGTCGTACTTCGCGCGGGTAGCAGCGAGCACGCGATCCGCATGCCGCGGCATGCGCCGGCTGACCCACATCAACATTTGTTCCGAAAGGGGAGCACTGCTCTGCTCCACGTCCTCACGAACGATCTCCTGGACCATCTTCGAGCTCGCCGCGCCGAGAACCTCCTCGAGTGCCGCGTGCACCGCACGGTCTAGACGCGCCATGTCGTAGGCCGGCCGCACGTGGGTGTGTGCGCTGCACACTGCGGGCAGCATCTCCTGAGAGGCCCGGTCGAAGACGTCGAGGCGGTAGCCGCATAACAGCGAGAAGCGGCGTGTCTTGGTCAGCTCGTTCCACAACTCTTCGAGCGTGGCAGCGGTGGCGGGCTCGCCGCGCGCCATGAGCAGATCGACCATCTCGCCGAACGCACGGATTCGGCGTTCGGGAAAACGCGCGGTGATGCGATCGATCACGCCACCGACGACACGCTCGAACGCTGTCGGGGACAGCTCGCCGTCGTCGAACAACAGCGCCAGCGTCTCGTCCGCGTCGAGCGTGAGGAGCAGATCCGCTTCGCTGAGCGCTTCCGCGTCCCAGCCGGCGCCCGCGAGTAACTCATTGAACGTGTCCTGGTGATTGCGCGTCGCGATCACGACGGCCGGCTCACCCGCGGCGAAGCCGGTGGCGAGGTACGCCGCGACAGACTCAGCGAGCTCGTCCAGCTCGGCGTACACCTGCACGGCGTGGCCCCCGTCCAGCGGTGCCCGCAGAAAGTCAACCCAAGCCGCCTCCATCCGGGGTCACAGTACCCCGGATCCGGATTTCGACCCGTATTCAGCGGACTACTGGAGGCCGGAGTTGCCCTTCGCGGCGTTGCGCTTGTCCTGCCGCTTCTCCTTCAGCGTCTTCTGAGCCGGCTTCTTGTCGCCTTTTTTGGGCTTCTGGGCGCCTTTCATTAGGTCTCCTTCTGCGGCTCAGCCGCGATTCCGCTTGGCTTGTTCTCCCAAATTGTGCGTACTTCGTACGCAGTTTAGGCAGGCTGGTCGTCAGCCCGTAGGTAGGCCCTCGCCCAACGCGCTCGGTTAACGTTGGGGAGTTGCCAACAATCGTTCAGAACGTGCTGCGGACGCGTCGCGCATTTCGAAACTGGCTGGCTATTTGTCTTGTGGTGGGTATCGCCGCACCAAGTAGCATCCCGCCACGCCACGGGTCTCCCTGGCTCGGTCGGCGGCGGCGGCGCTTGGTCACGCGCCACGGGACCGTGCTCGAGACCGAGGCCGGTAACGCCTCGCCCGTAATCGAAGTTTTCGCCTACGGCGAGTACGACCTTGCCTTTGATTGGAGTGGGCTTCGTCGCGTGCTCGATGTCGGAGCACATGTCGGTTCGTTCGCGCTCTGGACATGCGAACGTGCGCCACATGCGAAGGTCATCTCGGTCGAGCCCGAGCCTCGAAACTTCAGCGATCTTGCCTTGAATATCGACCGCAACGGCCTGGGAGGCCGGGTCGAGGTTGTGAACGCCGCACTCGGAAGCGAACCCGGAACGGTGACGCTGCACGTTCCGATGAACCGCGAGTCGGGTTCGACGCTCGCAGCCGGCGGCGATTCGGTCGAGGCGGTGGTGATCTCCCTCTCCGAACTGCTCGAGCGCCTCGACGGGCCGCTCGACTTGCTGAAACTCGATTGCGAGGGCGCGGAATGGGCGGTGCTGGATGCACTCGACCCCGAGACATGGGCGAAGATCCCCCAGCTCGTGATGGAGTGCCATGCCTCCGCCGGCAACACGGTGGAGGCAATGATCGACCTGCTCGCACTCCAGGGGCTCACGCTTACCATCCTGAGTCGCGGTCCGTCGCACGTGCCGTGGTGCGACGAGGTAGCGATGATCTGGGCTCAGCGCGACCTCACGAGCCCGTAGGCCCCGGTTGTACCGGGGCTTCGCAGAAGCGGGGAACGGGGCTCGAACCCGCGACCCTCAGCTTGGGAAGCTGATGCTCTACCAACTGAGCTATCCCCGCGTGGCCTGAATCCTAGCGGGCTAGCTGCTCTCGTTCGCGGTGCTGGGCAGAGTTGGGCAGAGGCCGCCCCGCGTGACAAGCTCAAGCCCAAGTAGGTGCCGGTCAAGGGCGTAACGTCTGAACTACGTCGTATTCGTCGCGGGTGTCTGTCGGCGTTGGGAGGGCGCGAGCACCAAACCGCAGTTACGGCTTTGCGAGCTAGCGCAAAGAAGGGCGGTTAGGACGCGCTCGGCGCCGAGTCTTAACGTCTGGTTGAGAGACGTTGACGAAGGCCACGATAGCCTCGTAAGCTGCGCCACCGCAACGCGATGAGAGGGTCAGTCGATGCCGGTGGTTCATGCGTGCGAGAAGCCCGGGTGCGTCATTCTTACGATGGGTCAGTTCTGCGTCGAGCACGAGCGAACCGGGGCGCTAACCACTCCGTTGTCTGCCCAGGCCGCGGGCGCTCTCGTTGAGCCGCTGTCGGATGCCGCGGCGGACTTGCCGGACGATCTACGCCGGGCTTCACGGCTAGCGTCTCAGCTGCCGACGTAAGCGGGTGAAAACGTCCGTCTGCAGCCGAAGTTCGACCGGTGGTTGTTCCACCTGATTCCACCCGGCGCAAGATTTGCCGGCCCTCGGCATCTACACCATGACCGACGGGAAGCGCGATCACCGCTCTGTGGGGGACAGCAGTCAAGAAGACAGGTGGTGTCCCTGTCACCAGGTGACACCGTCAGCAGGTGACGGGGCCTTGACTGAGGGAGGGGCGCGGAGGCATCCGCAGCCCCTCCCCCGTCGGTTGCAGAGACCTACGCGGGGACGCTTGCGCCCTCGTAGACCTCAATGAAGCGCAGGTACCGGCGGGCGATGTCGTCGATCGCCGCGCCGCGGTCGAAGCCGGACGGATCTGCCGCGTAGGCCTTGACGGCCTCGGCGAAGATCGAGCGGCCGATCGCGAAGCCGATGTAGCCGTCGAGCCCCGCGCCTGCGCGCAACCACTCGTCGACCTTCTCATCGGATGCACCGCGACCGAGCACGACGCACGACACGCGGTCGCGTCCCTCGCGCCGGGCGAGCGTGGCGATCTCGGCGCACGCCTCGCGGTCCGAGATCCCTTCGATCTTCCAGATGTCCGGCTCGACGCCGGCGTTCTGCAGCTGGAGGATCGTCTCCATCATCAGCTGCGGCCGCAACTCGACGTCGTAGCGCTCAGCGCTGCCGCCGACCTGCTCGAGCTGTGCCGGCTCGGCCGGGACCAGCAGCTCGAAGAGGAACTTGCGGTGATGCTCGTGCAGCCACTCCGACAGGCGCAGGAGCCTCGCGGTCTGGCGCTCATTCATCTCCTTGTCGCCCTCCGGGTTGTACCGGACGAGGACCTTTGTGAACTCGGGGTCCCACTCTTCGATCTTCTCGCCGAACTGCTCGCCGTCCTCGAAGTCGAACTCGTTCTGACCGGACTTCTCCGCGGGCATCGCGAGCTTGTAACCGCCCGCCTTCGCAGCACGTGCAACGTCCGGCCCGTACTTTGCGTCGACGAGGATGCCGGCGAGCTCCTTCGGCGCGCCCCCTTCGACGGCACGGAGGAATCCCTCCCAGATCAACGTCTTGGCGCCCGGCACGAGCCCGGCGTCTCCGACCATCTTCTCGAACGACCCTCGATGGTCGAACGCGAGCATGTAGAGACGTTGGTCGTATCCGAGCTCGTTCAGCCCGATCTTGCTCATCAGTACTCCCTTCCAGTGAAATGCGTCAGCTTCGATAGTTTGTGGCGCGCCTCGATACGACGAACTGTGCCGGAGCGAGAGCGCATGACGATGGAATCGGTGATCGCGCCGTCGTTGACGTAGCGAACGCCGCGGAGAAGCGCCCCCGTGGTGACGCCCGTCGCCGAGACGAACACGTTGTCGCTCTGGACGAGATCGTCGGTCATCAGGACGCGATCGAGGTCATAGCCGGTGGCGATCAACGCCTGCCGCTCTTCGTCGTTGCGCGGCCAGAGCTTGCCTTGGATGCCGCCGCCGACGCACTTGAGCGCAGCCGCGGAGATCACACCTTCGGGCGTGCCACCGATGCCGTAGAGCAGGTCGACGCCCGTCTCGGGGCGTGCGGCGGCGATCGCCGGAGCGACGTCTCCGTCCCTGATCAGGTTCACCCGCGCGCCGGCCTGCCGCAGCTCGCCGATCAGCTGCTCGTGGCGTTCGCGCTCGAGCACGACGACGCGGATGTCGGTGACGCGGCGGCCCTTGGCCTTCGCAACGGCGTTCACGTTCTCGGTCGGGGTCGCGTTGATGTCGACCGCGTCGATCGCGTCCGCGCCCGCGGCGATCTTCTCCATGTAGAAGGCACCGCCCGGGAAGAACATCGAGCCGCGTTCCGAGGCAGCGATCACCGCGATCGCGTTCGGCTGGCCGAACGCGGCCAGCCGAGTGCCCTCGAGCGGGTCGACGGCCACATCGACCTCAGGACCGCCCCCGGCGCCCACGTGCTCGCCGTTGTAGAGCATCGGGGCCTCGTCCTTCTCCCCCTCGCCGATCACGACGACGCCGTCCATCGCGACCGTGTCGAGCATCGCGCGCATCGCGTCGACGGCCCCCTGGTCGGCGGCATTCTTGTCGCCACGGCCGATCCACCGGCCGGCGCCCATGGCGGCGGCTTCGGTGACGCGGACGAGCTCGAGAGCGAGGTTGCGGTCTGGGCGGTGGGTGCTCACCGGCACTGATCCTAGAGTTAGCCGGTGCGCCTCGACTGGGAGATCGCGAAACGCGAGTTATCAGCTTCCGACGTCGCGGCGGCTGAAGACGAGCCAGGCCGCGATCAGCGGGGGCACGGCATAGAGGGCGGACACCCAGATCGCATGTCCGATCAGCGACCAGTTGGTCGGTGTCTCGAACGGGCCGTGCCAGGCGTGGAGCTGAGTGACGAGGATGTACGGCCGCGCGCCCTTGATCGCGGGGAGGGCGGCGAGTCCCTGGAGCGCGAGCGTGTAGAAGATCGTCCCGACAACTCCGGCGACGCTCTGCCGCGTGACGACTGAGAGAAGCAGCCCGAAGCTGGCGATCGCGATCGTCGGCACGAGATACACCGCGATGGCGGCAAAGGTGAGAGCGAATGCGTGCAACGCGGAGATCTGCTGCCCGCTGATGTTCGCCAGCGGGTGGAATCCCCAGGCGACGGTGCCGGCCACGATCCCGGTCACGACGAAGACGACGAGAGCGACGGCGACATACGTGAAGAGCGCGAGTGTCTTGGCCGCGAGGATCTCGCCGCGACGAACCGAGCGCACGAGGATCGTCTTCAGGGTGCCGCCACCGTCCTCGTTCGCGACGATGTCTCCGGCGACGAGTGCCGCGATGATCGCCGGCCCGAAGTACGCGATCTCCTTGAGCACGACCGGAGTGAGTGCGAGCCCGCTGCGCCGCAGCCCGGCGCCCATCGGGTCGGCGTACGGCCCGTCGTTCGGGGTCACGTTCGAAATCTCGATCGAGGCTAGGAAGACGAGCTCGATGATCGCGGCGGCGGCGAGCCCGACCCAGCTCCGCTTCTGTGCGGCGAGCTTCCGCAGCTCCCAGTAGTACGCCGCAAAGACGGCGCCGAGCGTGCCCCCAACGCGGTCCGACCGGGCGAGCGGATACGCCGGGCTGGTCACGCCGCAACCGCCGCGCTCGTCGTGTCATGCGACTCGGTGAGCTGGAAGAAGAGCTCCTCCAGCGTTGCATGCTCGCGAACGAGCTCGTTGATCCCCACGCCGGCTTCGGCGAGGGCGCGTGTGACGGCGACCGCGTCCGCGCCCGCCGCAAGCGCGAAGCTCAGTTCGTGCTGGTCCTGCCGCACGTCCGTCACGTTCTCGACCCGTGCGAGCGCGGCAGCGGCGGCGGCATCGTTCGTGGTCTGAAGCCGGTAGCGAGACGCGTTCGCGCCCAGCTCCGACAGCAAGCCCTCGTGCACGATCCGCCCGTCGTTGATCACCGCCACCCGGTTGCAGACCTCTTGAACCTCCGACAGCAGGTGGCTGGAGAGCATGATCGTCATCCCGTCGTCGGCGAGCCGCCGCAGCAGCTCACGCAGAAACCGGATGCCCGCCGGATCGACGCCGTTGGCGGGCTCGTCGAGCAGCAGCAGCTGCGGACGACGGATCAGGCACGACGCGAGACCGAGCCGCTGCCGCATGCCCTGCGAGTACTCGGCGACCTTGTCGTCGGCACGATCGCGCAGCTCGACGAGCTCAAGAGCCTCATCGAGCTGCGTTCGGCCGGCGCCGCTGCGGTCGAGCGCAGCCAGCAGCTGCAAGTTCGCACGCCCCGAGAGGTAGGTGTACATGCGCGGCTCCTCGATGATCCCCGCCACGCCGCTCAGCGCCGCGATCGGGTCGTCAGCAGGATCGCGGCCGAACAGCCGGAGCGACCCGCCGTCCCGGTGAATCAGGCCCAACAGCATCCGCAGCGTCGTCGTCTTCCCTGCCCCGTTCGGGCCGAGGAACCCGTAGACATCGCCGCTCTCGACAGTCAGGTCGACCCGATTGACCGCGTTGCGATCACCGTACGACTTGAGCAGGCCACGCACTTCGACGGGGCGGGGCCCGTTGACGCTCGTTTGCGTCATGCCTCTGATGGTAGAGAGCGGCCCCTGACTGCGGCCTTGCCGTCAACCGTTACATCGAGTCGGGCGCTTCAACCCCGATCAGGTCGAGCGAGCGGGCGATCACGAGCTGTGTCTTGCGGATCAGGTCGAGGCGAAACGCCTGCTCTGGCTCGCCGAGGACGCGGCGCTCGTGGTAGAAGCGGTGGAAGTCGTCGGCGAGCCGGATCGCGTAGTTCGGGAGCAGCTGCGGGCCGCGGCGCTCGACGGCCTCGCGGACGGTGGTCGGGAAGTCGGTCAGTCGCTTGATCAGCTCTTTCTCCTCCGCGGCCAGCGGGCCGGGCGGATCTCCCCCGACGTCTGCATCGCCTGCGCTTCGTAGGATCGACGCAATGCGCGCGTGCGCGTACTGCACGTAGTACACCGGGTTCTTCGGTGACTTCTCGGCCGCGAGGTCGAGGTCGATCTCGATGGTCTGATCGGGGCCGCGATTGACGAGGTACCAGCGCGCCGCATCGACGCCGACCTCCTCGATGAACTCGTCGAGCAGGAAGACGTTGCCGGAGCGCTTCGACGCCTTCGTGCTCTCTCCACCTCGCACGAGATGGACGAACTGGTAGAGCAGCACCTCGACGCGCTCCTCGTCGTAGCCGAGCATGCGGGCGATCGCCCGGTACCACTTCGCTGTCGCATGATGGTCGGCGCCGAGCACATACATCGCGCGATCGAAGCCGCGTTCGAGCTTGTCGACGAGGTAGACGATGTCGGCGGCGCGATAGGTCGGCATGCCGCCCTTCTCCGCTGAGCGGATGATCACCCAGTCTGCATCGTCCCCGTACGCCGACGAGCGCGCCCATACCGCCCCATCTTTCTCGTAGGTGTCGAGCCGCGGCATGAACTCGGGCAAGCGCTGCTCGAGCTCGCTCTGCAGCGCCCAGCTGTCGAAGTGGATGCGGAACCGCTCCATCGACTGCTCGATCGACGCGAGCATGTGTGGGACGGGATCGCCTTCACGCTGCGCGAGCTCGACGACGTAGTCACCCTTGTAGCCGTCCTCCGGCACGTCCTCGCCGCGGCGCAACGCGTCGACCGACGCGCGGAACAGGTCGATCTGGCGGCCGGCGTCGTTGTAGTAGTACTCACGCGACACGTCGTGCCCTGCGAACTCGAGCAGGCGCGCGACCGAGTCGCCGTACACGCCGTTACGCGCGGCCGAGACGACGATCGGGCCTGTTGGATTCGCCGAGACCATCTCGACCTGGACGCGCTCGCGCTTCTCCGCCCAGCCGCCGCCGTAGCCCGCGTCGACATCGGCGAGCGCGTCGAGGAAGAAGCGATCGCCGACGCGCAAGTTGAGAAAGCCAGGGCCGGCGACGTCGGCCGACTCGATCTCGTCGAGCTCGACGACCTTCTCGGCGAGCTCCTGCGCGAGCTCGCGCGGCGCCCTGCCGATCGCCTTCGCCGACCGCATCGCGACGTTCGTCGCGAAGTCGCCGTGCGCCGGGTCCTTGGGCCGCTCGAGCTCGACCTCCGCCCCTACCGCTTCGCCGACCCGCGCCGCCAGGCGCTCCACGGCACTAGGCAAGAATGTCCCGTCGCTCGAACATCTCTTCCAGCTTCTTGATCTCGGCGGGTGAGCCGAGACCGACGATCACGTCGGACTCCTCGAGCAGCGTGTCCTTTGTCGGTCGCAGCTCGAGTGCCCCGTCCTGCTTGCGCACGGCGACGATGTTCGCGCCCGTCCTCGACGAGATGCTCAGCTCGCCGATCGTCTGGCCTGCGGCGCCGCAGCTCGACGTGACCTCGATCTCCTCGAAGTTGAGGTCGGGCGCCTCGGACGAGATCATCGCGTTCACAAACGACGTGACCTGCGGCTTGATCATCAGCTGCGCCATCACGCGGCCGGCGGTCGTATACGGCGTGACGACCCGGTCGGCGCCGGCGAGCTTGAGCTTGCGCTCTGCCTCCTCACTCGATCCGCGCGCAATCACGATCACGTCGGGCCGTCGCGACTTGACCGAGAGGGTGATGTAGAGATTGTCGCCGTCGTCGTCCGAGGCGACGAGGATGCCGCGCGCGCGCTCGAGACCCGCCTGCAGGAGGTCATCGTCCTCCGAGCCACTCCCGTCGACGTACAGCACGTCGTCCTGGCGCGCGTGCTCGAGCGCCTCCTCGCCGAAGTCGAGCACGACATACGGGACGCCGGCCTCGCGGAGCTCCTCGCCCGCGCGGCGGCCCACGCGGCCGTAGCCGCAGACGATGATGTGGTTGCGAAGCTGGTCGATCATGTTGCGGCGTTTCTTCTCCCTCCAGGCTCCGCCCAGGACGCTGTGCGCTATCGAATCGAAGATCTGCGCGGCGAAGTAGCCAAAGATAGCCACGCCGGAGAGAACGACTCCGATCGTCAGCAGTTCCGCCCCCAGGCCATGCGGGGTCGAATCGAGGCCCGTCAGAGACGCCGTGACGATCGTCCGGTAGAGCGCCTCGTGCCAGGACTCGTGCAGGAGATACATGAACCCGGCGGTGCCGCCCACGAAGACGACGATGATCGCGACCACGAGGATCGTGACCTCACGGCGTGTGAATCCGTCGCCTTTCATGGGCTCTAGTATCGTGGCGTTTGATGGACGAGAACCCTCCCGAACGCCAACTGAACATCCACATGGATCCCCAGCACCTTGGCGGGGTCTATGCGAACTTCGCGAACATCACGTTCTCGGACTACGAGTTCACGCTCACGTTCGCCCGGATCGACCACGAGGTCGAGGAGGGCGACGTGCCCGGCGTCGTGGTGTCACGGGTCAACATGTCGCAGCAGTTCGCGGGCGAGCTCCTCGTCGCGCTGCAAGAGGCCTACTCGAAGTACACGACGGTCAAGGGCATCCAGGATTTGCCCGAGACCGACGAGCGCTAACCCGCTTTTCTCTTCCACTGCTCGACCATCGCGATCCGCTGCGCCAGCGTCGGGTGCGTCTCGAGCCAGAGGTAGTCCCACGTCGGCGGGCTCGGGTTCTCGAGGCTTGTGCGCTCGAAGGTCTGAAAGAGCTTGCGTGCCGACGCCGGATCGCGGGTCGCGTTCAGCGCCCGCCAGTCGGCCTCCGCCTCGTAGCGGCGTGAGACCAGGTTCTGGACCGGCGTGGTCAGCAGCCCTATCACCGTCAGGAGGAGGATCACGAACGGCAGGTTCGCGGCCTCGCTGACGCCGCCGCGGCGCCGCGTGGCGAGCGCGAGGATCCACAGCGTCGGCAGCGCGACGAGCGCAGTCCAGCCGATGCCCTTGAGGATGTGGCGGCTGCGCACATGGCCGAGCTCGTGCGCGATCACGACCACCTGCTCGCCGCGCGTGAAGCGTCCGTCGAGCAGCGTGTTCCAGATCACCACGTGGGCCGACGGCCCGAAGCCGACGGTGAACGCGTTCGGCTGGTCGGTCCACTTCGAGACGTCCTGCACGCTGACGGGCGTCCCGGTCACGTGCTCGAGGCGCTCCATGCGACGCGCGTCCGCCGCCAGCTGGCGGTTCCGGAGCGGATCCGTCCCTGACGCCTGCAACCAGCCGGAGACGAACAGAAAGAACGCCGCGATCACGACCACGACCGGGGTGGCGACGAGCCACCAGTGGCGGAAGCGGCCCGCCAACCCGACGAGGAGCACGATCGTCGCGAGGGCGGAGAGCGCCGCCGGCGCGAGCATCGACCACTGCCCGCCCAGCCACGCGAGGACGTCGAACGGGCCGAGC
Source organism: Gaiellaceae bacterium (assembly GCA_036270155.1). Classification (GTDB taxonomy): domain Bacteria; phylum Actinomycetota; class Thermoleophilia; order Gaiellales; family Gaiellaceae; genus PALSA-600. The sequence goes on from DATBDB010000096.1 coordinate 12,695, forward strand.
CCCCAGTGGTGCTGCCACCACAGCTCGGCGAAGCTGAACGGCAGCCCGACGAACCAGAGCGCGACGATCAGCACCATCCCGAGGATCACTGCGCTGCCGATCCGCCCGAGGCCGATCGACCGTGCCCGCGCCGGCAGGAGCCGCGCGAGCACGACGAGCACCGCCAGCGTCGCTGCGGTGCTGAGCAGCCACAGCAGTTGGACGCCCCGGGTGTAGCTCGCGGCCCGGTCGAGCGAGCGCTGGGAGAAGTACCGGTGCACGTCGAGCCCCGAGACGTCGAGCGACGGCACGCTCGTTCGGGCGAGCAGCCACGCACAGGTGCACCACACCCCTGCGGCGACGGCTAGCGTGGCGGCCTTCCTGATGCGCATCGCGGTCATCTCCGACATTCATTCCAATCTTCACGCCCTCGAGGCGGTCCTAACCGACATCGAGGCCGAGGCGGTCGACGAGATCTGGTGTCTCGGCGACGTCGTGGGCTACGGCCCCAGGCCGAACGAGTGTGCCGACATCGTGCGGGAGCGAGCGGCGGTCGTGCTGGTCGGGAACCACGACCTCGCGGCGATCGGCAAGCTCCGCACGTCCGATTTCGGGCCGCTCGCGGCCCAGTCGGCGCACTGGACGGCAGACGCACTCGGCAAGGAGCAGGCGGACTGGCTGCGCACCCTCGAGCCGGCTGCGACGCGCGAGGGGCTCGAGCTCTACCACGGCAGCGCGCGCGATCCCGTCTGGGAGTACGTGCTCAGTGAGGAGGTCGCGCTCGAGAATCTCGAGGTCACGACCGCGCCGATCGTGCTCGTCGGGCACAGCCACTTGGCCCTGGCGCTCTCCTGGGACGGGAAGACACTCGACGGCGGTCTGGTCCGCGGCGGCACCGAGGTCGATACTTCGGGCGCCCGCTGGCTGATCAACCCGGGCTCGGTCGGCCAGCCCCGAGACAGCGACGCCCGCGCGGCGTGGGCTTTGATTGAGATCGGCGCGGGACGGGCAGCTTTTCGGCGTGTTCCGTATCCGATCGAACTGACGCAGGCGGAGATGCGGGCGGCCGGCCTCCCTGAGGACCTGGCCACCCGGCTTGCACGCGGCGTCTAAGAGGAGGGGTTGAACGATGGCGGAGTTGACGAATCTCGAGTCGAAGCTCGGCGAGGTCGTGGGTCTTGCGATGGCCGCGCAGGAAGCCGGCCAGAAGGTGACCAAGCTGGCGAAGGACGACGGCAACGACGAGCTCGTGCGCAAGCTCGAGCTCATGCGCGACGAGGCGAAGGAGACGGAAGCGCGCGGCACCGAGGTCGCCGGCTCGTTCGAAGGCAAGAAGACGGCCATCCTCGGCGAGGCGCGCGAGGTCAAGCAGAAGGCGCAGAAGATGATGAAGACCTATCTCGACGAAGCGTCGGATTCGCTCGACGGCTTCGAGTTCCTGACGATGGCGGAGGCCGGCGAGGTCGGCCACTGGGAGATTCTCAGCGCGCTCAACGACCGCGCCCACAGAGGTGACGTCTCCGAGCTCGTCAACTGGGCGCTGCCGATCCAGAAGCGCCATCTCGACACAGTGCGCACGGCCTCCCTGGCGCTCGCGTCCAAGGAGGATCCGAACGAGACTTCGTCGTAGCACTGCGCTCCTCCCCGCCGCCGCCGTGCTGCTCGCCGGCTGCGGCGGCGGCGGGGGACCGCACATGGCGCGCCAAGCTGCCGCGCCGCTGATCACACTCGCCGACAAGATCCCTCGCGAAGCCGCGTGCGCGCAGGCACGCGACATCCGCGCACTGAACAGGCAGGCGATCGCACTCGTCAATGCGCACCGCATCCCACCCGCGCTGCAGGAGTCGCTGACCTCGGGCGTGAACGCTCTCGTCGCGCAGACGCCGCCGTGCCTGCCCCCGGTCCCAGCCGCGACGGTCACGCCGCCGGTCGTCACGATCGTCCCCGAGCACGGGAAGAAGCACCGGGACGGTCATCACGGCAAGGGCAAAGGCAAAGATTGAGCACCTATCGCCTTGACACCGAGATCGGCCGCGGCGGCATGGCGGTCGTCTACGCGGGCTGGCACGAGCAGCTGGAGCGCCCGGTCGCGCTGAAGGTGCTCGCCGAGCATCTCGCAGGCGATGCCGAGTTCCGAGCGCGGTTCCTGCGCGAGGCGCGGATCGCCTCGAAGCTCCACCACCCGAACCTCGTCCAGACGTACGACATCACCGAGGTCGACGGTCTTCCGTGCATCGTGATGGAGCTCGTGACCGGCGGCACGCTGGAAGGAGCTGCGCTGACGCGCGAGGAGGCCGGCGAGGTTGCCGCCGGGCTCGCGCACGCGCACGGCCGCGGCGTCGTCCACCGCGATCTGAAGCCCGCGAACCTCCTGCGCTCGGAGAACGGGCACGTGAAGATCGCGGACTTCGGGATCGCGCGCGCTCTCGAGGAGACGATGGTGACGCAGATCGGAACGGTCCTCGGCACCATGCGCTACCTCTCGCCGGAGCAGGCCGAGGGGCGCGTCGTCGGAACGGAGGCGGACGTCTATTCGCTCGGCGTCGTCCTCGACGAGTTGCTCGAGGGAGCCACCGAGGACGACCGCCTGCTCATCGACCGCATGCGGGCGCACGACCTCGGGGCGCGGCCGTCCGCTGAAGAGGTTGCGTCGTCGTTTGGCGTCACACAGGTCCTGCGGCCGTCTCGCGCGGAGCACCGCCCGCAGTTCTCGGCGCGTTCGAAGCTGCTGGCGGCCGGAGCGGCTGCGGCGATCGTGGCCGCCCTGGCCAGCGTTGCTACCGCCGGCTGGACGAGCCACCCGGCACGCGTCGAGCCGGTGCCCCACGCAACGACACCCGCCCAGCAGGCGCGCAACCTCAGCGCCTGGCTGAAGACCTACTCGCGTTGAAGCGGCCGAGTTCTAAAGAGGCTGAGTCTTAAAGAGGCTGAGTCTTACAGGGCCTGTGCGTCGGCGGCGGCGCCGAACGTGATGCCCTCGCGGGCGAGCGCCAGCTGGACGTCTTCGCGGGCCTTGAAGATCCGCCACTTGACCGTCGCGAGGGTCACCTCGAGCGAGTCGGCGATTTCGTTGTAGGAGAGGCCGACGACGTCGCGCAGGAGCAGGGCCATCTTGAGATCGACGGGCAGGCCGTCGATCGCCTGCCAGAGGGCGTCGATCGCCTCGGCCCGCTCGACGGGCTGGTCGAGCACCTCGAGCTGCGGCGCGTCGTCCAGGTTGATCGGGTTGAGCGGCCGGCGCTCCTTCGCGCGCAGCTCGTCGAGCACCCGGTTCTTCGTCACCTGGAAGAGCCACGTGGTGAACTTGCACCGGAGCGAGAACCGCGGCAGGCCCTGGAAGACACGGAGAAAAACCTCCTGCGTCAGGTCCTCGGCGAGCGCCCGATCGCCGTTCGTCAGGCGCAGGACGTAGTTGTAGACCGGAGTCTGATAGGTGCGGAGAATGATCGCGAAAGCGCGCTCGTCTCCTCGTTGGGCCTTCCGGAGGACCGCCAGGTCAGGCTGAGGGAGAGACAAGGGAGCCGGAGTATAACCCTGCTTTCCGCCGTTTTCATCAACCTTACGAGCGATTTACAAGGGCCTTCCCGGTCATTTGCAACGGCGGCTCGATTCCCAGCAACTGCAGGGCAGTCGGGGCCAGATCGGCGAGCTCGCCGCCCTCGGCCAGGGTCGCTCCGGCGATCGTCACGATCAACGGGACCGGGTTCGTGGTATGGGCGGTGTGCGGGCTGACGCCGTCGGCCTCGAGCATCTTCTCGGCGTTCCCATGGTCGGCCGTGACGAGGCAGACGCCGCCGAGCTCGCTCACCCGCTCGACGATCCGGCCGAGGCAGCGGTCGGCCGTCTCCACCGCTTCGACGACCGCCGGGATCGATCCGGTGTGGCCGACCATGTCGGGGTTCGCGAAGTTGACGACGCAGAACCCATAGCCGTCGTCGATCTGCTCGACGACCTCGTCCGCCACCTCGCTCGCCGACATCTCAGGCTTGAAGTCGTAGCTCGGGACGTCGCGCGGGCTCGGCACGAGCGTCCTCGTCTCGCCGGGCCAGGCGTCCTCCCGGCCGCCGTTGAAGAAGTAGGTGACATGCGCGTACTTCTCGGTCTCGGCCACGTGCAACTGACGGACGTCATGCTCGGCGAGCACCTCCGCGAGCGTGCCGTCGATGTCCTGCTCCGCGAACGCGATCGGTGTGTCGAGGTCGGATGAATACCGCGTCATCGTCGTGACGTCGATCCCGTGGTCGAGCAGCATGCGCGTCAGTTGCCGCCCGCGATCCGGACGGAAGTTGAAGAAGATCACCGTGTCCCCGTGTTCGACCCGCGGCGCGCCCTCGACGCAGATCGGCTCGATGAACTCGTCGGTGATGCCCGCGTCGTAGCTCTCCTGCACGGCGGCCAGGATCCCGTCGGCGGAGACCTGCTTGCCCAGCCCGTGCACGATCCCGTCAAAGGCCGCCTGCGTACGCTCGAGGCGCTGGTCGCGATCCATCGCGTAGTAGCGGCCGACGACCGTGGCGATCCGGTTCAGCGGCAGCTCGGCGAGGTCGCGTACGGCTGAGGTCGGTGAGACGTCCCGGCCGTCGGTGAACGCGTGCAGCCAGGTCTTCTCGGGTGCGAAGCGGAGCAGTGCTTTGACGTGGTCGATGTGCGAGTGGACACCGCCGTGCGAGACGAGTCCCATCAAGTGAACGCGCTTGCCCCGGTCGAACGCGCTGCGCAGCACCGGGTTCTCGAAGAGCGACCCGTCCTCGATCGCCTTGTTCACGCGCATCAGATCCTGGTAGAGCCGCCGGCCGGCGCCGATCGTCAGGTGCCCGACCTCGCTGTTTCCCATCTGGCCGGGCGGCAGGCCTGCCGCCTCGCCCGACGCCTCGATCGTCGTGTGCGGATAGTCGCGCCAAAGGCGGTCGAAGACCGGCGTGTCCGCGAGCTCGACCGCATTCCCCGGCCCGGCCGGCGCGAGGCCCCAGCCGTCGAGGATGACGAGGGTTACGAGGGCGAAGCGTTCCGGCATATCGCGGCGAACGACTCGACGTCGAGGGATGCTCCGCCGACGAGCGCGCCGTCCACCGCCGGCTGCGACATCAGCTCGGCCGCATTGTCGGGCTTGACCGAGCCGCCGTAGAGCACCGGCAGGTCGAGCACCGACTTGATCGTCTCGTGCGCCTGCTGGGCCATCTCGGGCGTCGCGGTCTTGCCGGTGCCGATCGCCCACACCGGCTCGTAGGCGATGACGAGGTTCTCGTCTGCCTCGAGGACTCCGACCTGGCGGCGGAGGACCGCGTCGGTCTCCCCCGCTTCGCGCTCGAACTCGCTCTCGCCGACGCACGCGATCACGTGCAACCCCTGCTCGAGTGCAGTCCGCACGCGTTGCGCGACAGTCTCATCGGTCTCACCGAACCACTGGCGGCGTTCGGAGTGGCCGACGAGGGTGCCGTACACCCCGAGCTCCTGGAGCATCGACGTCGAGACCTCGCCGGTGTACGCGCCGTCGAGCTCCCAGTGGCAGTTCTGCGCGAACACGCCGACCTCGGTGCCTGCGAGCGCCTGCACGGCGGCCTCGAGTGAGACGTACGGCGGGCACACGACGACATCGACGTCGTCGGGCAGGTCCGCGTCGCGCAGCTCGCGGCAGAACGCGCCTGCTTCGGCGGGGCCCTTGAACATCTTCCAGTTGCCGGCGATCAGCATCGGGTCAGTATCACGGGTGCGAGGAGATCACGCATCGGGGATCGCCGCCACACCGGGAAGCTCCTTGCCTTCGAGCAACTCGAGCGAGGCGCCGCCCCCGGTTGAGATCCACGAGATGCGATCGGCGACGCCGGCGTCGTGCACGGCGCGCACCGAGTCGCCGCCGCCGACGACGGTGAACCCATCGCTCTCGGCGAGAGCTCGCGCCACCGCGAACGTGCCCTCGGAGAACTTCGGCCATTCGAAGACGCCCATCGGGCCGTTCCAGAAGACGGTGCGCGCGCCCGCGATCCGGCCGGCGAAGTCCTCGCGTGTCTCCGGCCCGACGTCGAGCCCGAGCCAGCCCTCCGGCAGCGAGTCGAACGGCGTCACCCGGGTCTCGGCGTCCGCGTCGAACGACGATGCCGCGACGACGTCCTTCGGGAGGACGGCATCGAACGAGAACGGGTTTTCCGAGCGAACGTCCTCGGCCATCTTCCCCCCGATCAGCACGTCGTCCGCACGAGAGCCGAGATTCTCGAGCACGCCGATCTTGTCTTCCACCTTCGCGCCGCCCGAGACGATCACGAACGGCCGCTCGACCTCGCCGAGCAGCTTCCCGAGGTTCTCGAGCTCGGCCAAGAGCAGCAAGCCCGCGTAGGCCGGCAGCAGCTGCGCGACGCCGACGGTCGACGCATGCGCGCGGTGCGCAGAGCCGAACGCATCGTTGACGAAGACGTCGCAGCCCTCTGCGAGCTCGCGGGCGTAGGTCACGTCGTTCTTCGTCTCGCCGGGGTTGAAGCGGGTGTTCTCGAGCACGGTCACGCGCTCATCGCCGACGAGCTCGCGCAGCCGCTCGCGCACCGGAGCGATCGCGTACTTGTCGTCCGGGCCCTTCGGCCGTCCGAGGTGCGAGCAGACGCGGACCTCGCGCGCGCCACGCTCGAGCAGCAGCTCGATCGTGGGAAGCGACGAGCGGATGCGCGTGTCGTCCGCGACACGGCCGTCCTCGAGCGGCACGTTCAGATCCGACCGAACGAGGACGACCTTGCCATCGACGTCCGCGGCCTCGACTGACCGCGGCACTCTCATGCGATTTTTGCGAGCAGGTCGACCAGCCGGCACGAGTAACCCCACTCGTTGTCGTACCAGCCGAAGACCTTCGCCGACGTGCCGTTCGCCATCGTCAGCTCGCTGTCGAACGTGCACGACGCAGGCGAATGGACGATGTCCGTCGAGACGAGCGGCTCGGTCGAGTAGTCGAGGTACGGAGCAAGCGGGCCTGACTCGGCGGCCGCCTTGAACGCCGCGTTGATCGAGTCGGCGGTTGCTTCGCCGCGCAGCTCGACGACGAGGTCGGTCAGAGAGCCGGTCGGGACTGGCGCGCGCACCGAGATGCCGTCCACCTTGCCCTTGAGGTGCGGGAGCACGAGCCCGATCGCCTTCGCGGCGCCGGTCGAGGTCGGGATCAGGTTGATCGCCGCGGCACGTGCGCGACGGAGATCCTTGTGCGGCAAGTCGAGGATCTGCTGGTCGTTGGTGTACGCGTGAATCGTGGTCATGAACCCGCGCTCGACGCCGAACGTGTCGTCCAGCACCTTCGCCAGCGGCGCGACACAGTTCGTCGTGCACGAGGCGTTTGAGATGATCGAGTGCTGCTCCGGGTCGTACTGGTCGTCGTTCACGCCCAGGACGAGCGTGATGTCGGGGTCGGTTGCGGGCGCGGAGATGATCACCTTCTTAGCACCGGCGTCGAGATGCTTCTGCGCCGAGGCGCGATCGGTGAAGAACCCGGTCGACTCGATCACGACGTCGACGCCGAGGTCACCCCACGGCAGGTTCGCCGGATCGCGCTCGGCAAGTCCCTTCAGCTCCTTGCCGTCGACCTTGAGCGAGCCGCCCTCCGACTCCACCGTTCCCTTGAACGTGCCGAGCACCGAATCGTGGCGGAGGAGGTGCGCCATGGTCGGGACATCACCGAGATCGTTGAACGCAACGATCTCGAAATCCGCACCGCGCTCCTGCGCCGCTCGGAAGAAGTTACGGCCGATGCGGCCGAATCCATTGATACCTACGCGAGTTTTGGCCATGCGCCTACGTTACCCGGAGGTTTGGCGTGAGAGCACGAGTACTCGCACAGCACGCCTCAGGCGGCTTCAGCGATCCCGTAGATCGCAGCGAGCTTCTCGCGCAGGTAGCGCACGTACGGCGCCGGGTCGATCTCGGACGTGCCGCAGACGCGCTCGAGCGTCTCGCCGGGCGTGAACTTGCGGCCGTGCCGGTGCAGGTTCTCGCGCAGCCACTCGCGGAGCTGGCCGAACTCTCCCTGCTCGAAGCCGTCGTAAATGTCGGGAAGCTCGGTGACCACGCGCTCCCAGATCTGCGCCGAGATCAAGTTGCCGAGCGCGTAGGTCGGGAAGTAGCCGATCGAACCGCCCGACCAGTGGACGTCCTGGAGCACGCCCTCCGTGTCGTTCGGGACGGCGATCCCGAGGTAGTCCCACATGCGGCTGTTCCACTCCTCCGGCAGCTGCTCGAGCGGGAACTCGTCCGCGAGCATCGCCTGCTCCAGCTCGAAGCGCAGGATGATGTGCAGGTTGTAGGTCGCCTCGTCCGCCTCGACGCGGATCAGCGAAGGCTCGACCAGGTTGACCTCGCGGTACCAGCGCTCGACGTCGTAGTTGCCGAGCGCGTCCGGGTGCAGCTCCTGCAGGCGCGGGAAGAAGTGACGCCAGAACGGCATCGAGCGGCCGACGAGGTTCTCCCACATGCGGCTCTGCGACTCGTGCATGCCGAGCGACACCCCACGGGCGAGCGGCGTGCGCTCGAGCGCCGGGTCGATCTGGTGCTCGTAGAGCCCGTGGCCGAACTCGTGCATCGTCCCGAAGAGGCCGCCAAGGTGCTCGGTGAAGTAGCGGGTCGTGATGCGGATGTCCTCGATGCCGGCGCCCGACGCGAACGGGTGCACGGTCGGGTCGAGACGCCACGCGTCGTCCGTGAAGCCGAATGCGTGTGCGACCTCGAGCTCGAAGACCTTCTGGGGCTCGATCTCGAAGCGCGGCGCACGCGGCTCGTTCCCGCCGCGCGCGGCGACCTCCTTGACGAGCGGCGCCTGGTGCTCCTTCAAGTAATCGAAGATGCGGCGCACTTCCTTCGTCTTCATCCCGCGCTCGTAGTCGTCGAGCACGACGTCGTACGGCTCATCGTCGATCTCGAAGCACTCGATGTAGCGCTTGCGAAGATCGAGGTTCTTGCGCAGGACCGGCAGGAAGGTCTTGAAGTCGTTCTGCTTGCGCGCCTCCACCCAGACCGGGTTCGCGAGTGCGGCCGAGCGCGACATCTCTGCGCGCAGATCGGCCGGGACCTTGCTCGCCTTCTCCCAGTCCTTCGCCGCGACCCGGATCATGCTCGCCTCGAGCGAGTCGTACTCCTGCTGCTCGCCCCAGCCGCGGAGCTCGTCGATCAGCTTGCCGACGTCGGCTGAGGTGAATTTCTGGTGCGCGATGCGCCCGACCGTCGCCATCTGCTCGGCGCGAATCGCCGCGCCGCGCGGCGGCATCATCACGTGCTGGTCCCACCCGAGGATCGAGGCGGTCTTCACCAGATCCGCGATCTCTGCGAGCCGCGTCCTGAGCTCGTCGAATTTCGCCTGGCTCACGGCCGCGAACGGTATCGCAATGCGAACGGCGGGCCTGGGGGGAGGCTCCGAGGACGACCCTCCCCCCAGGCTTTGAACCGTGTTCAGCGGTGACGGTGGACGGGGTCTGTATCCGCCGTCAACTGAACTCGGACCCGCCGCGAACTCAGTATGGGCAGCTTGGCCCGATGATGGCTAGAGCAGTTGCAAAGTAGACAACACTACGTTTCAACAAGCTTCACGACAGCCTGTAAACGGCGGTGGGCGGAGGCCTTGGAGAGCGGCGGGCGCGCTTTGGCGGCGAGCTCCCGCAATGACGCCGATGGATGGCGGAGACGGAGCTCCGCAATCTCGGCGAGGTGCGGCGGCAACGTGTCGAGGTCAAGCGCGCGGATCGCTTCGAGTTGGCGATGCGCCGCGCGCGCGGCGCGAACGAGATTCGCCTCGTCGGCGTTCGCAAGCCGGTTCGCATCGGCGCGAAGCGCCGCGAGCACCGCGTGCTCCTCGAGGCGCAGGGCGGTGTCCCCCGCTCCGGCGAGTGCGAGCACGTCGGCGATCGGCTCATGGCCCTTGGCATAGGCAACCGCATGCGAGCGACGCTCGGCGACGGCGAGCTCCACGCCCTCGCGGACGGCAACGTCGGCGATGAAGCGCGCGCCGTCGAGCCCGCTGACGCGGAGTTCGAGGTGCGGGTCACGCGGGCCTGAGAGCGATCCGCCGCCGAGCAGCGCGCCGCGGAGGTATGCGCCCCGGCAGCACGAGCGGCCGACGACGCGCTTCGGTGGATACTCGAGCGGCGCGCCGGTCGCCGACAGGACGCCCGCCTCGCGCAGCACCGTGAGCGCGCGCTCATCGACCTCGACGTGCAGCTGGTAGCGGGTCGCCTGGCCGAACGAGGTCCGCTTGTAGGTGCGGATCTCCGAGCGCACGCCGAGGTCGCGCAGCAATGCAAACGCCCGCCGCGCCGCCGCCGAGCTCGCGAGATCGAGGTGCACGGCGACGTGCCCGCCCCGCAGGTGCCAGGCGCCTGAGGCGTGGAAGAGCGCCGAGAGCTCGGCGAGGCGGCAGCAGCGACGGGGCGGCGCGATCTGCGCCAACTCGTCTCTCAAGTCGTCGGAGAGCGGCATCGTCAGGGCCGCCAACCCTCGAGCTCCAGCAGCCGCCGTTTGTAGGCGACGCCGTGCGAGCCCCAGCTGCCGATCCCGTTGGCGGCGACCACGCGGTGCACCGGCAAGAACGGCGCGAGCTGGCACCGCGCGCAGAACGTTCCCGCCGCGCGCGCCGCACCGGGCCGACCGGCGAGCGCCGCGAGCTCGCCGTAGGTGACGACCTCGCCGCGTTTGACCGCTCGCAGAGCGCGCGCGCAGTCGCCGTAGAACCCGTCGTCGAGCCGCAGGGGCACGTCCGCGAAGTCGTCCGGCTCGCCGGCAAAGAAGGCCGTGAGCCGTCTCGAAAGGTCATCACCCGTGTCTGACACCGGACGTGTCCGTTTCGGACGAGGAAGCTCGCTGTAGAAGACGCATCCGTCGTCGTCGAGCCACACCTCGCCCACGCCCCAGCCGGGTGCGTCGTACTGCACGAGCGTCGGCTTCATCTCTCGATGTTGTAGCTTCGCCGCGTGACGCGGGCGAGTCTCCCGGCTCTCGGGTACGCATATGTGGTGCTCGCCCTGCCGGCGCTGCTGCTCGGCCGTGACCATGTTCGGGCCACGACGGCGCTCCTCACGGCCGCAGCATTCGCCTACCTTTGGTTCCTCGCGAGCCTGCGTTCGCGGCTCGTCCGCTTCGATCCGGACGGGTTCTTCGCGAGCGTGGTCGTGCTCGGCGGCGCGGCCTACCTCGCGCTCGAGACGGTCGCGGTCATGGCCGGAACGACGCAGGCCGCCGGCCCGGCGTCCGCCTGCGCCGCGACGGTGATCATCGGCTCGTCGCAGGCCGCGTGGCGGGCGCGCAAGATCCCGAAGTGGTTCGGTCAAGCCGGCCTCGTCGGCGGCCTCGCCGTCCTGGCGGTCGGCCTCGTCGAGGCCGCCGCGAACTGGACGCTCGCCGGCGACGCGGTGTACGCCTCGTCGCTCGGCTTCATGGTGTGGGTCGTGGTGACGGCGACCTATCTCTTGCGGCGCTGAGTACGGGCAGGAAGTGGGCGGCCGCCCGCTCGATCATCTCGTCGAGCGGCGCGTCGACAGGAAGTGTCGCGAGGCGGAGGTCTCTCGCCTCCCAGCCGATGCGCCGGGTGATCAGGTCTTGCTCGTTCGGCTCGACCGGGAGCAGGAACAGCGCGTGGTCGGGCTCCCTGAGCACCGCGGCGACGGAGGTGGGAAACAGTTGGGCGCCCTCGACGATCGCTGCAGGTGACGGCGGAAGCGCGGCCAGATCCTCGAGCACGAGCCGAAACCGGTGGCGCGAGTTCGTCAGGAGCGCCTCGACCGAGCCGTCAACGACGAAGAACGGCATCCGCGGCTCGTGCGCCGCCTCGTGCTCGTCGACCGCATAGAGCTGAAGCTCGAACCGGCGGGCAAGCTCCCGTGCGATCGACGACTTCCCGCTCTCCGGCCCGCCGCCGATCCACAGGACGTGCGACAGGTCCACGTCCGTAATCTACGGCGCATGAGCACCCACGCGATCTTCCGTCCACCGCCCGCGCACAACGAGCCGATCCACGATTACGCCCCGGGCAGCCCTGAGCGCCTGCGGCTTCAGCGCCGGCTCGAGCAGATGCGCAACGAGCGCACCGAGATCCCGCTGGTTATCGGCGGCCAGGACGTCTTCACCGGCGACACGAAGCCGGCCGTGATGCCCCACGACAAGGAGCACGTTCTCGCCGACGTCCACCAGGGCGGCGCGGAGCACGTGCAGCTGGCGATTGACGCCGCGGCGAAGGCGTGGGAGGACTGGTCGCGCTGGCCGTGGGAGGAGCGCGCAGGCGTGGTGCTGCGCGCCGCCGAGCTGCTCGCCGGCCCTTGGCGCGACACACTCAACGCCGCGACGATGCTCGGCCAGTCGAAGACCGCCCATCAGGCGGAGATCGACGCGGCCTGCGAGGCGATCGACTTCTTCCGCTTCAACGTCGAGTTCATGGTCCGGGTCTACGAGGAGCAACCGAGGTCTTCGCCCGGGATCTGGAACCGCCTGGAGTACCGACCGCTCGAAGGCTTTGTCTTCGCGGTCTCGCCGTTCAACTTCACCGCGATCGCCGCCAACCTGACGAGCTCGCCTGCGCTGATGGGCAACGTCGTCGTCTGGAAGCCCGCGGGCACCGCGATGCTCTCCGCCTATTACCTGATGCGCCTCTTCCAGGAGGCCGGACTTCCGGACGGCGTGATCAACCTCGTCTACGGATCGGGCCAGACGATCGGCGACGCGGCGCTCTCGAGCCCGCACCTCGCGGGGATCCACTTCACCGGCTCCACCCCGGTCTTCAACTCGATGTGGCGCACGGTCGCCTCGAACATGGAGCGCTATCGCAACTACCCCCGCATCGTCGGCGAGACGGGCGGCAAGGACTTCATCGTCGCCCACCCGTCGGCGGACGTCGACGCGCTCGCCGCGGCGATCGTGCGCGGCTCGTTCGAGTACCAGGGACAGAAGTGCTCGGCGTCGTCGCGCGTCTACGCGCCGTCGAACCTCTGGCCGGAGCTCCGCGAGCGCCTGCAGGAAGAGGTTGCGACGATCAAGATGGGCGACGTCTCCGACTTCGGCAACTTCATGGGCGCGGTGATCGACGGCTCGTCGTTCCGCACCCAGTCCGAGGCGATCGAAGAGGCGAAGGCGAGCGCGGACGCTGACATCGTCGTCGGCGGCGGCTATGACGACTCGCACGGCTACTTCGTCGAGCCGACCGTGATCGAGACGCGCGATCCCGGCTTCCGGACGATGCGCGAGGAGCTGTTCGGCCCGGTCGTCACGACCTACGTCTACGACGAGGGCAAGTGGGACGACACGCTGGGTCTAATCGACCGCACGGCGCCGTACGGCCTCACCGGTGCGGTGTTCTCGGAGGACCGCGG
>DATBDB010000097.1:0-1747 GCA_036270155.1 Gaiellaceae bacterium
AACGAAGGTCTTCGGGAGACCATCGACGACATTTCCCCGATCCAGGACTACACCGGCACGCTCGCCGTCGAGTTCGGCGAGTACCGCTTCGGTGAGCCGCAGTTCTCCATCCAGGAGTGCCGCGAAAAGGATCTGACCTACCAGGCACCGCTCTCGATGACGGTCCGCTTCGTGAACACGGAGACGGGCGAGATCCGCGAACAGACGGTGTTCATGGGCGACTTCCCGATGATGACGGAATGGGGGACATTCATCATCAACGGCACCGAGCGCGTGATTGTCACGCAGCTCGTGCGGTCGCCGGGCGCCTATCTGATGGAGCCGAAGGACGCGACGAAGCAGGTCTTCACCGCGAACCTGATGCCGAGCCGCGGCTCGTGGCTCGAGCTCGAGATCGACAAGAAGGGCGTCGTCTACGCCCGGATCGACCGCAAGCGCAAGCTGCCGATCACCACGCTGCTGCGTGCGCTGCCGGCCGAGGACCCGACCACCGGGTTCCAGCTCGATACGTCGACGAACGAAGCGATCCTCAAGCTGTTCAACAACTCGCACTTCATCGAGAAGACCCTCGAGAAGGACGCGACCACGCGCGAGGAAGAGGCCCTGATCGAGGTCTTCAAGAAGCAGCGCCCGGGTGAGCCGCCGACGCTCGACAACGCCCGCAACCTGCTCAAGTCGCTCTTCTTCGATGCCAAGCGCTACGACCTGACGAAGGTCGGCCGCTACAAGCTGAACCAACGCCTCGGCGTGGACGTTCCGGAGGAGACGCGCGTCCTGACGACTCAGGACATCCTGGCGCTCGTCCAGAAGCTCGTCGCGATGCCGCACATGATCGGCCTGAACGACGAGTCGAAGGACTACGCGGCCGACGGTATCTCGATGAACCGCGACCCGATCCGCTCGGAGCTCGACGAGTACGAGCACTTCGGCAACCGCCGCCTCCGCACCACGGGCGAGCTGATCCAGGAGGCGTTCCGCGTCGGTCTGTACCGCATGGAGCGCGTCGTCCGTGAGCGCATGACGACTGAGGACGTGGACACGATCACGCCGCAGACGATCATCAACATCCGGCCCGTCGTCGCCGCGCTGAAGGAGTTCTTCGGCTCGTCGCAGCTGTCGCAGTTCATGCAGCAGACGAACTCGCTGGACGGCCTCACGCACCGCCGGCGTCTCTCGGCGCTCGGTGCAGGTGGCCTGACCCGCGAGCGCGCGCCGATCGAGGTGCGCGACGTGCACCCGACGCACTACGGCCGCATGTGCCCGATCGAGACGCCTGAAGGCCCGAACATCGGCCTGATCGGCTCGCTCGCATCGATGGCGACCGTCTCGCAGTTCGGCTTCATCCAGACGCCGTACCGCAAGGTCGTGGGCGGCAAGGTGACCGACGACATCACGTACCTCGATGCAGCCGAGGAAGCGCAGTGGACGATCGCGCAGGCCTCGGAGCCCGTCGACAAGAACGGCAAGTTCGAGCACGAACAGGTGCTCTGCCGCTCGTCCGAGGGTGAGGCCGTGATCGCAGGCGCCAAGGACATCGACTTCATGGACGTCGCCCCGGCGCAGATCGTGTCGATCGCGACCGCCATGATCCCGTTCCTCGAGCACAACGACGCAAACCGCGCGCTCATGGGCGCGAACATGCAGAGGCAGGCCGTGCCGCTGATGATCCCGCAGGCGCCGCTCGTCGGCACCGGCGTGGAGCATCGCGCCGCAGTCGACTCGGGTGACGTCGTCGTCGCGAAGAACG
>DATBDB010000098.1:0-17491 GCA_036270155.1 Gaiellaceae bacterium
CCGGCCGAGAGCGAGGTCGTGACCGCGATCTCGTCGGGCTCGCCGCCGACGAGCCCGGCGAACGCCGTCCGCGCCGCTTCGGTGCGCTCGACCCAGTAGTCCCACGGCGCGCCGCGCTCGTCCCAGCCGGTGAGGTACTCGTCGTAGGCGGCGCGGACCGAGTCCGAGAGCGCGCCCTGTGAGCACGAGTTGATGTAGACGAGTCGCTCGAAGATCGGGAAGCGAGCGCGACAGGCCGAAACATCGGCCCTAACGGCCAAGGTACGCCTTCCGCAGCTCCTCGTTCTCGCGCAACATCGCCGCCGGACCTTCTAGCACGAGGCGCCCGGTCGAGAGGACATATCCCCGGTCTGCGATCGACAGCGAAACGTTCGCGTTCTGCTCGACGATCAGCATCGCCACACCCGACTCGTGCACCTGCTTGATGATCTCGAAATTCTTCTCGACGAGGATCGGCGCGAGCCCCATCGACGGCTCGTCCATCAGGAGCAACTTCGGGCGCGACATGAGCGCGCGGCCCATTGCGACCATCTGCTGTTCGCCGCCCGACAACGTGCCCGCTAGCTGCGAGCGCCGCTCGTAGAGCAGCGGGAAGAGCTCGTAGACGCGCTCGAAGTCTTCCTTCGAGCCGGCGCCGCGCAGGTACGCGCCCATCTCGAGGTTCTCGAGCACCGTCATCGGCGCGAACAGGCGCCGGTTCTCCGGCACGATCGCGAGCCCGCGCCCGATTCGGTAGCTCGTCGGCCGCTTCGTCACGTCCTCGCCGTCGACGCGCACAACGCCGCTGCGTGGCCGGACGATCCCGAGGATCGTCTTCAGCGTCGTCGACTTCCCCGATGCGTTGCCGCCGAGCAGGCAGACGAGCTCGCCTGCTTCGATGCGGATCGACAACCCCTGCAGGATGTGGATCTGCCCGTAGTACGTGTCGACGTTGTCGAGCTCGAGCAGCGACTTTCCAGACGACTCCGTCGAGCCTGCGTTGGTCACTTCGTCGCCGCCGTCTGCAGGCCGAGGTACGCCTCGACGACCTTCGCGTTCGTCGCGACGGCATCGAACGAGCCTTCGGCGATCTTGACGCCGTGGTCGAGCGCGACCACCCGGTCGGAGATCCCCTCGACGACGTGCATGTCGTGCTCGATCACGAGGATCGTGTAGCCGCCCTCGGTCCGGAGCTCGCCGATCAGCTCCGTGATCTCGTGCGTCTCGGAGGGGTTCATGCCGGCCGCCGGCTCGTCGAGCAGGAGGATGCGCGGGTTCGTCGCGGTCGCGCGCGCGATCTCGAGCCGGCGCCGATTCGCGTAGGAGAGCGAGTATGCGGGCTGGTCCCAGCGGTAACCCATCAGCCGCTTACCGAAGAACGCGAGCCGCTCCTGCGCCAGCTGCTCGATCTCCCGCTCCTCACGCCGCATGCCCGGCGTGCGCAGCATCGAGCGAAAGACGCCGGCGCGCGTGTGGCCGTACGCGGCGGCCATCACGTTCTCCTTGACCGACATGTTCAAGAAGAGGCGCAACGTCTGGAACGTGCGCGACACACCGCGCTTGCTGATCACGTGCGGCTGGAGGCCGACGATGCTCTGGTCGTCGAGCGTGATGTCGCCCTCGTCAGGCCGGTAGATGCCGGTGATCAGATTGAAGAGCGTCGTCTTGCCCGCGCCGTTCGGGCCGATCACCGAGACGATCTCGCCCTCGTTGACGTGCAGGTCAAGGCCGTCGACGACCTTCAGCCCGCCGAACGACAGCGAGACGCCTTTGATGTCGAGGATCGGCATTTAGACGATCTCCACACGTCGCTCGCCGAGCAAGCCGTTCGGACGCAGGATCATCAGCGCGATCAGGATCACGCCGAGCACGATGTAGCGGGCCGGCTCGGGCTTCGCGAGCATCACGTTCTCCCACACGAACGCCGCCAGGTAGAGCGTCGGCACGAGCAGGGCGAGCCGCAGCCGTCCGCGCACCATCGTCACGAGCAGCACGACGGCGATCAGCCCGATATACGAGGCGGGCGCGATCCAGCGCGCCATATGCGCCGGCGCAGCGACCCAGTGATCGGTGACGCCTGCGAAGCCGCCCTGGTGCTCGCCGGCAATCCACGACTTGTCGATCGCGCCGAGGATCTCGTGCACCGCGAAGCCGAACGCGAGCGTCACGAGCGCGACGATCCCGAGCGCACGCGAGCGGCGCGACATCAGCAGCAGGCCGCCGACGAGAGCGACGAAGAAGATCATTCGTGACTTGCCCGGGTCGCGCAGAAGCTCGAGCAGCGGGCTGACGATCAACGCGCCCGCGACAACGCCGGCCTGGCTGCCCGAGCCGCCGAGGATGACCATCGTGTAGACGATGATCAAAAGCACGAAGTAGAAGGTGAGCGGGAAGACGCTCGCCGCCTGTGCGGCGAACAGCGTCCCGGTGAGCGCAGCGACGGCCGCACCGAACGAGAAGCTCAACAGCTTCAGCCAGTTGACCGGCATGCCCATCGCCTCCGCTGCGAGCGAGTCCTCCCGCTGCGAGCGCCACGCGCGCCCGGTGCGCGACTGGTTGACGAACCGAAGCGCGACGAAGACCACGGCGAAGACCGCGAGGGCGACGTAGAAGTACGAGACGGCGAAGATGCCCTGGTGCTGCACGACGAGGTCGTGCTTCCCGAGATGGTAGGGGTCCACGTTGAGGATCCCGTTGGGGCCGCCTGTCAGGTTGTGCCCGAACGCCGCGTCGCCGTTCGTCGTGATCGTCTGGAACAGCTGCAGGAAAAAGAGCGTCACGATTGCGAGGTAGTCGCCGGTGAGGCGCCGTGACGGCAGGCCGAGCAAGAAGCCGACGATCGCCCCGATCACGACGACCAGTGGCACCGACACGAGCGTCGGCAGGTGGATGCCGAACTTGTCGGAGTCGAGCATCGCGTAGGCGTACGCACCGATCCCGTAGAAGGCGACGAACCCGAGATCGAGCAGCCCGCCCCAGCCGACGACGACGTTCAAGCCGAGCGCGAGCAGCATGTAGAGCACCGTGCTGAACGCGACGTACCGCACGTAGCCGCTGTGCTCGAACGCCGGCAGCGTCGACGCCGCAGCGAGGAACAGGATCAGCCAGGCCCACCACGGGACGCGGCGGATGCGGTCCTCGAGCGTCCCGAGCGGGCCGCTCGGCAAGAACCGTTGCTCGGCATGGCGCGCGACCCACTCGTCCTGCCCGACCGCCGGCCCTTCGGCGGCGACCTGCGAAACGTGAGGAGCCGACTCGCTCAGGATTCCCTCCGCTCCGTCAAGCCGACGCTCATCGTCAGACCTTCCTGATGTCGGCGCGGCCGAGGAGGCCCTGCGGCCGGAAGATCATGAAGGCGATCAGGATCGAGAAGACGATCAGATCGGACCACTTGGTCGAAATGTAGCCCTGGGAGAACGACTCGGCGAACCCGAGGATGAGCCCGCCCGCCATCGCGCCCGGGATCGAGCCGATGCCGCCGATCACCGCCGCCGTGAAGCCCTTGAGGCCGACGACGAAACCGATCGCGACCGTCGTCGGCACCCTGAGCGATTGGAGGACGCCCCCCGCTCCCGCCAGGGCCGAGCCGAGCACGAAGGTGAAGACGATCACCTTGTCGATGTCGATCCCCATCATCGCCGCGGCCTCGCGGTCGTACGACGTCGCACGCATCGCCTTGCCCGTGCGCGTTCGGTTGACGAGGAACCAGAGCATGACCATCAGCACGAACGCAGACACGACGGTGATGATCCGCAGCAGCGCGACGTGCACGTTCCCGATGTCGAAGCCCTTGGTGTAGAGCGAGGCGTTCGCGAGATCGAAGATGTTGTAGTTGCGCGGCGTCGCGCCGAAGAGCAGCTGCATCGAGTTCGCGAGGAAGAACGAGACGCCGAGCGCGCTGATCAGCGGTGCGATGCGCGGTGCCTCCCGAAGCGGCCTGTACGCGAAGCGCTCGATCACGACGCCGAGCACCGCGCAGCCCACCATCGCGGCGAGGGTCATCACGGTGAGGAGCAGCCAGACCGGCACGACGGGCTTCGAGGTGCCGCCGAGCAGCTGCAGGACGCCGAACCCGATGAACGAGCCGACCATGAAGACGTCGCCGTGCGCGAAGTTCAGCAGCTTGAGTACGCCGTAGACGAGCGTGTACCCGAGCGCGATGAGCGCGTAGACGCTGCCGAGCGTCAGGGCATCGACGGTGAGCTGGAGGAACGTGTCCACGAGGGGTTTTTATAGAGATCGAGGGCGGCTCGGATTCCGAGCCGCCCTCGATGGTTCATCGTGCTCGCCGGCTAGCCTGCGAGCTTGTACGTGCCGCCCGACTGAATCTGGAAGATGTAGAACTTCGCGTTCAGCGGGTCGTTGGACTTGGTCGACCAGCGGAAGTTCCCACCGAGGATCCAGTTGTTGATCTTCACCTTCTTGATGCTGTTGAGCACGGCCTTGCGGGTCGTCGTGCCGTGGCCGGCCTTGCACGCGAGAGCGATCGCGTTGAGGGCAACCTGCGTTGCGCCGTAGCTCGGCGGTCCGAAGGAGCCCACGGCCTTGCCGGGGTTGTCCTTCTTCCAGCCGGCGACGATCGCCGCATCAGCCTTGATGCCCGTGATGTCCGGGGCGAAGTTCGACACGTACGAGCCTGCCGCCTTGAACGCGGACGGGTCGTTCGAGCCGTCACCGCCGAACACCTTCGCCTTCTTGCCCTGCTCGACCAGCTGCTGCGCGAACGTCTGAGCGTCGCCCGGCTTCTGGGTCGGGAAGAACACGATGTCGGCATCGCTCGGCACCTTGGTCACGTACGCCGAGTAGTCGGTCGTCGTGTTCGGCGCCGAAAGACGGGTCGTCGAGACACCGGCCTTCTTCAGCGTCGACTCAACGGCATCCGAGAGACCCGTCGAATACGGCTCCTGGAAGTCGAGGAGGACGACCTTCTTGACCTTCAGGGTCTTGATCATGAAGTTCGCGTCCGTCGGGCCCTGGACATAGTCGCCGGGGACGACCCGGAAGAACGCCGGCGTCGCTTCCTTCGAGGATCCCTGGGTCAGCGACGTGCGTGTCGCAGACGGGGAGATGTGCGCGATCTTCGCCGAGTAGTACGTCGAGCTCGACGCCGCGACGGCGCCGGACGTGGACGGGCCGAGCACGACGAGCACGCTCTTGTCCGCAACGTACTTCTGGGCCAGTGCCTGTGCCGGAGCCGGGCCCTGCTCGACGGGCGTGTCGCCGAGCACGAGCTTGACGTTCAGCCCGAGCGGCTTCGCCAGCGTCTTGACGGCGTACTTGGCCCACGATCCCTGCTCGGCGCCGAGGAAGCCGGCACCGCCGGTCACCGGGGTGACGAGGGGGAGCGTGATCGTGCTCTTGCAGTTCACGCCGGCCGCAGAGGCCGCGGTAATCCTGGTACTACCCTGCGCGCTCGCAGCCACGACGGACGTGGCGAGTACCGCGAGGGCGAGACCGATCGCCTTCTTCATGTGGTTCCTCCTTGCATGGGAACACTTGTCGCTTCCGGGGGGATTGCCGAGTCTCACCACTGCCGGGGCCAGTGTCAATGATCAAATCCGTTCAACCCTGGAGGGCGCCCACCCACCCCGCTGTATCGAGGTACTGGCGGAACTGGATTGCCTTGTCGCCTTCCAGCGTCCAGATATGGACGAACGGAACGTCCAGATGTTTGCCGGTCTCCTTCGCGGTGCCCCGATAGCGGCCGATCACGACCACGTTCCCGCCCGCATCGAGGAACTCTTCCGGGTCGGCGGTGAACTCGTTCCACCACTCCTCGTCGAGGGGGTCGAAGATGTTCCGCTTCACCTCGTCGAGCCCCTGATAGGTGCCGCCGTGCGGCAGTCCCTGGGCCTGGTGCCACACGATTTCCGGGTGCATATCGCCCATGACGCCTTCCATGTCATGCCTGGCGAACGCGTCATAGGAGCGCTTGACGATCTCGATGTTGCTCATGCGCGTAGGTTACGTAGCGATGAAATACGCCATGGATGCACGCGCCGACGGAACGTTCTTCGAGACCGAGCGGTTCACGCAACGCGTCGGCCCGCTGGCCGGGGAGCACCACGACGCTGCTGCCGACGAGGTCGTCTACGTGCTCGAGGGCGAGGGCCGGGTGATCGTCGGCGACGAGACGCATGAGGTGCGCGAGGGCGTCGCGGTCTTCGTCTCACGCGGCACGGCTTGGTCGGCCGATGGCGACGCACGTGCCGTTTCGGTGCTGATCCACGACCCGGAGCAATCGACAGGGCACGCCGTCCTCGACCTGAACGACGTCGAGTCCGGCACGGCGACCGCCGGCCGCGCGTTTCTACTCGGCGCGACCCCCGAGGTCGGCTGCGCATCGGTCACCCAGTTCGTCGGGTTGGTGCCGCCCGGGCGCGCTCCGGACCACTTCCACACCTACGACGAGGTGATCTACGTCCTCGAGGGCGAGGGCTGCCTCGAGATCGACGGCGAGCAGGCGCCGCTCCACGCGGGATCGTGCGTCCACCTTCCCGCGAGGCTCGTGCACTGCCTCGCGAACACCGGCGACTCGGAGCTGCGGCTCCTCGGCGTCTTCCGGCCGGCGGGCTCGCCGGCCGAGGCCTATTACCCCGACGGCACGCTCGCCGTGCTGCCCACAAAGGAGAGCTGAGCGTGCCGAGAATCGAACGCAGTGCGAAGGTCGAGTGGGAAGGCAGCGTCTCCCGCGGCGCGGGAACGATCAGCGGCGACACGGGCGCCTTCAGCGGCCTGCCCTACACCCTCGCCTCGCGGTTGGGTGACCCGGAAGGCAAGACGAGCCCGGAGGAGCTGCTCGCCGCCGCGACCGCCGGCTGTTTCACGACGTCGCTCGGGAGCGAGCTTGCACGCGACAAGACGCCGCCGACCCGGATGGAGATCCACTGCCTGATCGTGATGGACGAGGTTCCCGACCAGGGCCACCAGATCGTCGGCGCGGAGATCACGGTGCAGGTCGAGGTTGAAGGCACGTCGGAGGACGCGCTCGCGGCCGCGATCGAGCGCGCCGACGAGGGCTGTCCGTTCTCGTCGCTGCTCAAGCGGGCGGGCGCGACGGTCACCGTGACGCGCGCCTAGCGACGGGTTGCGCCCCGGTCACATCGCATACATAGCTGAACCTGGTTCGCTCTTTAACCAGGTTCACGAGTTTCCGAATTCGGGTGCCAGGCTCGAAACTCTTGAACCTGGTTCACAAACCGAACCAGGTTCAGGTCTAGATCATCTGAAATCCGCTGCGTGCTCGTCCAGGTCGGGCGGGCGGCGGCGCACCGTCGCGGGCGTCTCCGACAGGTGAGCCGGGAAGCTGACGGTGCGCACGCCGTCGATCTCGTCGACAGCGTCGAGCCCGAGCTCAGCGGCGAGGGAGAAGGCTTCGTCAATCGTCTGCACGGGGCCGGCGGGGACGCCCGCCTCGAGCAGGACGTCGCGCCAGTCCCCGCGCGTGCCGGTCCCGAGCCGCCCCTCGAGCGTATCGCGCAGCTCGTCGCGATTCGCGACCCGCTGCTCGTTCGTGCTGAAGCGCTCGTCCGTCGCGAGTTCCGGAATGCCGAGCGCCGTGACGAGTCGCACGAACTGCCCGTCGTTGCCCGCGAGGATCATCAGATCGCCGTCGCCGGCTCGGTAGGTCGCGAAGGGCTCAATGCTCGGATGGACATTGCCGAGCGCCTCGGGCACGCGGCCGCTCGCAAGCCAGCCCGCAGACTGGTTGGCGAGCATCGCGAGGTTCGCGTGCAGCAGGTCGATCGTGATGCGCTGTCCTTTGCCGAGCTCGCGCCGCGCGTAGAGCGCGGCGAGCACCGCAACCGTCGCATAGAGCGCCGTCACGATGTCGACGATCGCGACACCTGCCTTGGAGGGCGCGCCGGGCGGGCCGGTGATGCTCATCAGGCCGCCCACCGCTTGCACGAGCGGGTCGTAGCCCGGCAGGTCATAGCCGCCCCGCTCGCCGAAGCCGCTGACCTCGCAGTAGACGACCTGCGGGTTGGCGCCGACGATCCGGCCGTAGTCCAGCCCGAAGCGTTCGAGCGTCCCCGGCTTGAAGTTCGAGACGACGACGTCGGCGCGCTCGCACAACTGTCGCGCGAGCTCGAGGTCCGGCGCGACGTTGAGGTCGAGCGCGATCGAGCGCTTGTTGCGATTCGCGGCGTGGTGATACGACGCGCGGCCCTGGGCATCGGTCGGCGGCTGCCACCGGCGCGTGTCGTCGCCGCCGGGCGCCTCGACTTTGATCACGTCTGCGCCCAGGTCGCCGAGCGTCATCCCAACCAGCGGCCCGGCGAGGATGCGTGAGAAGTCGACAACGACGATGCCGTCGAGGGCAGTCTTGGTCATGCCGACAGAGAATAGGCAGCGGGCGCCCGCGCCAGAGCGGCGGCCCTCAGATGAAGATGTTGCCCGCGGTTCCGGCACCCGCGGGCGATCCGGCCAGCCCGCCGCGGGCTGCCGGGCGCCGCGGGACAACGGTCAAGAGCGGGACGAGCGTGAGCGCGTTCGCTGTTTGGTTCCCGAGCACCGCGACGTTCACCTCGGCGCGCTTGCAGAGATTGACCGCGATCGCGACGAACTCGCGATTGGCGAGCGACTCCGGGAAGCATTTGACGTGAGCCGGCCGGCCACTCGCGAGCGCAGCGTCGAGCGCGGCGCACAGGTGTGCGATTGCCTTGTTCTCTCGGGCGTCCCACGAGAAAAAGTGTTCTGCAGCAAGCATGCGATCGAGTCTCCTCACGTCGACGGGACAAACTGCCTCGCCGCGAGGCTATGAACTCAAAACCGCAGGCTCTGAACATAGAGGGCTTGCGGAGCGTTGCGTCCCCTTTTCGGGGAGTCCGGGTTGCCGCGCTCACTCGTCTCAGGGATCGCGTGAGAGGCCTGAATCCCCGACGACTGTGGCATGGGTGATGGGAGATCCTTCGGGCAGGCAGTGCGCGCCCTCGACAAGTTCATCGTCGAGCAGAACCGACGCGACGCCTCGCAGGTTCCCGATCCGAATTCGCCGGTCCGGCGCGCCTACGACCGCATCGTCGCCGGCACCGCCCAGTAGCTAGTCGCTGCTCGAGCCCGCCCAGAGATTGATGTCGCTCTCCGTGGCGTAGCGGTCGATCTCCGCGAGCTCATCGGCGGAGAAGTCGAGCTGGCCGAGCGCGCCGAGTGAGTCCTCGAGCTGGCCGACGCTCGACGCACCGATCAGCGTCGACGTAACCCGCGAATCGCGCAGCGTCCAGGCGAGCGCAAGCTGTGCGAGCGACTGACCGCGACCCTTCGCGATCTCGTTCAGCGCGCGGATCTTCTCGAGTGCCTCGTCAGTCAACAGGTCCGGCGACAGCGATGTGTTCTGCGTCGCGCGCGAGCCCTCCGGGATCCCCTTCAGGTACTTGTCGGTCAGCATCCCCTGCGCCAGCGGCGAGAAGGTGATGCAGCCGGCGCCGACCTCTTCGAGCGCGTCGAGCAGCTCCGGCTCGATCCAGCGGTTGAGCAGCGAGTACGACGGCTGATGGATCAGGAGCGGCGTCCCGAGGTCGCGCAGGATCTCGGCCGCCTCGCGGGTCCTCTGCGCGGAGTACGAGGAGATGCCGACGTACAGCGCCTTGCCCTGCTGCACGGCAGTGTGCAGCGCGCCCATTGTCTCCTCGAGCGGCGTGTCGGGATCGAAGCGGTGCGAATAGAAGATGTCGACGTAGTCGAGTCCCATACGCTCGAGCGACTGGTCGAGCGACGCAAGCAGGTACTTGCGCGAGCCCGCTTCGCCGTACGGGCCGGGCCACATGTCCCAGCCGGCCTTCGTCGAGATCAGGAGCTCGTCGCGGTACGGGCGGAAATCCTTGTCGAGGATGCGGCCGAACGCCTCTTCGGCCGACCCGTACGGCGGGCCGTAGTTGTTCGCCAAATCGAAGTGCGTCACACCGAGATCGAATGCACGTCGCAGGATCGCGCGACCCGACTCGAGTGGCCGGTCGGCGCCGAAGTTGTGCCAGAGGCCGAGCGAGATCGCCGGGAGCTTCAGCCCCCAGCGGCCCGTGCGGCGGTACTGCATGCGGTCGTAGCGGTCTTGTTCCGGGACGTAGCTCATGGGGAGAGTATGGCGACAGCGAGCCGACTGATGTCTGGTTAAGTCGCGCGCGGTACGCGGGCAGCACTGTGATGACGAGCAACGTGCACTTCGCCATCACAGTGGGAGAACGGAGGGAGGGCGGCGACGAACCGCGGCAGGCATGCGGGCCCGGCACCGCCCGCACACAGGACACCAGTGCGCGCCTTACTGCCGCCTGACTAAGAGGGACCTAATGAACGTGCACGTGCTCCGCACGGAGCCGCCGTTCGGGCAACTGGAGCGCGAGCAACGCAGCGAGCGCCGTCGTCACCGGCACGGCGGCGATCAGGCCGATCGAGCCGACCAGCGTGGCGATTACCGGAGCCGCGACAACCTCGCCGTTCAGCGCGCTCCCGAAGGATGTGCTCCCGAGGCTGAAGATGATCAGCACCGGCAACGCGGCGCCCGTGTAGGCGAGCACGAGCGTGTTCACCGTCGCGGCGATGTGGTCGCGGCCAACGCTCGTCGCATGCGTCATGAGCTCCTTCCAGCCGAGGGTCGGGTTGGCGCGCCGCAACGCGATCACCGTCGACGCCTGCGTGACCGTCGTATCGCCGAGCACGCCGAGCGAGCCGATCACCATCCCGGCGAGCAGCAGCCCCTTGATCGAAACGTGCGTCGTCGACTGGAGATAGACCGCCTCGTCGGTCGTCAGGCCGCTCAGGTGCGCGAGCGAGGTGAAGAGGTCGGCCAGTCCCAGCGTGAGGAGCAACGCAAACGCCGTGCCGAGGCACGCCGCGAGCGATTTCGCACCACCGCCGTGCACAAGCGGGATCGTCGCGAGCATGACGCCGAGCGCACCAAAGGCGGCCACCTGCAGCGGCGGCCTGCCGTCGGTGATCGCGGGGACCACGAAGAAGATCACGGTCGCGAGGCTCGCCGCGAGGCCGACGAGGGCACGCAGGCCGTGGAAGCGGCCGGCTGCGAGCACGACGACCGCGAACAACGCGAGCAGCCAGAGCATCGGTTGCTGCCGCTGGAAGTCCGAGAACGAATACGGCGGGACCTTCACGCCGCCGAGTCGCGCGCCAGGCGGTAGCGGGTTCTTGTAGACGAGCACCTTGTCGCCGAGCGTCACCTTGGCGTCGCTGCCGGTGTCGCCGAAGCGGATGGTGGCGCTCCTTCCCTTGTCGCGACCGCTGTCGAGCCGGATCGTCACGCTGCTGCAGTTGCGCGCCGCGGGCACCTGGCAGCGAACCGCGGCCAGGCCGGTGACGGTCGCATCGATCGTCTTCGGGTGCTGGAACGACTGCCCCGTCGAGACGGTGCGGTGCCGTGCCCAGTTGGTCGCGATGCCGAGCACGGTCGTCCCGACGAGAATCGCAAACAGCGTGATGAGCGCGAAGACGATCAGCCGCGCGCGAACGTCGTCATCCACCACTCCGAGCATACGAGGTGATGCGGGCGGCAACGTAGAACGCGAACGAGATCGAACTGATGAAGAAGCTCGTCGGCCAGGCCTTCGCGAGTGAAAGCAGGATGCCGCCCTCGGTCGAGACGAGCGCGATCCCGATGCTCAAGAGCAGCGTCAAGCCCGGCCGGACAGTGAGCCGTTGCGCTGCTGCCGCAGGCGTGATCACGAGGGTCAGCACCAGCAGCACGCCAACGACCTGGATCGCCTCGGCGGTGGTCAGCGCAACGAGCAGGAAGATGGCGACCGAGAGCATTCGCACCGGCACGCGCCGCGCCGCTGCGACCTCCGGGTCGATCGCCGCGAAGTAGAGCGGCCGGTAGAGCACGGCCAGCGCGATGAGCACGAGCGCCGCGACGGCCGCGAGGACGCCGAGCTGGGCGTCGTCGACGCCGACGATGCTGCCAAACAGGATGTTCGTCGCGGCGGTCGCGTACCCCTGGTAGAGCGAGAGGAAGAGCACGCCGAGGCCGAGACCGAATGCGAGCACCGCCCCGATCGCGCTGTCGCGCTCGCGGCCGCGCAGAGAGAGCACGCCGAGTGTCGCGCCGATCGCGAGCGAGCCGCCGATCATCCCCAGCACCGGATTGAGACCGATCACGAGCGCGCCGGTCGCGCCGGTGAACCCGAGCTCGGAGATCGCGTGCACAGCGAAGCTCAGGCCGCGCATGACGACGAAGACGCCGATCGCACCGGAAACGATCGCGACGACGGCGCCTGCGAGGAGCGCCGTGTGCACGAAATGCTCGCCAAGCAGGGTGATGAACATTAGTGGACGTGGTGGACGTGCTCCGCGTCCGGTGTGCCGACGACGACGACACGCCCGCGGACGCGAAGCACGTCGACGTCGATGCCGTAGAGGCGGGAGAGGGTCTCGGTGTTGAGCACGTCGTCGACGGAACCGATCGCCCAGCCGTCCGGCCCGAGATAGAGAACGCGGTCGACGACGTCGAGGATCGGGTTGACGTCGTGCGTGACGAAGACGACCGGCGTGCCGGCGCTGCGCCGCCGCTCGTCGAGCAGGCGCACGATCACCTGCTGGTAGGCGAGGTCAAGCGAGAGGAGTGGCTCGTCGGCGAGCAGCACGCTGGGGTCGGAGACGAGCGCCTGCGCGACCCGCAGCCGCTGCTGCTCGCCGCCCGACAGCAGGCCGAGCGGCGCGTCCGCGAGCGCAGAAGCGCCGACCGACGCGATCACCTCGTCGATGCGCCGGCGATCGGGTGCGCTCAGGCGGCCAACCCCCCAACGGTTGCCATCGAGCCCGAAGCGCACCAGGTCGCGGCCGCGCAGCGGCAGGTCGCGATCGAACACACGCTGCTGCGGCACATAGCCGATCCGGCTGCGGTCGAGCACGACACGGCCGGAGCTCGGCTCCAGCTGCCCGAGCAGGATGCGGAGCAGCGACGTCTTGCCCGCACCGTTCGGGCCGAGCACTGCGAGGAACTCGCCGCGCTGGATCTCGACCGTCAGGTCACGCAGGAGCTCGCGGTCGCCGAAGCGCAGGGCGAGGCCGTCGACGCTGATGACCGGCTGCGTCACCCGCTCAGCGCCTGCTGCAGCTCGCGCGCCTGCTTCAGTTGCCACGCCTGGAAGGTCAACCCCGCGGGCACGGTCTCCGAGACGCCGATCACGGGAACACCCGCCGCCTTCGCCGCGGCGCGGACACGTTGCGTGATCGGAGACACGGCTTGGCTGTTGTAGAAGAGGGCCTTGATGCGATGTCCGGTTGCGAGCGCCGTCATCGCGGAGACGGCCCGCGCCGACGGCTCACTGCCTTCCTCGATCGGGAGGGTGAACGAGCTGAGCGAAAGATTGCGCAGACCGGCGGCCTCGACGAGATAGCCGGGCACGGGCTCGGTGTACGCGACGGGCGCGCCGGCATGCGCTGCCCGAATCTGGACGACCGTGGCCTGAAGCGGCGCCAGGGCGGCGATGAAGGTACGAAGGCCGGTGCGGTAGTCCGACGCGTGCGCCGCATCTGCGCCGGCAAGCGCCTGCTCGATCGCCGTGGCGATCTTCGGGAGGGCCGGCACGTCGTACCAAAGGTGAGGGTTTGCGTCGTGGCCGTGGACGCCGAGCACGTCACTGATCGTGACGACCGTGCGATCGCTGCTCGGCGCCGCGCTTTCGAGCCGCGACATGAACGCGTCGTAGCCGAGCCCGTTCTGGATCGCGACCCGTGCGTGGGCAACGGCAAGCCCGTTCGCCGTACCGGGCTCGAACAGGTGGGGGTCGGCGTTCGGGTCGGTCAGGATCGAGGTGACGTCAACATGTGAACCGCCGATCTGGCGGGCGATGTCGCCGTAGACGTTCGTGGAGGCGACAACCGGCAGCGTCGAGCTGTTGGTCCCGCCTCCGCAGCCGGCGAGCACCACCAGCCCGACACAAATGAGAACTATTCTTGTCATGGCGGGTGACGATACCGATTCTCGTCAAGCTTGTCGAGAACCGTTACCATCTGGACATGGCGAAGCGCTGGGCAGAGGACGCGCAGCACCGGCTCCGGGAGGCGGGGTATCGCAACGGCCCGGCCCGTGTCGCGGTGATCGAGCTGCTCGACGGCGAGAACTGCTGCGTCTCGGCCGCGGAGGTGCACGAGTCGCTCAACGAGCGCGTTGGTCTCGCGAGCGTCTACCGCGTGCTCGAGTCGCTCAACGCAGCCGGGCTCGTGCGCCGCGTGGACGTCGGCGACGGCATCGCACGCTACGAGCCTCTGCGCGAGTCCGGCGAGCACCACCACCACCTCGTGTGCACCGAGTGCGGCAAGGTCGAGGCGTTCGACGATCCCGCGCTCGAGCGCGCGATTCGCCGCGTCGAGGCGAAGAGCGGCTACGCCGTCGAACAGCACGACGTCGTCCTCCAAGGTGCCTGCGACACCTGTCGCGATTTAGAGGCTTGATGTGGAACGCACGCGCACTCGCGGATGGTGGCTCAGACGCGGCGCATCTCGCCCGGGTCGGGCTTGAACGTAGATACCGCTATGCCCTGCGCCCGACCCGAACGACCTGCTTGGTCTGAGCCATCCCCGCAAGCACGCAGTCCCACATCAAGCCTCTCGCCGACGGTTCTTCCGGCCGTTCGCGGGAAGCGCAGGCAGGATGCACGATCGCTGAGAACTGGGATCCCGTTCCGGACACCCGTGCCGGAGACACGATTGGCCGCGCGCTGCGTGCGCTGCCGTACACCGAGGAGTCGGTGACGGATCTGCTCGGCGACGACGGCCCGTCCGCCGGCCTCTCGGATGTCGCCGTCTTCGACCGGCGGTTGCCCGACACGCCGCTCGGCAATGCGATCCGGCTGCTCCTCTTGCAGGTTCCGATCTCCCGCGGCGATGCGACCGCCGCTCTGGGCCGGGACGGCCTTGACGCGCTGCTCACGACGGGCCTGGCGCGAGAGGACGGCGACCGGATCGCGATGCGCGGCCGCATCGTCCCGGCCGAAGGGCTCCTCATGTCCTTCGACGGGTTCGCCGTCGGCCACGACGACCCGCACGGGTACGTCGCGAGCTACACCCCAACGGCCTCGTGGCTCGCAGCGCTCACGCCGCGGCGGCGCTTTGGCCGCGCGCTCGACATCGGCACCGGCAGCGGCGCGCAGGCACTGCTCGCGGCGCGACACAGCGAGCACGTCATCGCCACCGACCTGAACCCGCGCGCGGTCGCGTTCACCGCGCTGAATGCGTCGCTGAACGGCATCGACAACCTCGAAGTGCGACTCGGCAGCCTCTTCGAGCCGGTCGCCGGCGAGACCTTCGACCTCATCACCTGCAACGCCCCGTACGTCGTCTCGCCCGAGGACCGCTGGCAGTACCGCGACGCAGCGGGCTTCGAGGCGGATCAGCTCTCGCAGACCGTCGTCACCGAGGTGCCGAAGCACCTGAACGAGGACGGCTTCGGCTGCATGCTCGTCAGCTGGCTCGCGGAATCCGACGAGGACCCGGATGTGCGCGTCGATCAGTGGCTGCAGGACAATGGCTGCGACGCGTGGGTGCTCGGCCTCAGCGGAGCCGACCCGCTCGACCACGCCGCCGGCTGGAACGAGCATCTCTCGGTCGACGCAGAGGTCTACGGCGCAGCCCTCGACAAGTGGACTGCGTACTTCGAGGAGCTCGGCGTCGGCTGGATCACCGAAGGCGCCGTGCTGCTGCACAAGCGGCCCGGTGAGGTGCACATGATCCGCACCGATCCCGTCGACGAGGACGAGCTCGAGTACGCGGGCGACCAGGTTGAGCGCGTGTTCAGGGCGCTCGAGCGCGTCGCAGGGATCGACGATCCGGCGGACCTGCTCGACGAGCGTCTCGAGCTGGTCGAGGACGCGCGCATCCAGCAGTCGGCGGGCGAGGAAGGCGCCACCGTGATCCTCGAGGAAGGCACCTGGCACGAGGTCGAGATCGACGACGAGACGGTCGAGGTGCTCATCGAGCTCGATGGCCGTACCACGCTCGCGGAGGCGATCGACCGCGCTCGCGTCCCACGGCGGCGCTCCACCCTCGCGGACATCCAGGACATGCTCGAGCTCGGCATCCTCGATCTCCGCTCGTGACCGCCACCGCAGACCTCCTCGACGAGCACCCGGACGCAACAGTCAGCACCCTGCCGCTCCGCCAGTTTGGCGGCGTGGCCTCGATCGACGGCGTGATCGCGACGGTGCGGTGCTTCGAGGACAACGTCCTGGTGAAGCAACGCGTTGCCGAGCCCGGCGAGGGCCGCGTGCTCGTGGTCGACGGCGGCGGGTCGCTACGCGTCGCTCTGGTCGGAGACAACGTCGCGAGCCTCGCGCGCGACAACGGCTGGGCGGGGCTGATCATCCACGGCTGCGTCCGCGACTCCGCTGAGCTGCGGGAGCTCGCGATCGGGATCAAGGCGCTCGGCACGCATCCGAAGCCGAGCAGCAAAGACGGAGGCGGCGAGCTCGAAGTACCGGTCACCTTCGGCGGGGTCACGTTCACCCCGGGCGCGCGCGTTGCGAGTGACGACGACGGCATCGTCGTCCTCGGCGCGTCCTGAAAACACTTCTCTCGCAACGTGCGGGGTTTTCTCGGAGCCCCCTTGCGCGCCGTGACGCGTTTGGCCTACATTGCGGATCCCGCAGGGCACGGAGCGCAAGTAGGTCGAAGCCTCCCGAGCGGTCGTGAAGGGCGCAAGCCCGGATCGGTTGGTCGGGAGGTGGACGAAAGCGCCACCGGCTCCGCGGGATTTTTTTTGCCTCTTTAGACGGAGGGGAAGCCGGGCGTCGAGAGCACGGTCTCGTCGGCGAGGATCGTCATCGCCTCGTAGCCGCGCAGGCGCGCCGTCCACTTCGGGCCTTCGACACCCATCGCAAATGCAGCGGTCGCATACGCATCCGCCGTTGCGAGCACGGGCCCGGTGATCGTCACCGACAGGACGCCCTCCGGCGCGCGGCGGGTGTGCGGGTCGAGCACGTGGTCGCCACGAGCGTAGGCACCCGAGGTCGCGACCGCGAGGTCGTTGCCGACGATCACCTTTGCGACCTTGTCGCGCTCGAGCGGATGCTGGATCCCTACGCGCCAGGAGTCGTCGGGGATCGCCCGCCCGCGGAGCAGCATGTCGCCCGCGACGTTGACCGCGTAGTTCCGCGCTCCGGCCTCGTCGAGGATCGCGGCGGCGCGATCGACGGACCAGCCCTTGACGAGCCCGGACGGATCGAGCACGTCGTCGGACGCCGGCCGGGCGTCGAAGTACCCGTTCGTCTCGTGGCGCAGCTCCTCGCACCGGTCGAGCACTTCACGAACATCGGAATTCGCGGCCTCGACCAACAGCTCGCCGCGATTGATGCGGCTGATCTCGCTGTCCGCCTTGTAGGTGCTGAACGTCGCGTCGACGAAGCGCAACCACTCGAACATCCGGTCGAGCGCCCCGTCGTCGACGTCCGGGTCACGAACGTCGACGACGACGGGCATCCCCATCACGTGCTCGACGCGCTGCAAGGTCGGGCGCGCTACCAGGCCTTGGCGTGCAAGACCGCCGACTGCAGCGACTGAATGAACGCGT
>DATBDB010000099.1:0-6937 GCA_036270155.1 Gaiellaceae bacterium
TTGAAGAGGCCGGCGACACCGGTCGTCATCTGCTTGACGACGCCCGCCTTCCACTCGTTGGCGGCGCCGAAGTCGAGCGTCGCGCCGTCGACCTTCACGCCGAGCTTCGCGAACGTGTCGTTGCCCTGGTGGAGGAAATGCGCGGTCTGCACCCATGCCTTGGTCGGGATGCACCCCACGCGCAGGCACGTGCCGCCCAGCTCGGGCTCCTTCTCGATGCACGCGACCTTCGCACCCAACTGGGCTGCGCGGATCGCTGCGGTGTAGCCCCCGGGGCCTCCGCCCAGGACGGCGACGTCCACTTCCATGTCAGCTCCTCAATTCTTCGGTTTGCGGGCCGAAGCGTACCGAGCGCCTCATCCCCTCGGACGAGCTGAAAATCGTTTACGCGATGGACGAGGCCCGCCGTAGCGTTGCGGCCATGAGATGGCTCGCCGTGATTGTCGCGTCCTTCGCCGCGGCGACCGCCGCCAGGGCGACGCCCTCCACCCCGTTCTACGCACACGCGACGATCGGCCACTTCCAGGGCGTCGTTGCCTCCAACGGCACCCGCTACCGCGTGGCCGGTGACCTGTCCTTCGCCCCCGACCGCCCCGCCGTCGTCGCAGCCGTCGGCGCGACGCGGCTTCGCATCACCGAGCTTGGCGGGTCCTCGCGCGTCGTCGCGACCGCCCGCCAGACCGCGCCGCCCGTCTACGGCCCGACCAACCACATCGCCTACGCCGCCGGCACCGTGATCCGCTACGTCGGCGGGCCGACGGTGCGCGCCACCGGACTGCCGAAGGGCGCGCGGATCGTGCAGATCGCGATGTCGCCCGACGGGTCGACCTTTGCTGCGACCGTTGAGTGGGGCAACGGCAAGGCCGGCACGCTGCGGAACGCCCTCTACTTCGTTTCTCCGGCGGGCACCAAGCGGATCGCGGGGCCGTTCGACGGGTACAGCACGAGGCCGTCGCCT
Organism: Gaiellaceae bacterium; assembly: GCA_036270155.1. Classification (GTDB taxonomy): domain Bacteria; phylum Actinomycetota; class Thermoleophilia; order Gaiellales; family Gaiellaceae; genus PALSA-600. The sequence continues at coordinate 959 of DATBDB010000099.1, forward strand.
GTGTGGAATCCGCAGGGAGACAAGGTGGCGTACGTCGCTGTCGGCGATGTGTTCGTCGTCTCGAGCGACGGGTCGACGCGGACGCAGCTCTCGCGGACACCGCGCGCGATCGAAGACCGGCCGCGCTGGGCGCCCGACGGGACACAGCTCGCGTACACGAGCGGCCGCAACGGCGTGAACGAGATCTACGTCGCGAAGCTCACCGGCGGCGAGCGGCGGCTCACGTTCACGAAGCCCGCGCCGGGCACGACACCGCGTATCGGGACGCAGATGGGTGCGTGGTCGCCGGACGGTTCGCAGATCGCGGTCGTGACCTACAACTCACTCGCGGTCGTCCCCGCGGAAGGCGGGGCGCCGGAGATCGTCCAGACGTTCACGCCGTCGAACAGCGTCTACCTCGGCCCGGTCGCGTGGCCGGTCACGGAATGAGCACGATCTTCCCGAACTTGCCGCCGGCGGCGAACGCGTCGTAGGCCTCCTGCGCCTTGTCGAGCGGGTACGTCGCGTGGACGGGCACGACGATGCGCCCCTCGCCGAGGAGCGGCAGAACGTCCTCGCGCAGACGGCGGATCACGTCGGCCTTCTCGGCGCGCGGCCGAGCACGGAGCGTTGAGCCGTGGATGCGTCCCCGCGCGCGCAGTAGGAGGTGGAAGTTCACCTCGGCGGTCCCGCCGGCGCCGAGGCCGATCAGCGCGAGGCGCCCCTTGAGACCCAGCCGCTCGAGGTTCGTACGCAGATAGTCGCCGCCGACGAGCTCGAGGATCACGTCGTAGTTGCCCGACGCCTTCGTGTCGGCGGCTCCGAGCTCGAGGACCTGTTCGAGGTGGTGGCGCGCGATGCCTGACACGGTCGCGCCCGCCTCTGAGCCGAGCTGCACGCCCGCGATCCCGACGCCGCCGGCCGCGCCGTGCACGAGCAGCCTTTCGCCGGGCATCAACTGCGCCTGCGTGAAGAGCGCGTCGTGGGCGGTCGCGAACACCTCGACGAAGCCACCCGCCTCCGGCCAGCTGACCGTCTCCGGCACCGGCAGCACGTGCGATTCGTGCACGGCGACGAGCTCGGCGTGTCCCCCACCCGGGAGGAGCGCCATCACGTGGTCGCCACGCTCGGTCTCCCCCGCGCATTCGAGACCCGGGATGTCGGGGGGCGCCCCGGGCGGCGGCGGGTAGTTCCCGGCGCGCTGCATGATGTCGGCGCCGTTGATGCCGGCGGCCCGCACGCGAATCAGGACTTCGCCGTCGCCGGGCACGGGAACGGGCCGCTCCTGGATCTCCAGGTGCCCATCGACGATTACTACGGCGCGCATTACGGCATGCTACGAACGATGATGCTCGAGGGAGTTCACCACGTCACCTGCATCACCGGCGATGCGCCGGCCAACGTCGAGTTCTACGCCGGCGAACTGGGCCTTCGGATGGTCAAGCGGACCGTCAACCAGGACGATCCGACCGTCTACCACCTCTTCTACGCGGACGAGAAGGGCTCGGCGGGCGCCGACATCACCTTCTTCGAATACCCGGGCGCGCCGAAGGGCCGCGCAGGCGACGGGATGGTGCACCTCGTCTCGTTCCGGGTCGGCTCCGAGGAATCGCTCGACTTCTGGCAGAAGCGTGTCGGCGGCGAGATCGATGAGCGGTCGCTCGTCTTCAGCGATCCCGAAGGGCTCGCGCTGGAGCTGGTGGTCGACGACACGGGCGAGGCGCCGCTGCTCGCGAACGCGCCCGACATTCCGGAGGAGCACCGCATTCGCGGCTTCGCCGGCGTGCGCGCGTACTCGGGCGACCCAGAGCGCAGCGAGCGGATGCTCCAGTCGCTCGGCTTCGAGCCGGGTTGGACCGCGCGCGGCGAGAAGCGCAGCGGTTTCTACATCTACGATCCGCCCCCGGCCGAGCGCGGGCTGCAGGCAGCGGGCACGGTCCACCACGTCGCCTGGGCCTCGACGATCGAAGAGCACGAAGCGTGGCGCGACAAGGTGATCGAAGGCGGCGGGCAACCGACGCCGGTGATCGACCGCTTCTACTTCAAGTCGATCTACTTCCGCGAGCCGAGCGGAGTGCTGTTCGAGATCGCGACGATCGGCCCGGGGTTCACGGCCGACGAGCCGTTCGAAACGCTCGGCGAGTCACTCTCGCTCCCGCCGAACTACGAGCAGTACCGCGCACAGGTGGAACAGATCCTCGCGCCGCTGCCGAACCCGCGCCTCGCCCGCTCGCGGTGATCGTTCGGGAGCGGCCGGCCGACGGGGACGCCGAAGGTGCGCTCGTGTTGTTCCACGGGCGCGGCGCCGACGAGAACGATCTCTTCCCGCTGCTCGACATCCTCGACCCCGAGCGGAAGCGTCACGGCTATTGCCCGCGCGGCCCGCTCTCGTTGCCGCCAGGCGGCGCGCACTGGTACGCGGTCTACGAGATCGGCCATCCCGACCCTGCGACGTTCGCGCCGAGCTTCGCAGCTGCAGCGGCGTGGCTCGACTCGCTGCCGTACAGCAGCATCTGGCTCTGCGGGTTCTCGCAGGGCGCCGTGATGTCGTACGCGCTCGGGCTCGGAGTGGACCGGCCGCGACCCGATGCAATTGTCGCGATGTCGGGCTTCATCCCGGAGACCGCGGCCTGGGAAGCCGACCTGTCGCCCCCGCTCCCACCGATCGCAATCGCGCACGGCACCTACGACCCGCTGATCTCCGTCGAGTACGCCCGCACCGCGCGGCGCGTGCTGCAAGCCGCGGGCGCCGAACCGCTGTACCGCGAGTACCCGATCGACCACTCGATCGATCCGAGCTTCCTCCTCGAGGCTCGGGAGTGGCTGAACTCGACCTGAACCTCAGTTCCGAACCTGGTTCGCTCTTTAACCAGGTTCGAGAGTTTCGAGCCAAGGCGGACGTTCGACGAAGGAGAACGGTGTGTCGTAGCTGCTCCACGGCCATGGTCTGTACGGCGGGTTCTCAGCGATGTAGTCCGGTAGGTGAAACGCGTGCCCCTCAGTCACAATCTCGACGGTCTTGGTCGGTGAGTCGAAGACGCGCCCGCGTCGTCCGTGTCGTCGGTTGAAGCCACGCGCGTAGCGACGGTTCAACCGGTGGATGGTCGGCGTGAGCATTTTCTCTTCAAACCAGCCGAACAGGTGGTAGTGGGTTGGCATGAGACAGAGGCCGTGACAGACGACGAAGTTGTCCGTCACGAGCTCGGCGATGATCTGCACTCCCGCGTGGTAGTCGCGATGGTCGCGAAAGATGTGCTCCTCGGCAATCGAGCGCGCGGTGACGTGGAAGAAGCCGGCGTGCGTCGGACGCATTGCAAGAGCGTGCCTGCTTCGACACATCGCCTTTGCAACAACACTGAAACTCTTGAACCTGGTTAAAGAGCGAACCAGGTTCAGGCCTCACTCCTGAACCTGGTTAACGAGCAAACCAGGTTCGGAACTCGGCTCGATTCGCCCCTAGGTGAGCTGCCGCACCATGACGAGCCCGCCTTCGGACTCGCCGGCGGCGCTGAAGCCGTTGCGCTCGTAGAAGGCGACTGCGGGGGAGTCCTTCTCCACCGACAGCGAGACCTGCGAGTGGCCTTCGGCACGTGCCTTCTCGAGCAGTTCGTCCAGCAACTCCTGACCGAGGCCGTGCTTACGGCGGGACGGCACGACGGAGATCGAGAGCTCCGGTGTCTGCTCGTCGACGAACCCGTAGCCGGGCTCTGACTCGCGGAACATCCGGAACCACGCCGCGCCGACGCGATTGCCGGTCTCGTGCGCGATCAGCGCCACATCGCCCGCGCGGCCCCAGTTGTCGACATAGCGCGTCAGCGGGATCTCCGCGTGGAGCGCGTTCACGTGCCAGCCGTAGGCGTGCGGCAGCATCGACCGCATGAACGGGACGTCGGCAGCCGAGCCGTTACGAATCATCAGTCGCCGATTGGCTGCGTCAACTGGACGCGGTTTCCGTCTGGGTCAAAGACATCCACGATCCTCATCTGCCCCGCTAGCTCGAGAACGACGCCCACTTCGACGCCTTCGCCCCGGAGCCTCTCAGCATCCGCCTTCACGTCAGTGACGTCAATGGTGGCCACGCCGCAGTCCACCGGCTCGCCCTCGGCGAGCGCGATGCGCATTGTGCCGTACTCCAGCTTCGACCACTTGTCGTCCCAGTCGACGTAGGTCTCCTCAAAGCCCAGCAGCCGCTTGTAGAACGCGCGCCCGCGATCGAAGTCGCGGACGATGTACCAGACCCGCGGCGGGGTCACAGCGACAGCGCGGGCTCTTCCACGAACTGTTTCACCGTGCGCAGGAAGTCGGCGCCGGCGGCTCCGTCGACCGCGCGGTGATCGACGGTCAGCGTCATCGTCATCATCGGCCGGATCTCGACGGCCCCGTTGCGGGCGACCGGCGTGTCGAGCGTCGCGCCGACCGCGAGGATCGCGGCCTGCGGCGGGTTGATCACGGCGACGAACTGCTCGATGCCGTACATGCCGAGATTCGAGATCGTGAACGTGCCGTCCTCGAGATCCTGCGTCGTCAGCTTGTTCTCGCGGGCGCGGCCGACGACATCGACGCGCGCCGCGCCGACCTCGGCGAGCGAGAGGCGCTCGACCGAGCGGACGACCGGGACGACGAGCCCCTGCGGCGCAGCGACAGCAATGCCGATGTTCGCCGTCGGAAACTTCAAGATCGCGTCCTCCGTGTACTGCACGTTGACGTCGCGGTGGCGCATCAGCGCCTGCGCGCACACCTTCGCCAGCAGGTCGGTGACCGTCACGCGCACGTCCGGGTTCAGCTCGCGGTTGCGCGCGACGAGCTCGTTGGCGCGCGTCATGTCGGCGCTCACGGTCAACTGGAACACAGGCGCCTGCCAGGCGGCGGTCAGGCGGCGCGCGATCGTCTTGCGAATGTTCGTCAGCGGGATCGCCTCGATCTCCCCGGCCGGGACGGCCGCCGGGGCCGAAGGCTTCGCGAGCTCGCCGCGCTCGACGTCCTCGGCGACGATCCGGCCGTCGGGGCCGGTGCCGGAGAGCGACGACAGGTCGATGCCGCGCTCGCGCGCGATCCGGCGCGCAAGCGGCGAGGCCTTGATGCGGCCGCCGTTCGATGGGGCGCTGACGGTCGACGCGGCGCGTTCCGCAGCCTCGGCTGCCGCAGCACGGCCTTCCTCCCGCTCGGGCTCACGCTTCGGCGCCTCGGCGGGCTTCTCGGCGCTGTCGGGCATGCCCGTGTCCGCAACTTCCTCACCTGCCTTGCCGATGTACGCGATCGTCTGACCGACCGGCGCCTCGCCGGACTCGAGCGTGATCTTCAGCAGGACGCCTGCGTAGTCCGACTCGACTTCCTGCGTCACCTTGTCGGTGTCGATCTCGAAGAGCGGCTCGCCCTTCTCGACCTGGTCGCCGGGCGACTTGAGCCACTTCGTGATCGTCCCGGCTTCCATGCCTTGACCCAGGCGCGGGAGCTTGACCTCGTTGGCCATGGTTATTTCCCGACCGTGCGCTTGATCGCCGCGAGCACGTCTTCGGCGTGCGGGATGATGTACTGCTCCATCACCGGCGCGAACGCGAGTGGCGCGAACTTCGCTCCGACCCGCTCGATCGGCGCGTCGAGGTAGTCGAAAGCCTTGTACTGCAGCACCGACGTGACCTCGGCGCCGAAGCCCATGCGCGTCACGGCCTCGTGCGCGACGACCGCGCGGTTCGTCTTCTTCACGGACGCGACGATCGAGTCCTCGTCGAGCGGCTGCAACGTGCGCGGGTCGACCACCTCGACGGAGATGCCCTCCTCCTCGGCCAGCTTGGCCGCGTCGAGCGCCCGGTGGACGAGCGGGCCGATCGCGATCACCGTCACGTCGGTGCCTTCGCGGATCGTGCGCGCCTTGCCGAGCGGGATCGGCTCGATCTCCTCCGGCACCTCGCCCTTCACCGGATAGAGCAGGCGGTGCTCGAAAAAGATGATCGGGTTGTCGTCGTAGATCGACGTCCAGAGCAGGCCGCGCACGTCTTCCGG
>DATBDB010000100.1:0-4709 GCA_036270155.1 Gaiellaceae bacterium
CTGCATTTTCATCGTGATCGCGCAGCCGAGCGTCCGGGCGATCCGGAGCGACGAGTTCGAGCCGGTACCGGCACCGGTAACGGCATGAAGAAACGGCTTGACGTCGTCCTCGTCGAGCGCGGTCTTGCGGAGTCGCGCACGCAGGCGCAGGCGCTCGTCATGGCGGGCCGGGTGCCCGGCCACTCGAAGCCGGGGGAGCAGGTGGCCGACGACATTGAGCTCGAGGTCGAGGCGCCGCCGCCGTACGTCTCGCGCGCGGGGCACAAGCTCGCGAACGCGCTCGACGCCTTCGACATCGACGTCGCCGGCCTCGATGCGCTGGACGTCGGCGCTTCGACGGGTGGGTTCACCGACGTGCTCCTGCAACGCGGGGCGGCGCGCGTGATCGCGCTCGACGTGGGCTACGGCCAGTTGCACTCGAAGATCCGCGACGATCCGCGCGTCGTCGTGCTCGAACGCGTCAATGCGCGGTCGCTGACGGAGCTTCCGTTCGCGCCACAGCTCGTGACGTGCGACGTCTCGTTCATCTCGGTGAAGCTCGCGCTGCCGCCGGCGCTCGCGCTGGCCGCACCCGGCTGGCAGGCGCTCGTACTCGTCAAGCCGCAGTTCGAAGCCGGCCGCGCGGAGACGCCGAAGGGTGTCGTGCGCGACGCCGAGGTGCAGCGGAGGGTCGTCGCGGAGGTCGCCGACGCATTGCTCGCGAGCGGGGGAGAGCCGCACGGGGTCATAGACTCTGGATTGCCCGGCCCGAAGGGAAATCATGAATTCGTCCTCCACCTCGTCCACCGAGAACACCCCGAACGGCCGGCCGACCTCGACCGGTGGATCGCGCATGCCGTCGGTTAAGCGAGCCTCTGTCGTCACGATCGAGCGCGACGGCGTCGACGTAGCGCTCGAGCGCTTGCGTTCTGTGGCAGAACGGAAGGGCGTCGAGCTGGTGGACGGTGACGACGCCGACATCGCGATCGTGCTCGGCGGCGACGGCACGATGCTGCGCGCGCTTAGGCGCTTCCTCGGCACGGGCGTTCCGGTGATCGGCGTCAACTACGGCCGCGTCGGCTTCCTGACCGCGATGTCGGCCGACGACCTCGAAGTGGGCCTGGGGCGCGTTTTCGACGGCGAGTACGAGACGGTGGAGCTCTCGACGCTCGAGGCGACCGTGAACGGGACGAAGAAGGTCGCGGTCAACGACGTCGTCGTCGCGGGCGGGACGCTCGGCAGGATGGTCGAGATCGGCTACGGGATCGGCGGCGAGGATCTCGGGCATCAGCCGTGCGACGGGCTGCTCTGCGCGACGCCGACTGGCTCGACCGCGTACAACCTCTCGAATGGCGGCCCGGTGCTCGTCTGGGGCCTCGACGCGATGGTGCTGACCTTCGTCGCGCCCCATGCGCTCGTGATCCGGCCGCTCGTCGTCCCCCGCGGCCCGGACGTCACGATCACGAACCTCACGCCGGATCTCGACGCGACCCTGCTGGTGGACGGCCAGCCCGTCGCGACGCTCGCGAGCGGCGAGCAGGCCGTCGTCCGGGTGGGCAGCCAGCACAGCCTCCTGGCCACGCTGCCGGAGGTCACCTTCTTCACCCGGTACGCCGCCACCTTCGGGCGGTAGGACGTCCGGTCCAGGCCACACTCCCGGAACCTGGTTCGGGGTATGAACCAGAGAGATTTGGCTGCGGCGACCGGCCGCAAGCGCTCTCGCAACGACAGGCGCGCGCAGTTCGATCGCAGTTCTGCGACGCGCCGCTCAATCCGATCTCTTGTGCGCAGGCCGCGTTACTACCGCGCCATCTGAGCTATTGCGCGGCGACCCCGGTCGGCCCAAGACGTCTAGGTTTCGAGGGCTAGTCGCGTGAGTCGTGGGCTTGCAGCTTCAAGCGCCCCGGCACCCAGACCGCCGTTCAGGACGATGACGCCCGCAGGTGCCCTCCCTACGATGGTGGGGTGCTCCGGTCCCTGCGCATCTCGAATCTCGTCCTCATCCGTGAGGCGGAGCTCGACCTTGCCGCTGGCCTGAACGCGATCACCGGCGAGACCGGCGCGGGCAAGACGATCCTCACGAACGCGATCGGGCTGCTGCTCGGGTCGAAGGGCGACGCGGCGCTGATCGGGGCGGCCGGGGACGAGGCCTACGTCGAGGCCGAGTTCGACGGGGTCGACGACGACGCGCTCGGCCCCCTCGCCGAGCTGCGGCCTGAAGGCGAGGACGGCGTCGTGCTGGCGCGGCGGATCTTCGCCGACGGGCGCACACGCGCGTACGCGTGGGGTCGGAGCGCGGCACGCGAGGACGTCGCCGGTGCCGCGGAAGCGCTGATCGCGATGAGCGGCCAGTTCGAGCAGCGGCGGCTCGCGCGCCCGGCGTACCAGCGTGGGGTGCTCGACGCATTCGCCTGGCTCGACGTGCGCGAGGCGCAGCGCGCGTGGCGCGACTTGCAGGTTGCCCGCCGCGCCCATGACGAGCTGACACGCGATGCCGACGCCGTGCAAGCCCGCCTGGACGAGCTGCGCAAGCTCGCGGAGGACACCGAAGGCTTGGAGGCGAGCCGTGAGGACGAGTTGCGTGCCGAACGCGAGCGGTTGCGCCACGTCGGAGAGCTCGCGGACGGGGCCGCGGCTGCGGCGGCTGCGCTCACGCCAGAGGACGGAGAGGGCGCCGCCGACCTGACCGGCGCGGCCGAACGCGCCGTCGCGCCGCTTGAGCGGCTTGCGCCGGAGCTCCAGGCCGCTGGGGACGCGCTCCGCCAGGCGGAGCTGCAGCTGCGCGAGATCGCGTCCGACCTGCACGCATTCCTGCACTCGCTGCAGGCCGAGCCGGGGCGGCTCGAAGAAGTCGAGGGCGAGCTGGAGTCGTTCTCCGACCTGCGGCGGCGTTACCGCGCGCAGACATTCGCCGAGCTGCTCGAGCGCGGTGAGGAGGCGCGCCGCGAGCTCGGAGCGCTCGAAGAGGGGCACGACCCCGTGCGCTCGGCCGAAGCGGCCCTCGAGCAGACGCAGGCAGCGGTCGACCGCATTCACGCGACGCTGCGCAAGGCGCGGCGCAAAGCGGCCGATCCGTTCGCGAAGGCTGTGGCCGTCGAGCTCAAGGGGATCGGCCTCGGCGACGGCGAGTTCCAGGTCGTGTTGACCGAGCGTGAGCCCGGAGCGACCGGCGCCGACGACGTCGCCTTCCTGATCCGTCCGAATGCGGGCCTGCCGTTCGGGCCGGTCGCCGACACGGCCTCGGGCGGCGAGCTCTCACGCGTCGCCCTCGCGATCGCTGCGGTCGCGGGCGGTGAGACGATGGTCTTCGACGAGATCGACGCCGGCATTGGCGGCACGACGGCGCACGCCGTCGCCGAGACGCTGCGCCGGCTCGCCGAGCGGGCACAGGTCGTGACGATCACGCACCTCCCGCAGATCGCTACGGTCGCCGACAAGCACTTCCGGGTCGAGAAGGTCCCGGGAGATCCGACCCATACGCGGATCGAGCCGCTCGACGATGCGCAGCGACGGGACGAGATCGAACGCATGCTCGGCGGCGCAGAGTTCCTCGCTGCGCACCAAAAAAGTGTCTGACACCGGTTCAGAGCGCACCGTGATTCGCAAGAGGTGTCAGACACCATGAGAGAAGCGACGCTCGAGCTGCTGGCGCCACGCGAGGACGTCTGGGCGTTCCTCGCCGAGCCCTACCACCTGTCCGACTGGTGGCCCGGGATCACGGGTGTCGAACCGGATCGCCGCGGCTTTGCACCCGGCGCCCGCTGGAAGGTACTGGCGACGAAGCGGAACGTCTTCGTCGGGCCACGGCCGGCCGAGACGATGCTCCTGATCCGGGAGATCGATCCCTACGAGCGCTGGTCGTGGCACCTGCTGAAGCCGAAGACGGACGTGGAGATTCGCCTGCGCAGCACGGGGGAGGCGCGAACCGCGGTCACTGTCACCGTGAGCACCGGGTCGGCCGACCGCGCACTCAAGCGTCTCTACGACCTCGTGCAGACCGCGGCGGGGCTCTGACCCCCGCCGTCCTGATCGCACCCTACGATCGATCGGTGACGAGTTATGGGAGAGCGCCGAGGGCGCTGGTAGGATGGAGTTCCGTGAATCGTCTCACGGGTCAAGGCCGCCGGATCGCCATCGCACTGGCAGCCCTCACCGCCCTCGGCGAGCGCATTTCTCAAGGACAGAACACCGAATGGACGCCGCTGCTGCGCCGCGTCGACGAATGGGGGCTGGGGTCATGAGCGCGAAATACGTCTTTGTCACGGGGGGCGTGATGTCGTCCCTCGGGAAGGGAATCACGGCGTCGTCGCTCGGCCGCCTGCTCAAGGCCCGCGGGTTGAAGGTGCAGGTGCAGAAGTTCGACCCCTACATCAACGTCGACCCCGGGACGATGAGCCCGTTCCAGCACGGCGAGGTGTTCGTGACCGAGGACGGCGCGGAGACCGACCTCGACATCGGCCACTACGAGCGGTTCATCGACGAGAACCTGTCGCGCGCCGCCAACCACACGGCGGGTGCCGTGTGGGACCGCGTGCTGCGCAAGGAGCGCAAGGGCGAGTACCTCGGTTCGACCGTGCAGGTGATCCCGCACATCACAAACGAGATCAAGGCGCGCATTCGCTCCGTCGCCGAGGCGACCGACACCGACGTCGTGATCACCGAGATCGGCGGCACGGTGGGCGACATCGAGTCGAATCCGTTCCTCGAGGCGATCCGCCAGTTCCGGCGGG
>DATBDB010000101.1:0-3729 GCA_036270155.1 Gaiellaceae bacterium
GGACTTCTACCGCGAGGGCGCCCGCGTCACCCCCGCGCCCCGACGGCGTTCGCAGCGGCGCGCTCGCCGCCGCCTGACGCCGGCGCCGTGGCTCGTCCCCGTCACGCCGGACGTGCGGCGCCGCGTCGCGGTGATCCAGCGCGAGTGGCAGCGCGTCGACCCGCGCTTCCTCGACGAGGACGAGCAGCGGTACTGGGCGACGATGGCCGGACGCCAGATTCGCTTCGACGAGCGCGCGTCGTTCGTGCAGAAGCTCACCGAAGGTCGCGCGAGCAAGGGCGCGCTCGAGCAGTTCCTCGCGACGTGCGCGGCCGAGAACCCGAACCGCCGCCTGCGCACGATGGCGCTGCAGGATCGCGTCTCGATGCGCGTCGAGCGCGCAGACTTCGACGATCTCGTCACGCTCGTTGCGCAGGCGCCGCCGTGGGAGAAGGACCGCGCGGCCGGCGTACGCATCCTGCTGCGCGCGATCGCGGACGGGAAGCCGGACGCACCGGATCAGATTCTCGCGCGCTGGACGTGGCGGCTCTCGGTCGCCGTGCGCAAGCAACTCGACCGCAAGGCGTCGCAGGAGTACCCGGACGCGAAGCGGCTGCTCGGCGCGCTCGCGAATTCGCGCGGCCATCGTCACGAGGAGAACGCTGCGAAGCTCGTCAACGCTGCGCTCGAGATGCCGAAGGAAGTCGGCGCTGCGTTGCTCGCCTCGGCCGAGGGCTACACACCGCGCTCGACGCAGCTGCTCGAAGCTGCGCGCGAACGCCTCGGGACGATCCAGGAGGTCGCCGGCTGGATTGCGGAGAGCCTCCCGCAGCCGAAGACCGGCCCGTCGCGCGCGCGTCGCCGCAGGCGCCGCAAGAAGAAAGGCCCGGACGGCGTGACGCAGCCCGGCGAGAACAAGCAGACCGAGACCGCCACCGGCCAGGAGAAGTCCGCGGCCGCGAAGAAGCGCCGCCGGCGCCGCAAGAAGCCGCCCGAGGGCGCAAACAACGGGAACGCCGGCAACGCTCCGTCCTCTGCGAACGACGCACCCGCGAAGGACGCGCCCGCGAACGGCGCGCCCGTGAAGCCGGAAGCCCCGCAGCCCGTCGCGGCCGAGAAGCCTGCGCCGGCAAAGAAGTCCGCCGCGGCCGCTCGCGCCGAAGACGCGGCCTAGCGCGGTGGCCAAGCTCATCTACTCGGCCATCACGTCGCTCGACGGCTACGTCGCGGACGAAAGCGGCAACTTCGACTGGGCTGCGCCGGATACCGAGGTGCACGCATTCGTCAACGACCTCGAGCGGACCGCCGGCACGTACCTCTACGGGCGCCGGATGTACGAGACGATGGTCTACTGGGAGACCGCACCCGACGGCCAGCCGCCCGTCGTGCAGGACTACAAGGAGATCTGGCAGGCGGCTGACAAGATCGTCTACTCGACGACGCTGGAAACGGTGTCGAGCGCGAAGACGCGTCTCGAACGAGACTTCGATCCTGAAGCAGTTCGGCAGCTGAAAGCGGAGGCGGACCGTGACCTCACCGTCGGCGGCCCCGGCCTTGCCGCGCATGCGATCAGGGCCAGTCTGGTCGACGAGTACCACCTCTTCGTCAACCCGGTCGTGATCGGCGGCGGCACGCGCGCGCTGCCCGACAGCGTCCGCGTGAACCTCGAACTGCTGAGCGAACGCCGTTTCGCCAACGGCGTCGTGTACCTCCAGTACGCCGCCGCTCCCTAGCGGCATAACAACGCCTCAACCCTCGGAGAGGCAAGCTACGGCCTAGCGCGTGCTGGTCCTGCTCCTCATCGGGTTCCTCGGCGGGATCGTGACCGCGATCTCACCGTGCGTGCTGCCTGTGCTTCCGGTGCTGCTCGCAGGCGGAGCATCGGGGCGCAAGCCGCTGCGCATCGTCGCGGGGCTCGTCGCCAGCTTCGGCGTCTTCACGCTCTTTGCCTCGTGGCTGCTGCGCCAACTCGGCTTGCCGCAGGACCTGCTCCGCAACCTCGCGATCGCCCTTCTCTTCGTGATGGCCGGCGTGCTGCTGCTCCCCCGCGCGGCGCTCCTGCTCGAGCAGGGGCTGTCGTTCTTCTCGCGGCTGCGCCCGGCGAAAGCCGGCGGCGGCTTCTTCCTCGGCGCGACGCTCGGGCTCGTGTTCGTCCCGTGCGCAGGCCCGTTCCTCGCGGCGATCACGACCGCCGCCGCACGCGAGAACTTCGGCGGGCGGACGATTGCCGCGACCTTCGCCTACGCCGCAGGCGCAGCGATCCCGATGCTCCTGATCGCCCGCGGCGGCCGCGAGGTGGCCCGACGCATCCGCATGCACGCGGAACGACTGCGGATCGCGTCGGGGACGATCGTTGCGCTCGTCGCCGTCGGCCTCGTCTTCCATTTCGACGACCGCCTCGCGCAACTGACGCCCGGATACACGACGTTCCTCCAGAACAAGATCGAGCAGAGCTCGGCCGCCAAGCGCGAGCTGGCAAAGGTGCGCGGCGGCGGCCAGCCGTTGACGGTGAAGACGACGCCGGCCGACGGCCTCCCGAACTACGGCGTCGCGCCCGCGCTGCACCCCGACGGTGTCTGGATCAACACGAAGCCGCTGACGCTGAAGCAGCTGCGCGGCAAGGTCGTGCTGATCGACTTCTGGACGTACTCGTGCATCAACTGCCTGCGAACGCTCCCGCACCTGAAGGCGTGGGACGCGACCTACGGCGACAAGGGACTCGTGATCATCGGCGTGCACACACCCGAGTTCGCGTTCGAGCACGTGTCGTCGAACGTGCGCAGCGCCGTGCAGCGGCTCGGCATCCGCTACCCGGTCGTGCAGGACAACCAATTCAAGACGTGGGACAACTACGCGAACCAGTACTGGCCCGCCGAGTACCTGATCGACCGCAGCGGGAACGTGCGTCACACCCACTTCGGCGAAGGCGAGTACCCGCAGACCGAATCGCTGATCCGCCGGCTGCTCGCGGTGAAGGGCAAGCGCGCGCGGCAATTTCCCGACATGACGCCGACCGAGGTGATGACACCCGAGACGTACCTCGGCTACGCGCGGATCGGCAACTACGCAGGGACTCCGATCGTCCCGGACAAACCGACGCGCTACACGTTCGCGAACAACCTGATCTCGAACGCGTTCTCCTACGACGGGACGTGGGACGTCGCGTCAGAGGAGAGCACGGCGATCCGCGACGCGCGGCTCAGGTTGAACTTCGAGGCGAAGGACGTCTATCTCGTCCTCGGCGGCCGCGGGACGGTCCAGGTGCTGATCGACGGGCAGCACACGAAGACCCTGCGCGTGGATGCCCAGAAGCTCTACACGGTGCGCGGCTCGAACACCCGCGCGTCGAATGCCTTGCTCGAGCTGCGCTTCTCGCCCGGCGTGCAGGCGTACTCCTTCACCTTCGGCTAGCCGGCGCAAGGGGCCGGCCGGGCCTGGGCGAGCGCGTGCGCGCTTGGCCTGGTGTCTGACACCCGGTTGGCGCTCACAGGTTCGGTTCCGCACCGGAGCGGTGTCAGACACCTTGTGGAGCCGCCAGCTCGACACCGGGCCCAGGAAAGGGTGTCAGACACCCCTCCCGTCTTCATACCGCTCCGACACCGGGGTTCCCACCGGGCGGGTCGATAGTGGGGTTGTCAAGCACGAACATCCCCTGGAAGAGGAGCACCATGAAGCGGATCGTCATCACACTCGGAATTGCGGCTCTCGCCCTGGCGGCGGCCACCGCGGCCCTCGCCGGCACCCTCACGA
>DATBDB010000102.1:0-10558 GCA_036270155.1 Gaiellaceae bacterium
GTCTTCGAGCAGGACCGCGCCCTCGGCGCCGAGGGTCAGCGCGGTCAAGGCCGGCGTCGCGCCGAGCGCATCGAGCTCGAAGCGATTCACGATCACGAGGTCCGCCCGTTGCAGCAGCTCGGGCGGGACGGCCGCCGCGGGGGCCGCGTTAAGGCAGAAGAAGTGCGCACCCTCGCGGCGATGACGCTCGGCGACCGAGTGGCGGTGATGCGCGACGGCCGGATCCAGCAGGTCGATACGCCGCAGAGGCTCTACAGACGGCCGGCGAACTTCTACGTCGCGGCGTTCATCGGCTCGCCGGCGATGAACCTCGTCGAGGCAGAGGTTTCCGACGGGCGCGTGCAATTCGCGGGCCTCAGCATTCCGTTGCCGACGAACGAGATCAGAGCGGGACGCGTCGTGCTCGGGATCCGGCCGCAGGACTTCTCGCTGGCCGAGACAGCCGACGCCGGGCTGCCGACGATCGACGTCGAGCCGGCGATCGTCGAGGAGCTCGGATCGGCCACGCACGCGATCTTCCACATCGACGCTCCGCCGGTCGACACCGAGGCCGTGCGTGCCGCGACGGACGAAGGCGATTCGACGGTCCTGCTGGCCTCCGACCGGCGCGCGCTCTTCACGGCGGCACTCGAGGAAGGGACGCCGGTCACCGTCGGGCAGGCGCTACGGCTGGCGGTCAACCCGGCGCGGTTCCACTTTTTCGACCCCGAGACGAGCGAGCGCCTGGACGCAATCGGCCAGCTGGTCTGAGGCCGGTGTCGGCGATACTGCCGACGCAATGACGGCCAATGTCCTCCGCCTGTACCTGATCGGCGCGCTCGTCGTGGCCGCCGTGATCAGCGTCGTCGGCAACAAGACGCACTCGCCGTTCATCGGCTGGCTCAGCTTCGCGGTGTTCCTGTGCGCGCTCGTGCTCTACGTCAGCTGGCGGCGCGCGGCGCTCCGGGAGCGTCGTGGGTAGAGTTTTCGACCGAGAGGCGAAAACTACCGATGAGACTGGCACTCGCTCAGATCAATAGCGTCGTCGGCGACGTCGACGGCAACGCCGCCAAGGTCGTCGAATGGCTGGAGCGGGCCCGCGGCGAAAACGCCGACCTCGTCCTCTTCCCGGAGCTCGTGGTCACCGGGTACCCGCCGGAGGACCTCTTGCTCCGCCCCGGCTTCATCCGCGCCGCGCGGCGGGCGATCGAGGGGATCGCGAAGGCGACGTCCGGCGTGACGGCGATGGTCGGCGCGCCGCACCTCGACACAGACCTCTTCAACGCCTGCTTCGTGCTCGCGCACGGCGAGATCCGCTGCGTCTACCGCAAGCGCTACCTGCCGAACTACGGCGTCTTCGACGAGGACCGCTACTTCGGGCCGGGGTACGACAACTTCTTGCTGCGCTTCGGCGAGGTGCTCGTCGGGCCGACGATCTGCGAGGACATCTGGCAGCCGGGACCGCCCGCGACCGACCTCGCGCTCGCAGGCGCACAGTTGATCGCGAACATCTCGGCGTCGCCCTTCCACGTCGGCAAGGATCGCGAGCGCGAAGAGATGCTGAAGGTGCGCGCGACCGACAACGTGTGCTTCGTGGCGATGTGCAACGCGGTCGGCGGCCAGGACGAGCTCGTCTTCGACGGGCATTCAGTCGTCCTCGACGACGAGGGCGAGGTGCTCGCGCGCGCAGCCGGGTTCGAAGAGGAGCTGCTCGTCGTCGACCTCGATCCCGTCGCCGCGGTCGGGCGCCGCCTGCGCGACGTCCGGCGGCGCGCGCTGGCGCGCGAACGGGTGGAAGTCACGGCGAGCGAGTTCGAATTCTCACCGCCGCGCGAGCAGAGCAAGCCGGCGCGCCCGGCGCTTGCGCCGCAGCTCGACGATCTGGAGCAGATGCGGCTCGCGCTGGAGCTCGGTCTGCACGACTACGTGACAAAGAACGGGTTCGGTGACGTCGTGATCGGCCTCTCCGGCGGCATCGACTCGGCGCTGACTGCGGCGCTCTGCGTCCAGGCGCTCGGCGCGGAGCGCGTGCATGGCGTCTCGATGCCGTCGCGCTACTCGTCCGGCGCGACGCGCGGCGACGCGCAGCGGCTTGCCGAGGCGCTGGGCATCGACTTCCGCGAGATCCCGATCGAGCCGATGGTCGAGGCATACAGCGGCGCGCTCGCCGAGGCGTTCACCGGTCGCGCGAGCGATCTGACCGAGGAAAACCTCCAGGCGCGCGTGCGCGGCACGCTGCTGATGGCGCTCTCGAACAAGTTCGGCTGGCTCGTGATCGCGACGGGAAACAAGTCAGAGCTGTCGGTCGGGTACTCGACGCTCTACGGCGACCTCGCCGGCGGCTTCGCGCTGATCAAGGACGTCTACAAGACGGATGTCTTCCGGCTTTCGAAGTGGCTGAACGAGCGCGCGGGACGCGAGGTGATCCCGACCTCGATCATCGACAGAGCACCGAGCGCGGAGCTGCGCGAGGATCAGCTTGATGAAGACTCCTTGCCTCCATATCCGAAGCTCGACAAAGTGCTCGAGGCGTACGTGGAGCTCGACCGCTCGCGCGAAGAGCTATCGCAGGACGGCTTCGACGAGGAAGTCGTCGACCGCGCGCTCGCGATGATCGACCGTGCGGAGTACAAGCGCCGGCAGGCGCCACCCGGCGTGAAGCTGCGGCCGAAGGCGTTCGGCCGCGACCGCCGCACGCCGATCACGAACCGCTGGCCCGGCTAGAACGCCGGATCTTCCGGCGGCGCGCGACGGGCCCACGCGATTCCGACGAGCTCGAGAGCAAGACCGAGAACCGCGAGCCCGACCCACCAACGGTCGGTCCAGAGCGGCAAGATCAACCCGATGCCTTCGAGCACCCTCCCCACCCCGCGCAGCGCGACGGGGGTCTGAACGGCGCCTCCGGCGGCCACCTCCGTCCAGGAAGCGGCAATCAGCAGTGCTCCCATGGGTATGAAGAGGAGCAGCACAAAGACCGTGCCGACGATCTGGTGCATACCTCCACGATAGGTATCGGGGGGACCGTGCCGACGATCTGGAAGATCACGAAACGATGCGTTGCAGCGCGACGCCGAGGATCGGCAGCGACAGCGTCAGCGAGTAGCTGATCCAGCCGACGACGACGAGTGTGGGCCTCGTCACCGGCTCGCGCTCTTCGCGGATCTCCGCCTGCAGGCGCGGGCCGAGCACGAAGTTGTGGAAGTACGACGCAACGACCAGGCAGAGGAAAAGCACGACTTTCGTCCAGAAGACGATCTGGAACGCCGTGCCGTGCTGCCACTCGCGCGCGGCCAGCACGACGCCCGTCACCGCGGCCACGCCGAGCGCGCCGTAGCCCAGGGGACGCCAGCGCAGGCCGAGCTCCTTCATCGCACGGCCGCGCGGCTCGCCCTCGAGGGTGCGGATCGCGGGAACCCCGACGAAGATCAGCGCCGTCGAGCCGCCGACCCATACCGCGGCCGCCAGCAGGTGCACCGCAACCAGGACGCCAATCACGCCGTCAGGTTACGCACGAGCTGTGCGAGCTCCGGCGGGACGACCTCTTCTCTGGGGTTGTCGAGCTCCTCCAGGCTCCACCAGGCGACCTCGGTGACTCCTTCGGCAGCAAGGTCGATCGTCGGCGCCGCCTCGTGGCTCTCGACGCGGACGAGATGGATGCGTTCGTGCTGGTGCATCAGCCGCCCCTCCCACGGGAACGTCGCATCGCGCGTGTGGATCACCGGCCCGATCTCGAAGTCCGTGAGGCCTGCCTCCTCGCGCAACTCGCGCCGGAGCGCGTCGTCGTCGCTCTCGCCAGGATCGATCCCGCCGCCCACGGTCGCCCACCAGGCATCTCCGGAGACCGGGTGTTGAAAGCGCACGAGCAACACGCGGCCTGCGCGATCGAGCACGAGCCCGCGCACGGCCTGCCGCTCGGTCGGCTCCAGCCATGAGCGCAGCTCGCTGAACCAGTGCAGCCGCTCCTCATAGGGGACCGCCGCGTTTGCGGGTGACGTCGACGGGAGGACGAACAGTCCTGTCCACCCGATCGTGCGCAGCTGTGCGCCGAGCTCCGGCCGCTCGTTGAAGAGGCCCCGATAGGCCTCCTTGCCGACGAACGCGACCGCCCGCGGCGCGTGCGCGCGAATCCGCGCCTCGAACTCCGCCCGGTCGAAATCGCCGCGCTTCAAGTCCCCCGAGCCGGGCGTCGTGCGATAGGCCGCGTTCGTCACGCCGATGCCGAGCTCGAGGAGCGCGAACTGCTCCTGCGGGTCGTAGAGCCGCGGCGTGAAGCCGGCGTCGTACAAGAGGCGCCAGAAGTCGTTGCGCGGGTTCGCGAAGTGCGCCGCGGCGGCTGCCGAGACGCGTCCCGGGTTGATTCCGCAGAAGATGCAGGTCAGCCCTGGCGCGAGTACGTCAGGAACAGCGCTAGGGGTGCTTTCGGCCACGCGGCTTACAGCGTGGCATGCGCTGCGTCCAGGTGGCCGTGCACACCCACGAGCTCGGGAGCGGCGGGGCCGGGCGCTTCCCGGCGCTCACCGGGTTCGGCCGGCGCCCTGCGGTCCAGGTGCGACAGGTGCGGGTCGTCATGCGGCCTCGGCCTCCGGGCCGTGCGCTTCAACCTCGCGGGACTCGAGGCGCTCCTCGAACCGCTCACGCAGATGCTCTCCCGCCACGTTCGCGCGCTTCGGGCGCCGCTGCGGGACTCGCACGACATGTACCCCTTCGCCGCTGTGCCCGCCGTAGATGCGGGCGTAGCACTCTGCCTCGGTCAGTGTCCTCAGCCTCATGGTCCGAACCCTAGGTCCGGGACCGGACGGACCGGTGTTCCAGCGGCTCCGTCGAGCCCACGCCGCATCCAGCTAGCGTTCATCCGTGGCCTCCACCGCCAAAGTGCTCGAGTACGCCGTCGACGTCGACAGCGCCGGCCGGATGACGATCCCCGGCGGCGGCCAGTTCGTGCCGCCCGAGGGCTGGTCGGCCGACCACCTACTGCTCGCAGCGCTGGTGCGCTGCTCGATCGACAGCTTCGGCTACCACGCGCGCCGCGCGGGGCACGAAGTCGCCGCCTCGGGCGAGGCACAGGGGAAGATCACGAAGTCCGGCGAGGACGGCCGCTATCGCTTCGTCAAGATCGATGTGAGCATCAACGCACGGCTGACGCCGCGGATGACCGAGGTCGGCGACCTGGTCGCGAAGGCGGAACGCGACTGCTTCATCGGCGCATCGCTGACCCTGAAGCCGGAGTACGTATGGCACGTGTCGTGACGACTGTCGAGGCCGTGCGCGCGCGGTTCACCGCGCTGCAGCAGCCGCTCGCGTTCTTCGACGGTCCGGGCGGGACGCAGGTGCCCGACTCGGTGATCGACGCAATCGCGGACTATCTGCGCTACTCGAACGCGAACACCGACGGACCGTTCGACACGTCGCGGCGAACCGACGCGCTGCTGACGAAGGCGCGCTTGACCGCAGCGGACTTTCTGAACGCGACCGCCGACGAGGTCACGTTCGGCGCGAACATGACGACGCTCAACTTCGCGCTCACACGCGCCGCGTCGCGCGAGTGGCGCGAGGGCGACGAGATCGTCTGCACAAAGCTCGACCACGACGGGAACGTCTCACCGTGGCTGGAGCTCGCACACGACCGAGGCTTCGTCGTCAAGTTTGCCGAGGTCGACGACGAGTGCCGGCTCGATCTCGACCACCTGCGCTCGCTGCTCTCGGATCGCACGCGCGTCGTCGCCTATCCGTGGGCCGCGAACTCGGTCGGTACCGCGACGCCCGTCGCGGAGGTCGCGGCGCTCGCACACGAGGCCGGCGCGCTCGCCTGGGTCGATGCGGTGCACTACGGCCCGCACGGACCGATCGACGTGCAGGCTGTCGATGCCGACGTGCTCGTCTGCTCGCCGTACAAGTTCTATGGGCCGCACTTGGGTCTAGCGTATGGCAAGCGCGAGTTGTTGGAGGCGTGGCGGCCCTACAAGGTGCGCCCGGCCGACCCGTTCCCGATTGGTCACCGCTACGAGACCGGCACGCTCGCGCACGAGCTGATCGCGGGCTTCATCGCGGCGGTCGAGTACCTGCAGGACGACGTGGGCTGGGACTTCGTGCTCGAGCACGAGCGCACGCTCGGGCAGCAGTTCCTCGACGGCCTACCGGATGCGTGGCGGCTGCACGGCATCCCGGAGATGGACGGCCGCGTGCCGACGTTCGCGATCACGCATCCGGCGCTGTCACCGGAGGAGGCCGCAACGCGCCTCGGCGAGCAGGGCTTCGCCGTCTGGCACGGCAACTACTACGCCGTCGAGACCATGAAGCGGCTCGGGCTGGATGACGGCGCGGTGCGCATCGGGATCGTCCACTACAACACCGAAGACGAGGTCGCGCGGCTCCTTAAAGCGTTGTCGCGGCTCGACTAGCCCGCGACAGCTCGGAGCGGCGCAGAGCTAACGGACGGCCGTTCGATCGAGGGAAACGTCGGCGTCGTCAATCGCTCGCGCCTGCGCTGAGTCATCCGATTCGCCGCTCTCCGTCACCTCCGCAACTCGAGCAGCCGCGTCGGCCCCGGCGCCGAAGCGGAGAATGCGCCCGCCGAATGCGATTCCACACACGGCGAACCACGCCCAGCCCAACGCGAGGCCGGCGATAACATCTGTCAGCCAGTGCACGTCGAGCAGTACGCGGGACGCAGCAACCGCCACAGCGATCCCCGCCGCGAGACCGGCGAGCAAGGCGCGAGTCGGACGGCCTCGCCACCTGCCAAGCAGCAGCGCGGCAGTCGCATAGAAGGCGGCGGCTGTCGCTGAGTGGCCGCTGGGAAACGATGGCCCGAGCGTGGCCGCGGCGGGATTGAACGTGGGGCGCACCCGATCGGCGAGCTGCTTGACCGACAAGGTCAGAATCTCTTCGCCTGCCATCACGGCGACGATGAACGCGGTGACCCAAATGGTTCGTTGCCTGATCGTCTCGACGAGTGCGAGGACGACGCACAGAACAACGACGACGTAGATGCTCCCGAGTTGAGTGAGGTCGTTGAGCTCGCGCATCGACGTAGGCGTCGAGTGGCGATTCCCCCACTTCGCTACGCCTCTGTCGATCCCGACCAAGTGTGCGTTGGTGCGGACGAGGTACGCCAGCACGGCGAACAGAAAACCTCCGCCGATCACCACGATCAAGGCGGCCGTCAGCAGAAGACCCGTCGCAGTCGCGGGATCAAGACGTGCGTCCAGGATCGCGCGGAGCCGGGGATGCTTGCCCACGGTCTCGCCGACCTTGCGTGCTGTTTCGAGCGCCGGAGTCGGCGTCATGACGCGCGAATAACGCCAGATGACGAGCCCGACAACCACGGCGGTTGTCAGGGCCAGAACGAGGAGGACGATGAGCGGCATGTCGATGAAGGTACTGCGCGTGGGTTTCGTCGAAACGGTTGGGGAGTTGAGAAAGGGGCATGTGCCCCAAGCATTGATCGTGAAAACCCATCCAGGCGCGTCGCGCTCTTCGACTGTCGACGGCGAGCAGAGATCGAACGACTGGCTCCACGTTCCCGTCCTCTCTGCGCACCGGGGCGGGCCGTCGGAAATAGTGGCCGGCTCGCTCCGAAGGCTTCACCCGGCCATCGTGTTCATGCTCGTGATGCTCGCCGGCCTGGCGATCGTCGCAGCCATCTCAATTGCTTTGGGCCTCCTCGTTACCCGTGTGGTCGAGCCCGCCTGGGGCATTGGCGCCGCCAATGAGCGCGTGAACGAGTGGCTTGTCGTACACAGGACTGCCACCCGCACACATGGCTCGCTGCTCGGATCGATCATTGCGGGGGGAGTCGTGCTGCCGATCGTCGTTGCGTGTTGCGGGATTGCGTTCGCCGTGCCGGGCAGGTGGCGGATTGCGGCGTTCTTTGTGTTCGCGCTGGCGGTCGAATCGGCGGCGTATCGCGTTACGACTCTCGTCGTTCACTCGCATCGGCCTCGCGTCCCACGGCTGGAGCAACTCCCGGTCAACGCCAGCTACCCATCCGGGCACACGGCGGCGGCGATCGCGGTCTATGGCGGCGCCGCTCTGCTGCTCACGTCGCGGGTCACGAACCGCTTCGTGCGGACGTTTGCCTGGACGCTCGCACTCGTGTTGGTGACGTTCGTCGCGACCGCGCGGATGTATCGAGGCATGCACCATCCACTTGATGTCGTTGGCGGTGTCTTCGTCGGCGTTGCTGCGTTGATCGTCGTCGTGTTTGCTTGCCGGACGACCGATGCCGCGGCCAACTCCCGTGACGGCGCCCACGCGAGCGTTGGAGCCCGAGCATGAAGGTGGCGGTGATCGCGCACTCCGGCAAGACGCTGGGGGGCGGGTTACCTGAGCTGCGTCGTGTTCTCGAGGCCGCCGGAGTCGACGATCCGTTCTGGTGCGAGGTGGCGAAGAGCCGCAAGGCGCCGGCGCAGGTTCGGCGAGCGCTGGACGAGGGTGCAGAGCTCATCATCGCCTGGGGCGGTGACGGGATGGTTCAGCGGTGCGTCGATGTGCTCGCAGGGTCCGGTGTGGCCCTGGCGATCATCCCTGCAGGCACCGCAAATCTGTTCGCGACCAACCTGGGGATTCCGAGGGACATCGAACAGGCCGTAGCGATCGGACTGAACGGCGAGCGTCGCGTCCTCGACGTCGGCCGCTTCAACGGCGAGCGTTTCGCCGTCATGGCGGGCGCCGGATTCGACGCGATGATGATTCGAGATGCCGGAGACGGCGGTCTCAAGGAGCGGTTCGGCCGCGTCGCCTACGTCTGGACGGGGTCGGGAAATCTGCGCTCGAAGCCATTTCGCGCCGACATCAAGGTGGACGGTGTGGACTGGTACAAGGGCAAAGCGAGCTGCATCCTGCTGGGCAACGTCGGCAAGCTCTTCGGCGGAGTCGAGGTGTTCGAGGATGCGCGGCCAGACGACGGCAAGCTCGAGGTCGGTGTGGTGAGCGCCGAGGGTCTGCTCGAATGGAGTCGGATGCTCGTGCGAGTAGCGGTCGGCCCGGCGAGCAAGTCTCCCTTCGCGCAGACCACGAAGGCAACCTCGGTCAAGGTCAAGCTGAATCGGAAGATCCTGTACGAGCTCGATGGTGGAGATCGAACGAAGGTGAAGGCCTTCAAGGCCAAAGCAGAGCCGGGCGCGATCACCGTGTGCGTACCGCGCGGCGACGCGCCCCACGACTGAGAGGAATGTTCCAGATGAACTATTCGCGGACCAGCAGGTCGCTCGCCAAGGGGGCGGGCAAAAGCTTCGTTCAGTCATCCGCCTTCGAAGTCCTTTCACGCGCGGGTTTCGTCGCCCGCGGGCTCGTCTACGGGATCATCGGCATCCTGGCGCTGAAGCTTGCGTTCGGTCACGGGGGCAAGCTGACGAATCAGCAGGGCGCGTTGAAGACCGTGGCGCACCAGCCGTTCGGGAAGGCTCTCCTTATCCTCGTCGCGATCGGCCTCGGCGGATACTCCCTCTGGCGGTTCGTTCGCGCCGCGATCGGCCACGGGCCGGAAGGCTCGGATACCGCCTTCGAGCGCGTCGCAGCCCTTGGCAGCGGGATCGCGTACGGAGCAATGTGCTTCCTGGCCATCGAAATTCTGTTGTCCGGCCGCGGCAGCACTTCGGGCAGTCCGAAGCATGCGACCGCAGGAATCTTCGGCTGGCCGGCCGGCACCTGGATCGTCGGCGCCGCCGGCGTCGTGACGATCGGCATAGCGCTCTATCAGGGCTACCGCGGGATCACCAAGGAGTTCCTCAAGGACTCGAAGGTCGAGGAGATGAAGCCTGAGGTGAAGAGGTGGATCTCCCGTGTGGGGATGATCGGGCACCTCGCCCGGATGGTGGTGTTCGGGTTGATCGGGATCTTCTTGCTCAAAGCCGCGATCGACTACAACCCGAAGCAAGCCGTAGGCCTCGACGGGGCTTTGGCGAAACTCACCCATTACTCGTACGGCCCGTTCCTGTTGGGAGTCGTCGCGGCCGGACTGATCGCCTTCGCGATCTATTCGCTCAGCGACGCCCGCTACCGCAAGATCTGAGCGACCGGCACCCGCCGGTCATCCGTCGACCAGGATCCCCGAGACCGGACCGAGTGCGCGAGCGGAGCGCTTGGAGACGTTCGGCAGCCGGACAAGGCGGTGCGTGAGCGCTTGGCCGTTGTCACGCCGATCGAGCTGGTCCTGACTGATCGGTCTCCAGAGCTCGTCAATCGCCTGGATTGGATCCACGGGGATCTGCTCGATGGGCAGCTCGAGGTGCTCCGACCAGAGACGCAACCGCGTCTGCGTGGCGAGCTCGGGATTGTGAGTCACGACGTTCATCTCGGTGTCGTTGAACAGCGAGTGCTCGTTGAGGTTTGCCGAGCCGAGCGTGAGCCACGCGTCGTCGACGATCGCGACCTTCGCGTGGATGTAGACCGGGTCGGCCAGGTTGCCCAGACGTGCATAGAGCGTGGTTGCGAGCAGACGGCCGGCGCCGGCGTCTCCGTCGATCAGGTGGCCGAGCATCCCCCGGGTGTCGTCTGCGCCGCTGTTCGGCTTCGCGGGCAACATCAGCACGAGCCGGAAATCAGGGTGAGGCGGGTTCACGATCTTGTCGCAGAGCAC
>DATBDB010000103.1:0-3124 GCA_036270155.1 Gaiellaceae bacterium
TCGTGAGGGTGCCGGCGAGGGCCGCGGTGGCCGCCGCCAGGGCGAGAGCCGCAATTCCGAGTGTGATGACGATCCGCTTCATGGTGCTCCTCTTCCAGGGGATGTTCGTGCTTGACAACCCCACTATCGACCCGCCCGGTGAGAACCCCGGTGTCGGAGCGGTATGAAGACGGGAGGGGTGTCTGACACCCTTTCCTGGGCCCGGTGTCGAGCTGGCGGCTCCACAAAGGTGTCTGACACCGTTCCGGTGCGGCACCGAACCTGTGAGCGCCAACCGGGTGTCAGACACCAGGCCAAGCGCGCACGCGCTCGCCCAGGCCCGGCCAGCCCCTTGCGCCGGCTAGCCGAAGCCGAGAATGAACTTCACGTCGTCGGACATCTTGTCCGGCGTCCACGGCGGATCGAACGTCAGGTCGCTCGTAACGTCGCCGACGCCCGGGATCTCGCGCACGACGCGCTCGATGTCCTCCTGGATCATCTGGCCCGCCGGGCACCCCATCGACGTGAGCGTGTACTGCACCTTGACGTTCTCGCCTTCGATCTCCGCGTCGTAGAAGAGGCCGAGCTCGACGATGTCCATCCCGAGCTCGGGATCCTCGACCTGGCGGAGGGCTTCGACGACTTCTTCCTTCGACGGCATGCCTCGAGGGTAGTCGATCCCGGCGCGGTGCCGTCGCGAGGGCATCAGTAGCCGAGCAGCCGCACCTCTTCGCGCCGCTCGCGGGCGAAGAAGTGGATGCCGTCGACGAACCGCACCCAGTTGCAACGGGTGCACATGACGACCGAGTGGGTGCGGGCCGAGTCGACCAGGAAGCGGACGCCGCGCAGCAGGTCGCCGTTCGAAACGCCGGTCGCGACGACGATCACCTCCTGCGGCACGAGGTCGTCGATCGTGAAGATGCGGTCGACATCTTCGATCCCGTGCTCGTGCGCCTGCTCGATTTCGGCGCGCCGGGTCGGCCAGAGCTGCGCCTGCAGCTCACCGCCGAGGCAACGAAGCGCGGCCGCTGCGAGCACCGCCTGCCGGGTGCCGCCGATGCCGATTGCCAGGTGATCGTTCGTCCCGCGCACCGACGCGCTGATCGACGCCGTCACGTCACCGTCCTGGATCAGCTTGATGCGCGCACCCGAGGCGCGGATCTCCTCGATCAGGTCGTGGTGCCTCGGCCGATCGAGCACGATCGCCGTGACGTCGTTCACCATACGTCCGAACGCGTCTGCAATCGCCCGCACGTTGTCGCCGACCGGCTGGTCGAGCGAGACCATGCCGCGGACACGCGGGCCGACGGCCATCTTCCGCATATACATGTCGGGAAGCGACGGCAACGAACCGCGTGGCGCTGCCGCGATCATCGAGATCGCGTTCGTCCCGCCGCGGGCGACGACGGCGCGACCCTCGAGGGGATCGAGCGCCAGGTCGTATTCCGCGCCGCCGAGGCCGATCATCGCGCCAGCACCGAGTTGCTCGGCGCCTTCGTGGCCGCCGATCACCACCCGCCCGCTGATCGGCATTCGCTCGAGGCCGATGCGCGCTCCCGAGAACGCCGCCTCCTCGGCCGCGTCCTTGTCGGCGCGACCGAGCCACCGGGCGCCGGCGAGCGCAGCGCGCTCGGTCGCGCGCGCGAACGTCTCGCACTGACACGGGGCCCGTGTCGTGTCTTCGGCCTCAGGTTTGGTCACGCGGTCTGTCGCGCCCGCTCGGCCGACTGCATCACGAGCTCGATCACCTGGTCGATTGTGCGCTCCACGTTCGCATTCTCGACTACGGGGACGCTCTCGCGTCGAGCACGACTCGCGATGTAGGTCTGTACGCGCCGGATGTCATCGATGTGGTCAAGATACTTGTCCATCGAGCGGATCCCGCCGGTGGCATGGTCGCGGATGTGGAAGTGCATGCGATGGACATCTTCGTCGGCGATCTCGATCACGACGTGAACGAGCAAGGCCCCCTCGAGCTCTGTGGGCAGCATGCCCGGCACGAGGTGGACGCCCTCGAGCACCATCGACCAGCCTTCGGTCAGCGCACGCCGCAGCGCTGCTTCCACCCCAACGCACACGTGGCGACACTGGTCGACGAAGCCCAAAACCATGGGGTCGCCCGTCACCTCCTCGTCGAGGGCCTGCCCTGCCTCGAAGCTCGAGAAGTGAATCGTCGGCATGAACTCCGGCGAGAAGAACGCGCGCATCGTCTGGCGGATGAAATCAGTCGACGCGACGCGGGTGATGCCCAGCCGGTGGGCGACCTCCGCTGCGACGGTCGATTTGCCGGTACCCGTCGAGCCGCCGATCAGGACGATGATCGGCACGTCGAGCGCCTGCAGGTCCGAGAGGCGGCGTAGGCGGTTGACCGCGCGCTCGCCTTCCGCGTCGCCGACCACCTCGCGCGCCAGCACGAGCAGCCGCTCGACGTCGATCGATCGCTCCCCCCGCTCGGCCAGGTCGAGCTCGATCCGCTGCGCGAGGTTGTACGCGCGATCGGCGGGCACGCCGACCGCGATCAGCGCGCGGGCCATCAGTCCCTTCGAGTACGGGAGCTCGGCGTCGCCGAGCGGCAGCGGCTCACCGTGGCGGCGTTGGCTCATGTGAGCACCCGGGCCTGATCGCTCATGTGAGCACCGAGGCCAGTGCGAGCAGCTGTTCGTCGAAGTCGCCGACCAGGTCGTTCGCCGCCAGCACGACGCGGATCCCGTGCGCCAACGCGTGCTCGGCGACGACGTCAATTGCGGCGGCCTTCAGCTCGACGAGATAGGTGTCGGCGTCGACGAGATCGTGGCGCAGTAGCTCGCGGTCGGCGAGGTTCGTCGAGACATGCACCACATCGGCATCGAGGTGTGAGACGTCGGTGGCGCCTGCCGTGAAGACCGCAACTCGACCTTCGAGCGGCGCGGTCGGGCGCAGGCGCAGCTCGGCGTTCTCGATCACAACGTCCGAAATCAGCCGGCGGTATGTGTTGAGGTACTGATCCGCGTCCTGGCCCCGGCCAACGACGAGCACGCGCCGGTCGACGTCGATCGGCGGGATCGCCGCGCCGCTACCGTCAAAGACGACGACGTCGGGCTTGCGCTCTGCGGCCAGTCGCGCGCCCTCGAGCACGTTCGACGTGAAGACCGCGCCCGCGAGCCCT
>DATBDB010000104.1:0-14996 GCA_036270155.1 Gaiellaceae bacterium
TGCTGGGGGTTGACCTGGCGTCCCACGGCCCAGATGGCTCCAGGCCTGCGTTCGATCCAGATCACGACCCGCTCGAGACTGCCGCCGTCGTCGCGTCCGTCCACGATCCGTTCGGCGAAGCGCCCGGCCCTTGCGAGAGCCTTCACGCCCGCGACTATACTCGGGCCGCGGTGGGATTCGTCGACGCGATCAGGGGCGCGTTTTCGTTCCTCGGTGCCCGTTCTCAGGCCGAGGAGCGCATTGCGCAATACATCATCCGCGAGCACCATCGCGGGCGGCCGCTGGGCGAGATCCTGAACGATCACTACGTGACCAACCGCATGACACAGGAGCAGGTCAGGCGCTTGCTCGACCGCCCCGAGCTCGTGCACGAGCTCGGCGACGACCTGATCGTCGACGTGCGCTCTCAGATCTAGGGGAGCAACGCGACCACGCGCGCGGCGGCCGCGAGGTCCCACGCGGCGAGGCCGTTCGACTTGAAGAGCACGATGTCGTCGTCGCTTCCGCGACCGGGAAGCTCGCCGATGACGACGTCCTGCAGCTCGTAGACCTCGAGCCAGTCGAGCACGCCGCCCACGACGGGACCGATCAGGTCGCCCGCCTCCTCCTGCGCCTGCCCACGCGAGTCGGTGCAAACGAACGTCGCGCGCTCGAGCACCACGTTGTCGAGCTCGCGCGCTGCCGGATCGTTGGCGCCGATCGCGAGCACGAGCGCCCCGTCGCGTAGCCACTCACCGCGCAGCACAGGATCCTTCGACGTGGTTGCGGTGACGACGACGTCGCACCCGCCGGCCTCGCGGTAATCCTCGGCCGCCTCGCAGCCGTGCTCCTTGCAGAAGTCGGCAAGTCGCTCCGCATTCGGTCCGAACACGAGCACGCGCTCGAGCGAAGGCAGTGCGTCCCGCAACGCGACGACATGCGACGCCGCCTGCCTTCCGTACCCGATCACGCCCAGGCTGGTGGCCTCTGGGCGCGCGAGCAGTTGCGCGGCGACAGCGGACGCGGCAGCGGTACGACGTTGCCCAAGCGTGTCGGCCTCGACGATCGCCGCCAGCTCGGCGCGTTCGATCGAGAAGAGCACGACGAGGAACGGCGTGCCGCCGGGCAGCCAGGCGTACGTCTTCAGCCCCGCGTAGCCAAGCTCGTGGTCGACGCATGGCATCACCGCGAAGACGCCGCCGGGAAGCTCGGCACGCACGCGCGACGGGTTGTCGACGACGCCGCGCGCGAGACGCTCGAGCGACGCATGAACAGCACTACGCGCGTCGGCGGGGGTGAGCACCTTGGCGACCTCGGCCTCCGTGACGTAGAGCGGCATTACTTGCTGAGCAAGCCCGCGACGATGTTGATCGTGATCGCAACGATGATCGTGCCGAAGGCGTAGGAGAGCAGCGCGTGGCGGATCGCGATCCGGCGGATCGGTTTCGCCTGGAGATCGGTGTCAGAGACCTGGAACGTCATGCCGATCGTGAGTGCGAGATACGCGAAGTCGCGGTAGTCGGGCTTGTCGTCCTCGTTGAAGTCGATCCCGCCCACCGGATCGGCGTAGTAGAGGTCGCCGTACCTCACGGTGAAGACCGTGTGCACCAGGAGCCACGCGAGAGTGACGGTCAGGATCGTGAGGGTGACCAGCGCAACCTTGCGCCCGTCGTGGGCGTGGCCGGCGAGGACGAGCGTCACCGCAACGGCGACGAGGCTCGAGACGCTGGCACCGAGCAGCACGAGGTCGGCGGTGGCCCGCGAGAAGTCCTCGGACCGCGCGTGCTCGGCGGTTGCCTCGGCGTCCTTCCGGCCGATCGTCGCCCAGACCCACACCAGGATGACCAGGGCGAGCGCGCACCAGCCGAGCGAGACGGCGACCTGCCACTTCGCGCCGAAAGCAGCCGTTCCGGCCGCGACCACGATGCCGACCACCGACCCTGCGATGAGGCGTCTCGCGGCGAGGCCGCTCCGTCCGCGTCCGATCATCAACCACATACGGACACCATTGTTCTCCAGACTCCGGTCACACGGGCGCCCTTCCACTTCCGGCCACCGCACCGTAGGCTCGCCGCATGAGAGAACGCAACATCGTGCTGTGGTACCTGGTCTCGATCCTGACGTTCGGGATCGGCTTCATCGTTTGGTACTACCTGCTCAACAAAGACGCGAAGGAGCTCGCGAATAACAAGGCGTGGTCGCCGGGGTTGAGCGTTGTCGCCGTCACCATCGGCGCCATCCTCATCATCCCGCCGCTCGTCTCGCACTGGCGCACGTGGAGCCGCGTCCGGGAAG
The DNA here is from genome assembly GCA_036270155.1 of Gaiellaceae bacterium. Lineage (GTDB taxonomy): Bacteria > Actinomycetota > Thermoleophilia > Gaiellales > Gaiellaceae > PALSA-600. Next base: position 2,275 of record DATBDB010000104.1, read on the forward strand.
CGACCAACGCCGACGGGTTGAGTGCAGGCCTGCAGTTCTGCCTGATCTTCATACCGTTCGTCAACCTCGCCTACTCGGGCTATCTGCAATCGAAGCTGAACCAGGCTGTCTCGGTGAGAGGCGTAACGCCGGCTCTCGCCTAAGTCGTTCGGAAGGATGCGCCCGGCAGGATTTGAACCTGCGACCCCCGGCTCCGCAAGCCGGTGCTCTATCCCCTGAGCTACGGGCGCGGGGAGTCGGTCAGTGTAGCCGTGCTGCTCTTGAGCCGAGCAGCGCGGCCCCCGACCTCGAGCGCCGCGTCCTCCGGCACTGCGACGCGCACATAGGCGAGCGCGAGGCCTTGCACCGCGCTCGTCACGCGCCCGACGTCCTTGCCGTCGTGCACGACAGGCGTCTCGGGCTCGGGCGCATCGCCTTCGATCTCGAGCACGCGCAGCTTCCGGTTCACCTTGCCGCGGAAGTGCTGGCGCGCCACCGGCTCCTGGCCCGGGTAGCAGCCCTTCGAGAACGAGATCGCCCACCCGTCGAGGCCCGCCTCGGCCGGCAGCACGCGGTCGTCGATCTCGCGGCCGTAGCGCGGCGTCGCCGCTTCGATCCGCAGACGCTCGAGCTCGTCGTCGTCGAGCGTCGCCTCGACGTCTGCGTCGAGCACTTCGATGGCGGGCTGCCCGTAGTCGCGATTCGGAATGCCGTCGCCCGCGCCGAGGATGATGGTCGAGACGTGCTCTTCGGGCTCGATCTCGCACTTCGCCGCAAAGCGCATCCTCGTCAGCTGCGCACGCACGACCTCGCCAAGCTCCGGCTCCATGAGCAGCAGCACGTCTTCGACGCCGCGGCGCCAGACGAGGAGCGGCGCGATCACACGGGCCTTCGCCGTGAGCAGCAGCGCATCGGCCGATCCCTCGGCCGGCACGTCGTTCGAGAGCATCCGGTTGAGGAAGTCGACCGCGTCTGGCCCCTTTACGCGAACGTATGAGCGCGGCCGGCGGGCTGCTGCCAGGGTCAGGGTTGCCACTCGAACTAGAGTAGATGCCGTGTTCCGGTCGAAGGCGGAAAAGAAGGTGATCGAGCTCGGGTACGACCCGGCCCGGCTGCCGCCCGGCCAGTACCTCACCGAGAAGTGGCCGGTCCTGCACGCGGGTGACGTGCCGAATTACCCCGACCTGAGCACCTGGACGCTTCGCGTCTTCGGCGAGGTCGAGAACGAGATCGACCTCTCGTGGGAGCAGTTCAACGAGCTGCCGCGCTCGTCGAACGTGCAGGACATCCACTGCGTCACGCGCTGGTCGCGGTTCGACACGCAGTTCGAAGGCGTGCACTGGAGCGAGCTCGCCAGGCTCGCGCAGCCGAAGCCGACGGCGCGGTTCGCGATCGCGCACGGCGAAGCGGGGTTCACCTCCAACGTCCAGCTCTCGTTTCTCGCCGACCAGAACGCGCTGCTGGCGACCCACGGGAACGGGGAGCCGCTGACGCCGGAGCACGGCTATCCGCTGCGGCTCGTGATCCCCGGCAAGTACTTCTGGAAGAGCGCCAAGTGGCTGCGCGCGATCGAGCTCTCGAGCGTCGACAAGCCGGGCTTCTGGGAGCGCTACGGCTACCACAACGACGCCGATCCCTGGCGCGAGGAGCGGTACGGCTTCTAGGCAATCGAGGAAGATCCCCCATTCGGGGGATCGGCCCGGCGCCTGAGCCGTCGATATCTCGCTTACTACCCTCCCTAAATCCCCCGAAGAGCCGTTCCCCGCGGCTCTTCGTTTTAGGAAAGCGAACGGGCGGCCTTGCGGCCGCCCGTTCTCGTTCTCTAGGACAAATTCCCTCGGGAATTTGTCCCTACATCATCCCGCCCATGTCCGGCATGCCCTGGCCCATGCCAGCGCCTGCCTTCTCGGGTGCCTCGGCGACGATCGCCTCGGTGGTGAGGATGTTCTTCGCGATCGACGCGGCGTTCTGCAGCGCCGAGCGGGTGACCATCGTCGGGTCGGTGATGCCGGCCTTGACGAGGTCGGTCAGCTCACCGGTGTCGATGTTGATGCCCTGACCCGGCTTGCCGCCGCGGACCTGGTTGACGACGACGGAGCCTTCGAGGCCCGCGTTCGTCGCCAGCTGGCGGATCGGCTCTTCGAGCGCACGGATGATGATCCGCGCACCGGTCTGCTCGTCGCCCTCGAGCGAGGCGAAGGAATCGCGGACCGCGTCGGCTGCGTTCAGCAGCGCGACACCGCCGCCCGGCACGACGCCCTCTTCGAGGGCTGCGCGGGCAGCCTGCAGCGCGTCTTCGACGCGGTGCTTGGTCTCCTTCATCTCGGTCTCGGTGGCGGCGCCGACCTTGACCACTGCAACGCCGCCCGACAGCTTGGCGAGGCGCTCCTGGAGCTTCTCGCGGTCGAAGTCGGAGTCGGTGTTCTCGATCTCGGCCTTGATCTGCTTGATGCGGGCCTTGATCGCGTCCGTGTCACCTGCACCGTCGATGAGCGTCGCGGTGTCCTTCGTGACGACCACGCGCCGGGCGGTGCCGAGCTGCGAGAGCTTCGTGTTTTCGAGCTTGAGGCCCATCTCCTCGGTGATCACCTCGGCGCCCGTGAGGATCGCGATGTCCTCGAGCATCCGCTTACGGCGATCGCCGAAGCCCGGCGCCTTGACGGCGACGGCCTGGAACGTGCCCCGCAGCTTGTTGACCACGATCGTCGCGAGCGCTTCGCCCTCGACGTCCTCGGCCACGATCAGCAGCGGGCGGCCGGCCTGGATGACCTGCTCGAGCACCGGGAGGAGATCCTTGACAGCACCGATCTTCTGGTTCGCGACCAGAATCGCCGGGTTGTCGAGCACGGCCTCCATGCGCTCAGCGTCGGTCACCATGTACGGCGACAGGTAGCCCTTGTCGAACTGCATGCCCTCGGTGAACTCGAGCTCGAGGCCGAAGGTCTGGCCCTCCTCGACGTTCACGACGCCGTCCTTGCCGACCTTCTCGATCGCCTCGGACAGAACCTCGCCGATCTCGGTCGAGCGCGAGGAGACGGTCGCGACGCGCGCGATGTCTTCCTTGCCCGAGATCTCCTTGGACTGCGACTTCAGGTTCTCGACGACAGCCTCGACGGCGGCCTCGATCCCGCGCTTGAGCCCCATCGGGTTCGCGCCGGCCGAGACGTTCTTCAGGCCCTCGCGAACGATCGCCTGGGCGAGAACGGTGGCCGTCGTCGTGCCGTCACCGGCGACGTCGTTGGTCGCGGTCGCGACCTCGCGCACCAGCTGGGCGCCCTGGTTCTCGAAGACGTCTTCGACCTCGATCTCGCGGGCGATGGTGACACCGTCGTTCGTGATCGTCGGCGCGCCGAACTTCTTGTCGAGCACGACGTACCGACCCTTCGGGCCGAGCGTCACCTTGACCGCGTCGGCCAGGATGTCCACACCACGCTGGAGCGAGCGGCGCGCATCCTCACTGAACTTCAGCTCTTTGTGAGCCATGTTTTTCTCTCTCCTCTTCCCTAGACCGCAGCGCGATCGCCGACGACCTTGGCCAGGACATCCGATTCGCGCAGGATCAGAACTTCGTCGACGCCGAGCTTGATCTCGGTGCCGCCGTACTTGCTGAAGATGACCTCGTCGCCCTCTTCGACGTCCATGGCGATGTGCTCGCCATCCTCGTCGCGGGGGCCGGGGCCCACTGCCAGGACTTTGCCGCGCTGCGGCTTTTCCTTGGCGGTGTCCGGCAGGACGATGCCGCTGACCGTGGTCTCCTCTTCCTCGAGGACAGACACGATCAAGCGATCGCCGAGCGGTTGTAGATTCATCGGTAGACCTCCACCTTGTGACAGGCTTGTGCTTGAGATTGGCACTCTACTGATCGGAGTGCCAGAGCCGCAAGTGTAGCGATGATGATCTAAGTCGTCCTGTATACGATCTGTCCTGGAATGCGGCGTGAATTCTCGGCTGGCGGGGTGCTCGTCCGGCGGCTCGGAGGGCGCTGGATGCTGGCCGCGATCCGCCCCGGCGGCAAGCCGCCCGGGCTCTGGGCGCTCCCCAAGGGCGGGATCGACGCGGGCGAGTCGGGCGAGGTCACGGCCCTCAGGGAGGTGGCCGAGGAGACGGGGGCATACGGCCGTTCGCTCGGCAAGCTCGGCGACGTCAAATACGTCTTCACGTGGCCGCCGAACTCTCCGGACGGCGAGCGGATCTTCAAGGTCGTCTCGTTCTTCCTGATCCGCTACACGGGAGGACGGCTCGGCGACATTCCGGAGGAGTTCCGGCACGAGGTCGCAGAGGCGAAGTGGCTGCCGCTCGAGGAGGCGCCGCACCTGCTCGCCTACGGAGGGGAGAAGGACATGGCGCGAAAGGCTCTGGCACGGTTGAGCGAGGACGTATGATCGCGCCCGGTGCCGTCGTACGCCCTGAACTTCTATTCGCCGATCGTCGAGGCGCAGCTCAAGTCGAGCCGTAAGACCGCGACGATCCGGCTCGGCGACAAGTCGCGGAAGTACCAGAAGGGGATGATCGTGTCGGTGCTCGCCGGCGCGCGGTTCAGCCCGCGGCAGCACATCTTCGACGCGGTGATCGACAAGGTCGAGGTGAAGACGATCGCGGAGCTCTCCCCGAATGAGATCGAGCACGACAACCCGGAGATCCGCCACACCGAGGAGCTCTGCCGCTTCCTCGGCCAGCTCTACAACCGGGACGTCACCGAGAGCGACACGATCACGCTGATCCGCTTCTCGGCGATCAAGCCGAGCTACGGCTTCTGAGCCGCAGGCGAGGGGTGTCTGACACCCGTCGCGGCGACTGATCGCGCTCGCAATCTGAATAGGTGTCAGACACCAGTTCGAACCGCGGGCGCGCTCCCAAACGGTGTCTGACACCTTTGACACTGCGAGGCGCCACAGCGACTCGGGCCGGTGTCAGACACTCGTTCGGCGGCGCGTGAGAACGCGCACGCCGATGAGCGCAATCGCCACGCAGAGGACGCCGAAGACCCAGGCGCCGACGACAAAGAACCCGACCCCGACCAGGGCCGCGCTCGGTGTCATGAGGCTGAAGTAGGCGTGTGTTGTTCCGGAGGCGTCGCTCCAGTCAGCCCAGGCGCGGTAGACAGCCCGCGAACGGCTCAGCAACCGTCTTACCTGTTCTGCAGCGTGTCGAGGCCGATCGCAAGGGCGATCGCCAGGCGCCGGTCGAGTGCCTTCTCCGCATCACCGGAGAGGTCGAGCACGTAGCGGTCGCGCAGCTGGAACTTCCGATCCATCCGCCCGATCACGCGCTCGCCGGTCACGAGGTCGAAGTTGTAGGGAATCGGGATCAGGCCCCCGATGTCGGGGACGAAGTCGATCACCCGGCGCGCGATCGCCAGCACCTGCGAGCGCTCGCGCGCGATCGCGATCTCCTCGCCCTCCGGTGTCGAGACACGCCAGGTGGAGCGGAAGAGCGACTTGCCGAACACGTGCTCGAGCAGGCCGATGTTGCCCTGCTGCGCGTCGACCACGTCGTACTTCGAGCCGCCGGTGTCGAGCCACGAGCGGGCCTTGATCTGGAAGAGCTCCTGCGTCTCGGCCTCATCGGCGAAGAAGCGAATCTCCTCCTTGATCTTCAGCTTCCTCTGCCGGACATAGGCAATCGGCGGTCCCGCCGGGGTCTCGCCGATGGCGAGAGGCGTCACGCGGTAGAGGTTGACGATCGGGCGAACGAGCTGGTCGACCAGGTACCGGTCGTACTCGAACGGCCCCATTACTTCTTTTCCCGCCGGATGCGCATCCCGAGCAGCTCGGGCGCGCGCAGTGGCGCCTGGCACTCCTCGCACTCGACGGCGAACGTCGAGGAGAACGGCGCTTCGCAGGCCGGGCAGCGGCGCAGCATCCTGCCGCCACACGCGCACGTCTCCGGGATCTCGTCCTCGTTGTCCACGAACCAGCGGCGAGCGGCGCCGCAGTCGAGACAGAACGCCGACCAGTGACCGAGCACGTTCCGGCGCTCCTCGCGTAGCCAATCGGCTGCCTTGCCCACGCAGGCGACTCTAGCGGCGCAGGACCGTATGGGCCTACGAGGCACCCCGCTGCGGATACGACCGGCCGCCCGTTAGCATTCGGGAGCTTTCCCCTTCCACCACCGAGGAGCGCAGTGGCGATCGCACGCGTGGCCGAGCCGAGCGGCTCGCTTCAAGACGTGAAGGAGTGGGGCCTCGATCGTGAGGACCTACTCGGGATCTACCGCAACATGCTGATCACGCGTGGCGTGGAGGAGCGTGGCCACATCCTCTACCGGCAGGGCAAGATCCCCGGCTCGTTCTACACCGGCCGCGGGAACGAAGCTTCGGCGGTCGGCGTCGCGACGGCGATGGGCACCGAGGACGTCGGCACGCCGCTGCACCGCGACATGGGCGTCCACATCACGCGCGGCGTCGAGCCGTGGCGGATCTTCGCGCAGTACATGGGCCGTGAGGACGGGCCGACGCACGGCCGCGACGGCAACGTGCACATGGCCGACCAGCGCCTGGGCTTGATCGCGATGGTGAGCCACCTGCCGGCGATGCTCCCGGTCGCCGTCGGCGCAGCGCTTGCGTTCCGCATCCGTGAGGAAAAGCGGGTCGCTGTCGCCTGGTCGGGCGAAGGGGCGATGCAGCGGGGTGATGCACACGAGGGAATGAACTTCGCCGGCGTGCGCAAGTTGCCGGTGGTCTTCATTTGCGACAACAACCAGTGGGCGTACTCCACGCCGACGCATCTCGAGTACGCGGTCGAGCACCTCGCCGACCGCGCGCAGGCCTACGGCTTCGACGGCGTGGTGGTCGACGGCACCGACGTGCTCGCCGTGTATCGCGAGGCGAAGTTCGCGATCGAGAAGGCGCGAGACGGAGGCGGCCCGACGCTGATCGAGTGCCAGACGCTCCGCATGGAGGGGCACGCGGTGCATGACGACGCGTTCTATGTCCCGAAGGAGCTCTTCGAGAAGTGGGCGGAGCGCGATCCGATCGAGCGCTACCGCACGTGGTTGCGCACGAACGTCGAAATGACGGACGACGAGGAGAACGAGATCACCGTCCACGTGAAGAAGCTGCTCAACGACTCGCTGCAGCGCGCCGAGGACTCGCCGCTGCCCGACCCGTCGACACTGCTGGAGGGCGTGTACGCAACGCCCGACGATCTCGACACGCCGCACCACAAGTAACGATGGCCGAGCGCACCTACCTGCAAGCGATCAGCGACGGTCTCCGTGAGGAGATGCGTCGCGATGAGCGCGTGTTCGTGCTCGGTGAGGACGTTGGCGTCTACGGCGGCGCATTCAAGGTGACGCTCGGCTTCCAGGAGGAGTTCGGCTCGTGGCGCGTACTCGACATGCCGCTCTCCGAAACGGCGATCATGGGCGGCGCGACCGGTGCGGCAATCATGGGCATGCGCCCCGTCGCCGAGATGCAGTTCGCCGACTTCGTCTCGTGCGCGTGGGACCACCTGGTCACGATCGCAGCGAAGCAGCGCTGGCGCGCCGGCACGCCGGTGCCGATCGTGCTGCGGCTCCCGTCGGGCGGCGGCTTCTCGGGCGGCCCGTTCCACTCGCAGAACCCCGAGTCGTCGTTTGCGCACATCCCAGGCCTCAAATGCGTGTGCCCGGCGACGCCCGAAGACGCAAAGGGGCTGATCGTCGCCGCGATCGAAGATCCGAACCCGGTGCTCTTCTTCGAGCACAAGCATCTCTACCGCCGCATCAAGGGCGAGGTGCCCGACGAGCGCTACGTGACGCCGATCGGCAAGGCGCGCATCCACCAGGAAGGCGAAGAGGTCAGCATCATCACCTGGGGCGCGATGGTCTACACGGCCGAGGAAGCGGCGAAGCAGCTGCCGGACTCGTCGATCGAGATCATCGACCTGCGCACCGTCATGCCGTGGGACAAGGAGGCGGTACTCGCCTCTGCGCGCAAGACGTCGAAGGTGCTGGTGCTCCACGAGGACACCCGCACGGGCGGGTTCGGTGGAGAGATCGCGGCCACGATCGCCGAGGAGGCGTTCGAGGATCTCGACGCACCGATCCGCCGCATCGCCGCGCCCGACACACCAGTGCCGTTCGCGCCGGTGCTGGAGAAGGCTTTCATCCCACAGGTGGACGATGTCGTCCGCGGGCTCAAGGAGTTGATCGAGTACTGATGGCTACAGGAACCGCAGTCGACGTCGTCATGCCCCAGATGGGCGTCTCCGTCTCCGAGGGCACGATCACCAAGTGGAACAAGCAGGTCGGCGACCAGATCGAGGCCGACGAGACGCTGCTCGAGATCTCGACCGACAAGGTCGACACCGAAGTGCCGTCGCCGGCTTCCGGCGTCGTGACCGAGATCCTCGTCTCCGAAGGCGAGACCGTCGAGGTCGGCACCGTGTTGGCGCGCATCGGCGCCGAGGGCGCGGCAGCTGCGACACCCCCCGAGCCGGCGACCCAGCCGGCTGCGGACGCAGCTGAAGCTTCTGCGAGCGAGGGTCAGGCCGCGCCGGAGGAGCCGAAGGAGCCGGAGGAGCCGGCAGCACCCGCGCCCGCCGCGGAGACATCTGACAACGGGAAGTCGTTCGTTTCCCCCGTTGTTGCGCGCATCGCGTCGGAGCACGGCATCGACCCGTCGCAGGTCCCCGGCACGGGCAACGGCGGCCGCGTCACAAAGAAGGACATTCAGGCCTACATCGACTCGGGAGCACAGACACCGACCGCCCCGGCACCCCCCGCGGCCCCGGCACCCGCGCCGGTGAATACCCCGGTAGCGGCGCCCAAGCAAGCGCCACCTAGCCAGGAGCCGCAGGCGCCCGGCCTCGGCGAAAGCTACGAGCCCATGTCTGCGATGCGCCGCGGCATCGCCGAGCACATGCGCCGCTCGCTCGACACGTCGGCGCACGTGACGAGCGCGATCGAGGTCGACATGTCGAAGGTCGTCCAGATTCGCGAGAAGCTGAAGAAGGAGTACCAGTCGGCGTACGGCGTCAACCCGACGTACCTCGCGTTCATCGCACGCGCGGCGGCGGAGACGCTGCGCGAGTACCCGTGGGTGAACGGCGAGCTACGCGGCGACAAGATCGTCACGCGCAACTACGTCAACCTCGGCTTCGCGGTCGAGCTCGCCGACGGCAAGGGCCTGATCGTCCCGGTTGTGAAGAACGCCGAGACGCTCAACTTGCTCGGCATGGCGAAGGCGATCGCCGACGTCGCGAAGCGCGCACGCGACAAGCAGCTCGCGCCCGACGACGTCACCGGCGGCACGTTCACGATCACGAACCCCGGCGGCTACGGCACGTTCCATGGCACACCGGTGATCAGCCAGCCGCAGGCGGGCATCCTCGGCACGTACGCAATCGTCAAGCGGCCGTGGGTGATCACAGACGAGAACGGCGCCGACGCAATCGCGATCCACTCGATGATGAACCTGACGCTCACATACGACCATCGCCTGGTCGACGGCGCGTATGCGGGCCGCTTCCTGCGCGACCTGCGCGAGCGCCTGCAGACGTGGGGCGAAGCGGATTACTAAGTCGGCTCAGCTCGTCAACCTCGGCCTCGTCGACTATCGCGAGGCGCTCGACCTGCAGCATTCGGTCGCAGCTGGAGTCGCAGAGGGAACACGTCCCGACACCGTGCTCTTCCTCGAGCATCCGCCGACGATCACGCTCGGCCGGCGAACCGAGGAGGGCGAGGTGCACGTGCCCGACGGCGCCGTCGTCGACGTCGTCGAGGTCGACCGCGGCGGCAAGTCGACCTACCACGCGCCGGGACAGCTCGTCTGTTACCCGATCCTCGACCTGACGCGGCACGGCCAGGACGTGAAGCGCTACTGCCGCAACCTCGAGGAGGCGCTCATCCGCACGATGGCGACGTTCGGCATCGAGGCGACGCGCATCGAAGGTCTCACCGGCGTGTGGCTCGAGAGCCCGCCGCGAAAGATCGCGTCGATCGGGATTCACCTCTCGAAGTGGATCTCGACCCACGGCTACGCGCTCAACGTCGACCTCGATCCCGCGCCGTTCACCGACTGGATCACCGCGTGCGGCCTCGACGGCTACGCATTCACGTCGATGGCGCGGGAGCTCGGCCGGCTGGTTTCCGTCGACGACGTGCGCCCCGCGGCCGCGCAGGCGTTCGCCGAGGTCTTCGGCGTCACGTTCGAAGAAGCGCCGGACGCCACCGCCATCCGCGCAGCCTGACGCCGTAGCTCCACACCGCCGCGACGGTTTCAAGCCGTATGCAGGCATTTCCATCCGGATTCCGTCCGACGGAGGGTCCAGGCTTCGCTGATGGAGGCAACCCTTCAGTTGCTGGCCTGGGTGGGCGTGGTCGTCGCGGCCTCCGTTGCCGCGGCGCTTGCCGTCGCGGTGCTCTTCGGCAGCTGATTCGGACGGGCTACGGCGTCGGCGGGCGCGACCACTTCGGCCGCGGGCGCGCTTCGCGCGTCATCCGCTCCAGGCGGTCAAGCAGGCCCTCGGCGTCCGTGGCGACGGCGATCGCCCCGAGATCCGACTCCCGGACGAAGCCTTCCGCGGTCGCGTGACGCGCCAGCGCGATCAGCGGGCGCCAGTACTCCTCGACGTCAAGGAGGCCGATCGGCTTGTCGTGCAGGCCGAGCTGCGACCAGGTCAGCTGCTCCAGCAGCTCGTCAAGCGTGCCGAAGCCACCGGGCAGCGCGACGAACCCGTCGGACAGCTCGGCCATCAGCGCCTTCCGTTCGTGAAGTGAACCGACGACGCGCAGCTCGCTCAGCCCGCCGTGCGCGAGCTCGCGCTCGACGAGCTCTTGCGGGATCACGCCGATCACCTCACCGCCGCCGGCAAGCGCCGCATCGGCCACGGCCCCCATCAGCCCGACCCGCCCGCCGCCGTAGACGATCCCGACCCCGCGAGCCGCAGCCGCTGCCCCGAATGCGCGCGCCGCGTCGGCGTACCCCGGCGACCGCCCGCTCGAGGCTCCACAGAACACGCAGACCCGGCGCACGACACGAGCCTAGCCGCGCGGTCTACCTTAAGTTGATGTTCGGCGGTTTCCATCGCGGTTACAAAGAAGCGCCCGAGCGCCCAGCCGACCCTGCCGTACGCAAGGCGAACCTGAAGCGCATCGCGCGGCTCTTCCGTGCCTACCGGCGCCGGCTCTCGGCCGTCCTCGCACTGATTCTCGTTTCGGCCGCGCTCGGCGTCGTCCCGGCGTTCCTGCTGAAGGGTGTGCTGGAGGCCATCCAGAGCAGCGACACAACCAGGTTGTCGCTGCTCGCGGGCGGGATGATCGTGATCGCGATCGTCACGGGCGCGATCGGCGTCTGGCAGACGCTGCTCTCGAACCAGGTCGGCCAGCGCGTGATGCACGACCTCCGCGCCGCAGTCTTCCGTCACCTGCAGCGGCTGTCGCTCGCGTTCTTCACTCGCACGCGCACCGGTGAGATCCAGTCGCGCATCTCGAACGACATCGGCGGCGTACAGAACGTCGTCACGAGCACGGCGACCTCGATCGTCTCGAACGTGACGACGGTGCTCGCCACGATGATCGGCATGGTCGCGCTGAGCTGGCAGTTGTCGCTCTTCGCGTTCGCGTTGATCCCCATCTTCGTGCTCCTGACGCGGCGCGTCGGCGAACAGCGGCGCGCGATCGCGAAGTCGACCCAGGAGTCGCTGGCCGATATCTCGAGCCTCGTTCAGGAGTCGCTGTCGGTCTCCGGCATCTTGCTCGGCAAGACGATGGGGCGCACGAACGAGCTCGCCGACCGGTTCGAGGGCGAATCGCTGACCCTCGCCGACCTCGAGGTGCGCCAGCGCATGGCCGGCCGTTGGGTGATGGCGGCGATCCAGACGAGCTTCGCGATCATGCCGGTCGCGGCGTACTGGTTCGCCGGGCTCGCGCTTGCGGGCGGATCGACCGTGATCACGATTCCGACGCTCGTCGCCTTCACGACACTGCAGACGCGGCTCTTCTTTCCCGTCGGCTCGCTGCTCGGCGTCGGGCTCGACGTGCAGACCTCCCTCGCCCTGTTCGACCGGATCTTCGACTACCTCGACCAGCCGATCGACATCGAGGAGCGCAGCGATGCGCGGACGCTCACGGAGGCCGGTGATATCACCTTCGATCACGTGTGGTTCCGCTACGGCGGCGACGCCTGGACGCTGCAAGACGTCACGTTCGACGTGCCCGCCGGCACGAAGACGGCGCTTGTCGGCGAGACCGGCGCCGGCAAGACGACGCTCGGCTATCTCACCGCGCGGCTCTACGACGTCAACGAGGGGAGCGTCCAGATCGGCGGCACGGACGTACGTGATCTCTCGTTCGCGTCGCTCGCGGAGCTCGTCGGCGTCGTGTCGCAGGAGACCTATCTGTTCCACGCCAGCGTGCGCGAGAACCTCCGCTTCGCAAAGCCGAACGCAACCGACGAGGAGATCGAGCTCGCCGCGGCAGCGGCGCGCATCCACGACCTGATCGCCTCGCTGCCCGAGGGCTACGACACGGTCGTCGGCGAGCGCGGCTATCGCTTCTCCGGCGGCGAAAAGCAGCGGATCGCAATCGCGCGCACCGTTCTGCGTAACCCGCCGATCCTCGTGCTGGACGAAGCAACGAGCTCGCTGGACACCGAGACCGAGCGCCAGGTGCAGGAAGCACTCGACCGGCTCGCGGAGGGGCGCACGACCATCGCGATCGCACACCGCCTCTCGACCGTCCAGGACGCCGACCAGATCGTCGTCCTGGACGGCGGAAGGATCGTCGAGCGGGGCACACATGAGGAACTGCTGGAGCTGGAC
>DATBDB010000105.1:0-14423 GCA_036270155.1 Gaiellaceae bacterium
CCCGCGGCGGCCGTCCCGCCCGAGCTGCTGCAACGGGCGGACCTCGTGATCGTGAATCGCTTCGAGCTCGATGCGCTCGGCGCGACGCCGGCCTTGACCGCGCTGACCCTCGGCGCCGAGGGCGCGGTCCTGCTCGAAGACGGCGTGGAAGTCGCACGCGCCGCTCCGCCGCGCGTCGACCCGGTGGACAGGACGGCTGCGGGCGATGCGTTCTGCGCCGCGCTCCTCGTGTACCTGCTGCGCGGCCTCGATCGCGAGCACGCGCTGCGCCTCGCCTGTGCGGCCGGCGCGTTCGCTGCCTCGCGCTTCGGTGCGCAGCCCTCGCTGCCCACCGCGGACGAGGTCGAGGAACTAGCCGCGCGCCAACAGGCGCTCGGCGACGGCCGCCGCCACCGCCGCGTGGCCTTCCGCTTCGAGGTGAATGCCGTCGACGTCGCTGTACGCGGCGATCCCGTTCAGGTCGAGCAGCTCGCATTCGAGCTCGCGACACACCTCTGCGAACCAGCGGCCGAGCTGTAGCGACTTTGCAGCCGCGGTCGCGAACGATCCTTCGGGGTCGAGCGGCCCGAACGGCGGCGGGCAGACGACGAGCACCTCGGGCGCCGAATAGTCCGGCCCCGCTTCGCTCGTGCGCACGACGCGCACGAGGCGGCCGACCGCTTCCGCGATCGTCTCAGCGGGCAGTGAGTAGCGATCGCCCGCGTCGTTCGTGCCGAGGTAGATGACGACGACGTCGAGCGGCATGTGCGAGTGCAGGCACGGCAGGAGATACGTGAGCCCGTTGCGCCCGTCCGCGACGGGGCTGTCCATCGTCGCGGTACGGCCGTTCAGGCCCTCGGCGATCACATCCCACTCGTCGCCGAGCGCGACCGCGAGCCGGGACGCCCACCTGACGTCGGGCGGAAAGCGCTCGCCGTTGCTCCCGGGGACATAGCCCCAGGTGTTCGAATCGCCGAAGCAGAGAACGGTCTTCATCAGCGCCGGATGCGGATCGCGTTGAGGTCGTTCGCGCGTACGTCGTCGATGCGTGCGAGCAGGTCGTCGACGTCGTCGTGCTCCGCGTGGAGGTACCGGCCCGCGAGCCCGTCGTAGCGCCCGCTCGCCAGCTTGCGCACGAGCTCGGGCGCAAGCTCCGGCGGCGTCCACGGCGCATCGTCGGGTAACCATGCAGTCAGCTCCGTGCGCACCAGCCCGGGCGAGATCAGGAACACGGGGATGCGACCCTCGAGCTCGTTGTTCAGCGTCTCCGCGTAACGGCCGACGGCGGCCTTCGACGAGGGGTAGCCCGTCGCCGAGGCGCCCGGCAGGTACGACGCGCCGCTGCCTGTGATCACGATCCGGCCTGCGCCGCGCTCGAGCATCCCCGGGATCACGGCGCTACAGCACAGGCTCACGCCGAAAACGTTGACCTCGAAGGTGCGCCACCAATCCGCCGGGTCCTGCTCCCAGGTTGGGCCATCGCCGCTCGCGGCGCCGGCGTTCGCAACGAGCAGTTCGACCGGGCCCGCGTCGCCGACGGCACGCTCGACGGATTCCCGTGACGTCACGTCCAGCTCGAGCGCCCGGCCGCCGGTCTCCGCGGCGACCGCGTCGACTTGATCGCGCGACCGCGCGGCAACGACGACGCTCCAGCCATCCTCGGCGAGGGCGCGTGCGACGTTCGCGCCGATGCCGCGACCGCCGCCCGTGACGAGTGCGATGCGTTCGCTCATTTCCGCAACGTTACGTGCTGCTAACTTAGCGCGCACTAACTTGAGAGAGAGAAGGAGTCGGGGATGCTCGTGCGCTTTGTGACGCCGGAGAACAAGAAGTGGTGGACGCTCGGAGCCGTATCGGTGGGGCTGTTCATGATCATGCTCGACAACACCGTGGTGAATGTTGCGCTGCCGTCGATGCGCAGCTCTCTGCACCTGTCGCTGTCCGAGCTCGAGTGGGTGGTCGCCGGCTATGCGCTCACGTTTGCCGCGTTCATGCTGATCGGCGGCAAGCTCGACGACTTTCTCGGCCGGCGGCTCGTCTTCATGATCGGCCTCGCGGTGTTCACGGGCGCGAGCCTCGCATGCGGCCTTGCGTCCGGCGGCGGCTTCCTGATCGGCGCGCGCATCGTGCAGGGCCTCGGCGGCGCGCTGATGAATCCGGCCACCCTGTCGATCATCGCCGCGACCTTCGCGCCGCGCGAGCGCGGCCGCGCGATCGGCATCTGGGCCGGCGTCTCCGCGATGGCGCTCGCGATCGGGCCGCTGGTCGGCGGCCTCCTGACCGAGCACGTCAACTGGAACTGGATCTTCTTCATCAACGTCCCCGTCGGGCTCCTCGGCCTGCTCGCCATTCCGTTCTTCATCGATGAATCGCGCGACACGACCGCAGACCAGCGGCTCGACCTGCCGGGACTTGCGACGTCTGCGCTCGGGCTCTTCTCATTGACCTATGCGTTCATCGAGGCGAACAGCTTCGGCTGGACATCGGGACGCATCCTCGGCGCACTTGTCGTTGCTGCGGTCTCCCTGATCGGGTTCGTGTTGCTCGAGCGGCACCAGCGCGCGCCGATGCTCGACCTGTCGCTCTTCCGCAACCGCACGTTCGGCGGCGCGAACGCGGCAATGCTCTTCGTCGGCCTGGCGATGTTCGGGACGTTCTTCTACGTCTCGCTGTACATGCAGAACGTCCTGAAGTACTCGCCGGTGGAAGCCGGCGCGAGCTTCCTGCCGATGACGATCCTGATCATCCTGATCGCGCCGCGCGCCGGAGCGCTCACAGACCGGGTCGGCTCGCGCTGGCTCGTCGGCACCGGCATGACGCTGCTCGCGGTGATGCTCTTCTACTACACGACCCTCGGCGCGAACGAGAGCTTCTGGGCGCTTCTGCCCGGCCTGCTGATCGGCGGCATCGGCATGGGCATGACGATGACCCCGGTGACGGCTGCCGCGATGAGCGCAGTCTCCGTCGACAAGGCCGGCGTCGGCTCCGCGGTGCTGAACTCCGCGCGGCAGGTCGGCGGCTCGCTCGGGATCGCAGTGATGGGCGCGATCGTCGCCGGCAGCTCGAACTACCTCACCGGGTTCCACGACGCGCTACGGGTCGGCGCGATCCTGTGCCTCGCCGGGGCCGCAGTCGCAGTGCTCGCGATCCGCAAGATCGAGCACAAGCACCCGGTGCCGGTCGCCGAGGCGGCGTGACCCAGACGAAGCAGCGGCTGACTGCCGAGGCGCGCCGGGCCGCGGTGTTGGAGACCGCGTGCCGCGTGTTCTCGCGGTCCAGCTACCGCGGAGCGACGACAGCGGAGATCGCCCGGGAGGCGGGGATCTCCGAGCCGATCCTCTACCGTCACTTCGGCTCCAAGCGCGACCTGTACCTCGCCTGCCTCGACGAGGCGTGGGCGACGTTCCGCGAGGAAGCCGCCACCGCAATGGCGGACGACCCTGTCGGCTGCCTCGGCGTGATCGCCGACCGCTACATGTCGAAAGGCAACCGCCTCCGCGTCGTCGACCTTTGGATCCAGGCGCTGACCGAGGCGAACGAAGATGCGGTGATTGCCAAAGCGCTGCGGCAGCAGATTCGCCAGGTCCACGACTTCTTCGCCGACGTGATCCGCGATGGGCAGAAGCACGGCGCCGTCCATCAGGATCGCGACGCGGAGGCCGAGGCCTGGATCTTCGTCGGCAGCGGCTTGCTCGCGACGATGGACCACCGCCTCGGCGGGCTGCTCGGCGACGACCTCCAGCGCGTGCGCACGGAGCGCCGGCGCTGGATGACCGCAGGCCCTCAGCCGCTACCGGCCTGAGAAAAAGGTAGAGCCCCGGCTGCGGCTCCCGGGGCTCTCCCTGGTCAGGCGGGGCGCCGGTTGGGCGTCTCCGAGATTCCCTGGGTCTGCGGCCCACCCGGAATTCTCAGTTCAGTCGCCTCTGGCGCTCCCCATGCACTCGACCTTGGCGGACGGCCGTGGTGCAAGGTGCGCTCACTCTAGGAGCGATGAAAGGACATGTCAAGTAGCTCGGTCAAGTGATTTGTCAATCGAGTTGTTCACCACGATTTCCCCGCAATGATGCCCCTTTTGGGGGAGTTACCCCTCTGGGGGATTGCAAATCAGTGAAGTGTCCGGCATGCTGCGCCAACCGATGACTCCTCGCGCCGCACGCAGGATTCCCACTGGGGCTGCCCACATGGCACGGGCGCCGCGCCTCGGCGAACGGCTCCGCCAGCTTCGGGTCGCAGCCGGTCTCACCCAGACCGAGCTCGCAGGCGACCGTTTCTCCAAGGAGTACATCTCCCAGATCGAGCGCGGGAAGACCCGCCCGACCGTGGACACGATTGAGTGGCTCGGCCTGCGCCTCGGGGTCGACGCCGGTTTCCTTCAGAGCGGTGTCTCCGCCGACGAGCGTGCCAAGGCCGAGGCGATCCTCGCCCGCGCCGACGCGCTGCTCGAAGAGGGACGCCTCGAGGAGTCGATCGAGGAGTACGCCCGGGCGTTGCCCGCTGTCCTCGGCACCGGCGCCGTCGAACTGCACGTGCACGCCCTCAAGGGAGAGGCGATGGCGCACGCGCACAACGGCGAGGTGAAGACCGCACTGGCGATGCTCGGTGAGGCGCGGGTCCTCGTCGAGCGCGAAGAGTTTTCCGACATCGACCGCGCCGAAGTGCTCTACCGGCTGGGGGTCTGCCGGTATCTGCTTTCGAGCATCTCGACCGCGGTCGGTCTTTTCAACGAGGCGCTCGCCCTCGGGGAGCGGTCCGGGCTTCCCACCGATGAGCTGCGCCTCAACGTGTTCTCGTGGCGCTCGCGGTGCTACCGCCGCCAGCGCGACTATGAGGCCGCACGTGAGGACGTCGAGCTCGCGCTCGAGCTCGCGGAGGCGATGCACGACGCACGCGCGCTCGGCGCCGCGTACTTCCAGGCTTCGGTGCTCGCTGAACGCGACGGTCACTGGGTGCTTGCTCGCACGTACGCCGAGAAGGCGAAGGTGCAGTACGAGGAGCTGTCCGACCGCGCGAACGTCGGCCGGCTGCTCAACAACCTCGGTGGTCTCGAGTTCTTGCTCGGCAAACCCGAGCAGGCGGTCGACCACCTGAAGCATTCGTTCGCCGTGGCGCTCGAGCTCGGTCACGAGGAAGAGGCCGCGACCGCGATTTCTTCGCTCGCCCAGGTCCATTTGCGCACGGGCGACGTGCAGCGCGCCGAGGAGCAGGCGCTGCACGCACTCGAGTTGATCGGGGACCGCAAGAACATGCTCGATGAGGTTGGGAACGCCCGGCTCGTCCTCGGGCGCGCACTGCTCGAGCAGGATCGGCTCGACGAGGCCGAGGTTGCTTTCGGCGATGCCGACGATGCATTTGCCAAGTTGTCATCCGGTTCGCACCGCGCAGCCGCATGGATTGCGCAGGGCGATCTGGCCACCAAGCGTGGAGACGAACGGGGCGCAGCGGTGCTTTACCGCCGTGCGGCCGAGACGCTCCAGGATTTCCGGTTCTGAGGAAGGGAGGTGTTCTCTGTGGCAAACAGCATCTTTCGTCGCCGTACGCTCGTGTTGCTCGCGCTGGTCGTGATCTCGGTCATCGCCGGCAAGCTTCACGCTCCGGTCACGGGTTTCTGGGACGGCCCGCGTTAGGGTCATGGCCCTTCCGACCTCGCGCGCTCCAGGGGGAGCCGGCAGCACGCTAGAGATCGGGTGGGCCTCGCGCTACGCGCGTTGCTTCTTCAGCAGTCGCAGGTCATGCAGCACGCGCTGTGCATTGACCTGCGAGTCGTAGAGCGACAAGGGGTCGTTTCCCGTTCAGACCACGGGGGCACTAAGCCCGCCGATGGCTGACAAGGGCAAGGTCAAGCGCGCGCTCGAGCTGACCGCGGTCGCGCGGCGCACGCATCTGCTGCGCGTGCTGCGCGAGGTTGGGGTGGTCGGCGACAAGCCGGCGACGCGCGACGGCGCGACCCGCTTCCGCGAAGCGCTCGAGGAGCTCGGCACGACGTTCGTCAAATTGGGCCAGTTGCTCTCCTCGCGGCCCGACCTGCTGCCAGACGTCTACATCGATGAGCTCGGCAAGCTCGTCGACCATGTCGACCCGCTGCCGTTTGCACCCTTGCGGGAGGCGATCGCTGAGGACATCGGCCTCGAGCACTTTGCATCGATCGACGAGGAGCCGCTCGCGAGCGCGTCGATCGGGCAAATCCATGCGGCGCTCCTCAAGAGCGGGCGTTCGGTCGTCATCAAGGTGCGCAGGCCGGGGATCATCGAACAGGTGGCGCTCGACCTCGAGCTGCTCCGGAAGACGGCAGCGATCGCCGAGAATCATTCGGGGACTGCGCGACTCCTTCAGCTGAACGCTCTCACCGACGAGCTCGAGCAGCATCTGAACGGCGAGCTGAACTTCCGCGAGGAGGCGCACAACGCCGAGCTGATCGCGTCGGTGATCGCGGAGTACCGCGAAGACCTCTTCGTGCCGGAGGTGATCCGCCCGTATGTGAGCGAACGCGTGCTCGTGATGGAGCGCATCGAAGGCGTGAAGGTCGAGGATGGCAATGGGCTCGACCCGGAGCGTGCAGCCCAGCTCGCGAGCACGTTCTTCCGCGCCTACATCCGCCAGATCACCGTGAAGGGGCTGTTCCATGCGGACCCGCACCGCGGCAACGTGTTCCTCACGCCCGACGGGCGCCTCGCGCTGCTCGACTTCGGGCTGATCGGCCGGCTGGACGACGACACGCGCACGTCGCTGGCTCTGCTGCTGCTGGCGATCGCGCAGAATCGCGCGGACGACGTGGCGGACCTCATCGTGTCGCTTTCGCTCACGACGACCGAGTCGGACGAAGCCGGCTTCGTGCACGACCTGCGCCGCAAGCTGCCGCGCTATCAGTGGCGGCCGCTGGCCGAGATCGAGACCGGCGAGGGCCTCGCGGATCTGCAGCGCCTCTCGCTGCAGCACGGGATCGCGCTGCCAACCTCGTTCGCGCTCGTCGGTAAGACCCTCTCCCAGGCGGAGAGCATCGCGCGGACACTCGATCCGACGCTCGATCCCGTGGAGATGATCCGCGGCGAAGGGTGGAGCGTCATGGCGCAGGAGGCCGAGCGGCGGCTCGAGCCGAACCAGCTCCTCGCGTTCGGCTTCACGCAGCTGCAGCCGCTGCTGCGTCTCCCGCGCCGAGTCGCGCAGCTCGCCCAGAAGCTGGAGTCGGGCACGCTCAAGATCGGGATTGCGCCGGTGCAGCTCGGCGACTTCGAACGGCTGCTGCGCTCGGCCGCGAACCGCATCGGCGCCGCGCTGATCGTCTCCGCGCTGCTGATCGCGTCGGCGCTGATGGCGCGCGTCGACCACACACTGGCGGTCGTCGGCTTCCTCGCCGCGGCGACGCTCGGCTTTTACATGCTGTGGCGCATCATGCGCACGCCCGGCGGCTTGTAGGACTAGCCGACGCCGTCGGCCGCGCCGACGCGCTCGATCACGACCTGCGGGACCCGCGCGCGCGGCGAGAGCCGCAGACACATGCGCACGACCTCCGCGCAGTCTTCTGGCTGGATCATCTCGTCGCCCGGGAGGCCCGACCACTGAGCCATCGGCGTGTCGACGAACCCGGGGCACAGTGCGATCGCACGCACGCCGTCACCGTCGAGCTCCGCGTTCATCGAACGGGTCAGCGCGATCACCGCCGCCTTCGTCGCGCCGTAGACCGTCAGTCCGGGGGTCGGCGCCGTGCCGGCGATCGACGCGAGGTTGATCACCCAGCCCTTCGACTCCTTGAGCAGCGGGATCGCCTCGCGCGTGACGATCAGCAGTCCGCGGAGGTTGATGCCGAGTTGCAGATCGATGTGCTTCGTCTGCAGCGACTCGGCCGTGCCCGCGATCCCGATCCCGGCCGAGTTGACGAGCATGTCCATGCCGCCGAAGCGATCCTTGTGCTCCGAGACGACGCGGATGCCGTCCTCTTCGTCGCCGACGTCGGCAGCGATCGCGTGCGCGCCGAGCTCAGCAGCGGCGGCCTCGATCTTCTCTCTGGTGCGAGAGGCGAGTGTCAGCTCGAAGCCCTCCTCGCGAAGCATGCGGGCGATCGCGAGGCCGATCCCGGAAGAGCCGCCGGTGATGAGGGCGCTGCGCACCAGGTGACCCTAAAGGACTCGCAGCCGGTGAGGCGAATCGGGCGGCGTACGACGTTCCTCTCCCCTGCGAAGGCCGCCCCCTGGCGGCCTTCGCGCATTACGGTGGAGGCGTGAAGCTCACGGACCTGGCAACAGCGGGTGGCTGCGCGGCGAAGTATTCGGCGTCGCGGCTCGAGGAGCTGTTGCGCGGCTTCGTGCCGGCGGACGCGGAGAACCTGCTCGTCGGGCTCGACCCGGCCGACGACGCGGCTGTCTACAAGCTGGACGACGAGCGCGCACTCGTGTTCACGATCGACTTCTTCCCGCCGATCGTCGACGACCCTGACGACTTCGGGACGATCGCGGCGACGAACGCGCTCAACGACGTCTTCGCGATGGGCGGCGTGCCGCTGCTCGCTCTGTCGGTCGCCTGCCTGCCGGAGGAGCTGCCGACCGAGCTCGTGCGTGCGATCTTCGACGGCGCCGACCGTCAGGTGCGCGCGGCGGGCGCGATCCTCGCGGGCGGGCACACGATCCGCGACGCCGAGCCGAAGTACGGGCTCGCGGTCGTCGGCACGGTCTCGCTCGACGGGATCTGGCCCAAGTCCGGCGCGCGGCCGGGCGACGCGCTCTTCCTGACGAAGCCGCTCGGCACGGCGCTAGTGCTCGGCGGCGCGAAGCGGGGCCTTGTCGCCGCGACGGACGCGGTGCGCTGGATGCGCACGCTCAACCGCGACGCGGCGAATGTGCTGCGGAAGTTCGCCCCGAACGCGGTCACCGACGTGACCGGCTTCGGCCTGCTCGGGCACGCACACGAAATGGCAAGCCGCAGCGGCGCGCGTCTGCTCATCGAGACGGCGCGCCTGCCGGCGCTCGAGGGTGCGCTCGAGTCGGCCCGCGCGGGAGTCTCGACCGCGGGCACGCGCAACAACCGCGAGTACGCGACCGTCGACGTCGGCGAGGTCGCGCCGGAGCTCGTGGAGCTCGCCTACGACCCGCAGACCGCGGGCGGCCTGCTCATCTCGCTCCCCCGGGAGCAGGGGATGGCGCTCGAGGCGGAGTTCGCCGCCGCGGGCCTGTTCCTGGCGCGGATCGGGGCCGTCGAAGACGGCGCCGGCGTCGCGCTCGCCTAGGCACTACACGGAGCCCTAGGAATCACACCGAGCCGAGCTCGCGCTTGCGGCGCACCATTCGCTTGCGGCGCTCGACCAGGTCGGCCTCGAGCTCCTGCAGTTCGGAGAGGCGGCGCCGGACGAGCTCGAGCTGCGTGTCGATGTGCGGCAAGGCTCGATCGATCAACTCCAGCCGCTCCTCGCGGGAATCGGTCTCGTGGAAGCGGCGGCGCAGTTCGGCGCGTACGTCCTCCGCGATGAACATCGAGCGCAGCTCGTCGAGCGAGAGACCAAGCAGGTCGCGTAGCCGCGTCACCTCACGCAACCGTTCGACGTCTACCTCCGAGTAGATGCGGTGCTTGCCCTGCTTGCGCTCGCTCCGCGGTAGCAGGCCCAACTCCTCGTAGTAGCGGATCGTGCGCGGCGTGACGCCGCTCCGCTCCGCAACCTCACCGATCCGCAGCGTCATGCCGCAATCCCCAGGTCTTCGGCTTCCTCCACCACGCGCACGTGCGCGGGGCGCAGCATCGAGATACCCGCGCCGAGGAGCGACACGCCAGCCAGCACCCAGAGCGCGAAGTGCATGTTCGAGATGAACGGCTGCAATTGCTCGGTCGAGAGGCCGGTGGTGAGTCCGGAGAAGATCTTGAACAGGACGACCGTTGGCACGGCGGCCGTCACGATCGCCATGACGAAGGCGATGGACAGGACGGCGCCGGTGTTCTGCAACATCACGCGCGCGCCGGCGGCGATGCCGCGGCGATGCACCGGCACGACCCCCATCATCGCCGCGGTGTTCGGGCTGTTGAACATGCCGGATCCGATCCCGACGAGTGCGAGCCACACCGCACTCCAGACGTATGCGGTGTGTGCCTGCAGCCCCGTCATGCCGACGAGCCCGACCGCCGTTACGAGCATCCCGAGCGCCGACAGCCCCCGGGAGCCGTGCCGGTCGGCGATCACGCCCGCGAGCGGCGAGGCGATGAGCATGCCGATCGCCATCGGTGCGAGCTCCACGCCGGCCATGATCGGCGACTGCCCTTGCGGGCCCTGGAAGTAGAAGACGAAGAGGAACATCAGCGCAAAGCGGGAGAGGCCGTTCAGGAACGCTGCCGCGGACGCCGCGGCGAAGAGGCGGTTTCGGAAGAGATCGAGGTCGAGCATCGGCGCCCTCCCGCGCCGCTCGATCAGCACGAACGCCGGCAGCAGCACGATCGCCGCCGCGAAGCCGCCGATCACGAGCGAGTTGTTCCACCCGCCGAGCCCGCCTTTCGAGAGCGCGAGCACGAGCCCCGTCAGTCCGATCACGTAGGTGGTCACGCCGAGCAGGTCGAGGCCACGTTCCTCGCTGCGACCCGACTGCTCGTGCAGGACGAGCATCCCCCAGACGGCGCCGATCAGGCCGAACGGAACGTTGAACCAGAAGACCCACGGCCACGAGATCGCGATGAGCGCACCGCCGAGGACGGGCCCGATCACGAGCCCGACGGCCGCGACCATCGTGTTCGTCCCCATGGCAAGACCGAGCTCCTTCTTTGGGAAGGCGTCGGTGACGAGCGCGGCGGCATTCGCGAAGAGGAAGGCGCCCCCGATTCCCTGCAGGACGCGCCACAGGATCAGTTGGGTGCCGCTGCCTGCAAAGCCTGCGCCGAGCGAAGCGGCAGCGAAGACGAGAAAGCCGAGCACGAATGCGTTCTTGCGTCCGAACAGGTCGGACAGGCGCCCCGCTGTGAGCACGAGAACGGTCGAGACGATCATGTAGACGAGGATCACCCAGACGAGCTGCAGCAGCGTGGTGTGGAGGCTGCGCTCGAGATCGGGCAGCGCGATGATCAGCGTGCCGGAGTTCACGGTCGCAAGCAGCATCCCGAGACTCGTGCACGAGAGGACCCACCATTTGTAGTGGGGCGAGTGGCGGCGTGTCGTCAGGAATCTCATCTTTACGTCAACGTCAGTTTAGCAGCAGCGAGGTGTCTCTCGGTGCCGGGCTACAGTGGCGGGCGATGGACGCCAGCGCGCAGCCGCTCGCCCGTTTGCGCGGGGTCGCGTTCTCCGCGCAGGCGCTCCGCCGGTTGACGCTGCTGAATGCGGTGATGCTCGTGCTGATCGTCGCCACGGGCGCGACCGTCCGGCTTACGGGCTCGGGTCTCGGGTGCGAGCACTGGCCGGGTTGCGCGCCGCACCACTTCGAGCCGAAGAGCTTTCACTCGTACATCGAGTTCTCCAACCGCGTGTTCGCGTTCTTCACGATCCTCGTCACGCTGGTGACGTGGCTGCTTGCGCGCGGTTACCGGCGGCTCGCGTTTCTCACCTTCTTCGGCACGCTGCTGCAGGCGCCGCTCGGCGCGCTCACGGTGCACTACGGGCTCAACCCGTGGCTCGTGCTCTCGCACTTCCTGCTGTCGGTGGTCGTGCTGACGCTCGGCGTCGTGCTCGCGCTCGAGGTGCGCGGGCGCGAGCGCACGCGGCTGCCGGCATGGGTGCCGAGCCTCGGCGTGCTCGTAGGCGTCGCGGGTGCGGTGCTGATCGTCAGCGGCACGCTCGCGACGGCAGCGGGCCCCCATCCGGGCAGCGTCGTCGTGCGGCGGTTGTGGTCGTTCCAGCCCGCGATCTACTGGCACGTGCGCGCGACCGCGGTCTTCGGAATCGCCTTCGCGCTGCTGCTCGTCTGGCTGGTACGCAACCGGGCACCCCAGGTCCGCGGGGCGCTCGTCCTGCTCGGACTGCTGCTCGTTCAAATGGTGATCGGCGAGATCCAGTACCGAACGCATCTGCCGTGGTGGCTGGTGCTGGTTCACGTGACGGTGGCCGTCACCGTCTGGGCTGCGCTCACGGCGTTCGTCTTCAGCCTGTGGCGGCCGCGTAGGATGGTTTGATGGCGGAAGAGCTTCGCATCGACTCGCACCCAAAGCTGGAGCGGCCCGTGCTGATCGCGGCGTTTCGCGGTTGGAACGACGGCGGGCAAGGCGCGTCGCTCGCCGGCGCGTACCTCGCGCGCGCCTGGGATGCGATCGAGTTCGCGTCGATCGACCCGGAGAACTTCTACGACTTCCAGTCGACGCGTCCGACAGTCGCGCTCATTGACGGTCACCAGCGCCAGATCGAATGGCCCGAGAACACGTTCATGTACGCGCCGATGCCGGGCAGTGACCGCGACGCGATCATCCTGCTCGGCGTCGAGCCGAACTTGCGCTGGCGCACGTTCTGCGAGCATGTCACGCGCGTCGCGACAGACTTCGGCGTCGAGCTCGTGATCACGCTCGGCTCGCTGCTCGCCGACGTGCCGCACACGCGGCCGGCGCCGGTGACGGGGAGCGCGACGGATCCGGAGCTGATCGATCAGCTCGGTCTGCAGGCGTCTCGCTACGAAGGGCCGACCGGTGTCGTCGGCGTGCTGCACGACGCGTGCACGCAGGCAGGGATCTCGTCGGCAAGCCTGTGGGCTGCCGTCCCGCACTACGTCTCGCTCACTCCGTCGCCTCGCGCGGCGAAGGCGCTCGTCGACCGGTTGGCCGGCCTGCTCGAGGCCGACGTCGACACGGTGGAGCTCGACGAGGCCGCCGAGTCGTACGCACAGCAGGTGAGCGAGGCCGTCGCGTCGGACGAGGAGACTGCTGCCTACGTCCAGGATCTCGAGCGCCGCATCGACGAGCTCGCCGAGGAAGAAGACATTCCCTCGGGCGATGCGATCGCTGCCGAGCTGACGCGATATCTGCGTGAGCGCGACAACGATCACGGCGACGACGACGTCGCGCGCGAGCGGTAGCCGAGCAAGCCCTCACCGGCGGTAACACGCACGGCGCCGTCGTCCGGGTCGGAGATACGGTGCGCCGTCCGGCCGGCCCCTGGACGCCGGCAGTCCACGCGCTGCTCGATCACCTCGATGCGGTGGGTTTCGATGCAGCTCCGCGTGCGCTTGGGACGGACGCCGATGGGCGGGAGGTCGTCACCTACGCGGCGGGCGACGTCGTGTGGCCTGATCACTTTGAGTTGCTCGAGTCCGACCAAGCTCTCGCCGAGATCGCACAGCTGATTCGTCGCTATCACGACGTGGCGGCGGCGTTCGTTCCGCCTGCGGAGGCTCAGTGGTGGGACCTCGCCGCAGACCCGACCGGCACGAACGAGCTCGTGTGTCACAACGACCTTGCTCCCTGGAACCTCGTCCGCGGCAGTAATGGCGACTGGACATTCATCGACTGGGACCTCGCTGCTCCGGGCCGGAGGTCGTGGGATCTCGGCTGGGCGCTCTTGTCGTTCATCCCACTCACGCCCGATCGACCACTCGACGACGACGCGATCGTTCGTCGCCTGCGTGTCTTCATGGCGGCCTACGGCGCGCCGGAGGAGTTGGAGTCGGCGCTCGCCGGCGCGGCCGAGCGGGGCGCGCACGAGGCCGCGCGCATTCGCGTACAGGCGGAGGAGTCGATCGTGAAGCTTCGCGAGGAAGGCCACGCCAAGATTTGGGCAAGTGCCGCAGACCTCGTTGCGGCAAACGCGACACGGTGGATCTCGCTCAGCTGAACGTGCCGGAGTCCAGAACGAGAAAGCGCCCCGGCGATGCCGGGGCGCTTCTCTGTCAAGCCCGCTGGAAGAGCGGGGCTGCTTAGGGGCCGGTGGTGGCGGCGAGGGTGACGGTGGAGGTGTAGGTGCCGGCGTAGGCGTTGCCGGGGATCGCGACGTCGATCGTCGGGGTGAGGTCGATCTTGCCGAGGCCGGTGTTGAGGGCGGCGCTGAAGAGCTTGGCGGCGACGGTGCCGATCGTCAGCGGGTAGCTGATACCCGAGGAGGTGGCGAGGGTGCAGGTGCTGCCGGCCTTGCAGGCCTGGGCGACCGAGGCGACCTGGCCCTGGGCGAGCGTGTGGCTCGCGCCGTCGGTGAAGGCGGTGGCGGAGATCTGGAGGTTCCAGCCGGCGCCGCTGCCGCGGGCATCGACGATCCCGAGGACGGGCGCGTAGGAGACGGTCTGGTCGGTGCCGTCGAGGGTGTCGGTGAGCGAGGGGTTCGCGGGCAGGTTGAGGCTGACGCCGGCGGTGCCGGACACCGTCGCCGTGGTCGTGAGGGTGCCTGCGAGTGCCGCGGTGGCCGCCGCGAGGGCGAGAGCCGCAATGCCGAGGGTGATGACGATCCGCTTCATGATGCTCCTCTTCCAGGGGATGGTTCGTGCTTGACAACCCCACTATCGACCGGCCCGGTGGGAACCCCGGGGCGGGAGCGGTATGAAGTCGGCAGGTAAGGAAAAGCGAGCACTGGA
>DATBDB010000106.1:0-26414 GCA_036270155.1 Gaiellaceae bacterium
TCGCTGCTACCGGTGAGCTGCGCGTCGTCAACCCGGCGACGCTCGAGCTCGTGGGCACGGTCACGAGGACCGATCCCGCCGCGGTCCAGGAGGTCGTGACCGAGGCGAAGCTCGCCCAGGAGGCCTGGGGCGAGACGCCGCTCGCCGACCGGTGCGCGCTCCTCGTGCGTGTCGCCGCGACCGTTCTCGAGCGCGCGGACGAGATCGCGGACACCGTGGTCGCGGAGACGGGGAAGCCGCGGGTGGAGGCATTCACGACCGAGTTGTTCCCCGCGCTGGACGCGCTCGTCTGGCTGGCGAAGCACGCGCCGACGCTGCTCGCGCCCGAGCGCGTCGGCTACCCGCAGCTGCATTTGAGGCACAAGCGCGCCTCATTGCACTACGAGCCGGTCGGCGTCGTCGGCGTGATTACACCTTGGAACTTCCCGTTCGCGATCCCGTTCACGCAGACGGCCTACGCACTCGCTGCCGGGAACGCCGTCGTGTTGAAGCCGTCGGAGCTGACCCCGCTTTCGGGAGCGTTCGTCACAGAGTTGTTCGCGAGCGCCGGTGCTCCGGTCAGGGTTGCGCAAGGCGACGGCACCGTCGGCGAGGCGCTCGTCAAGGCACGCGGGCTCGGGAAAGTGCTCTTCACCGGCTCTGCCGCGTCCGGTCGGCTGGTCGCCGCAAGCGCCGGCAAGCGCCTAGTGCCGGTGACGCTCGAGCTCGGCGGCAAGGACCCGATGATCGTCTTGGACGACGCCGACCTCCCTCGTGCCGTCGACGGTGCCCTGTGGGGCTCGTTCATGAACTGCGGCCAGGTGTGCTCGGGTGTCGAGCGCATCTACGTTCAGGGCGCGCTGTACGAGCCGTTCGTCGAGGAGTTGTCGCGCAAAGCACGTGACCTCGAGCTCGGCCCGCTCATCTCGAAGGAGCAGCGCGACAGGGTCGCCGCCCTGGTCGACGATGCAGTTGAGCGTGGCGCGCGCGTGCTCGTCGGTGCGCGTTCCCCGGAGGGTGCGGGGTGGTTCTACGATCCGACCGTGCTCGTCGATGTGCCACACAACGCGCGGATCGAGCAGGACGAGACGTTCGGCCCCGTGGTCACCGTCTCTCGCGTTGCCGACGACGCGCAGGCGATCCGCGCGGCCAACTCCACCGCGTTTGGCCTCGGCGCATCGGTGTGGACGCGCAATCCAGAACGGGCGCAACGCGCGGCGCTTCGGCTGCGCGCGGGCACGGTTTGGCATAACGATCACGCGTACTCGTACGGGGCCTCGCAGGCGTCGTGGGGCGGCCGGGGCGAGTCGGGCTTCGGACGGACACATTCCAAGCATGGGCTCTACGACCTGGCATCGCCGAAGTTCGTTGACCGTGACTCCGGCCGCGTGCCCGTGCCGTGGTGGTTCCCGTACGACGACCAGGCTGCCGCCGCATTCCGCGGCGCGGTTCGCGTGCTCTACTCCGATGGTCTGCCGGCGCGCGCCCGCGCGGCGTGGCGCGAACGGCGCGCGTTGCTCGCGCTTGCAAAGAGGTACAGGCGCGTAGGCTCGACGGAGTCGCCAAGGGAGACAGACGTAGGCTCGACGGAGTCGCCAAGGAGCACCAATGAGTGAGCTGTCGCACGTCGACGAGCATGGCGCGGTGCGGATGGTCGACGTCGGCGCGAAGCCGCCGCAGCGCCGGCGCGCAGTCGCACGTGCGGTCGTGCACATGGCGCCCGAGACGGCCGCGCGCCTACGCGACCTCCCGAAGGGCGACGCGCTTACGACGGCGCAACTCGCGGGGATCATGGCGGCGAAGCGCACGTCCGAGTTGATCCCGCTCTGTCACCCGCTGCCGCTCACGCACATCGAAGTGGACACGCGCGTCCTCGATGACGGCGTCGAGATCATCGCAGCGGCGGAGACGACCGCACAGACGGGCGTCGAGATGGAGGCCCTCACCGCGGCGTCGGTCGCTGCGCTCACCGTGTACGACATGGCGAAAGCGATCGACAAGGGAATGACGTTCGCCGTCTCGCTGCTCGAGAAGATCAAGCAGTGAAAGCTGCAGTCCTTACGGTCTCCGACCGTGTTTCGCGCGGCGAGGCCGAAGACGGAAGCGGCAACCTGCTCGAAGAGCTTCTGCGCGCGGACGGCTACGCGGTTGAGCGGCGTGTCGTTCCTGACGAGGCGGACGAGATCGCGGCTGCGATCGAGGATCTCGCCGCGCTGGCTGCAGTCGTCCTGACGACCGGGGGCACGGGGCTCGCGCCGCGCGACGTCACGCCCGAGGCGACGCGAACGGTTCTGCAGCGCGAGGCGCCCGGAATCGCCGAGGCACTGCGCGCGGACTCGATCGCCAGGACGCCGCACGGCCTGCTCTCGCGGGGCGTCGCCGGCGTCGTCGGAAGGACGCTCGTCGTCAACCTGCCGGGCTCGCCGGGAGGCTGCCGCGACGGCTATGCCGTGCTCCAGCCCGCTCTGGGCCATGCGTTGTCGCTTCTTGCCGACGTCTCGACGCGGCATCTCGATACAACGCAGCACACTTCCGCCTGATGCGCATCGCCCGCCTCTACTACCGGCTCGTCAAATTCGAGCACACGATCTTCGCGCTCCCGTTCGCGTACGTCGGCGCGTTCCTCGCCGTCGGCGGCGTTCCCTCGGCGCACGACCTGCTCTGGATCACCGTCGCGATGGTCGGGGCACGCTCGCTCGCGATGGCGCTCAACCGCCTGATCGACGCGCGCATCGACGCTGCGAACCCGCGCACCGCGACGCGTGAGATTCCGTCCGGCGCACTGTCGAGGGCCGCGGTCGTGGCGTTCTGCCTGCTCTCCCTCGCCGTGTACGCCGTCGCCGTCTGGCAGCTCGATCCACTCGTCCGCTGGCTGTCGCCGATCCCGGTTGTCGCGTTCGTCGTCTACCCGTACCTGAAGCGGTTCACGTGGCTGTGCCATCTCTGGCTCGGCGCGGTAGACGGGCTCGCGCCTGTTGGTGCGTGGGCGGCGATCAAGGGCGAGCTTCCGTGGCAGGCGTGGGCGCTCGGCGCGGCGGTCGCGGCCTGGGTCTCGGGGTTCGACCTCTTCTATGCGCTGTTCGACGTCGACGTCGACCGCGAGCAGGGGCTCCACTCGTGGGTGACGAGGTTCGGCGAGCGCGGCGCGTTCACGGGCGCACGCGTCTTGCACCTTGCGACGATCGTGTTGCTCGCCGCCGCCGGCATCGGGCTCGACGTCGGGATCCTCTACTGGCTCGGCGTCGCGATCGTCGCATCGCTGTTGCTCTACGAGCACACACTCGTGAGGCCGGGCGATCTCCGCCGCCTCGACGCAGCGTTCTTCACGATGAACGGCGTGATCTCGGTTGCATTCTTCGCGTTCGTGCTGGCCGACGTGCTGTGATCGTCGGTCTTCTGCACCCGGGCGAGATGGGTGCGTCCGTCGGCCGCGCGCTGCAGGCCAACCGTCACGAAGTGCTGTGGGCTTCCGAAGGGCGCAGCGACGCGACAGGCAAGCGCGCCGGGACGTTCCACGATGTCGGCACGGTGGCCGCGCTCGCCGAGCGAGCCGAGCTGATCCTCTCGATCTGTCCCCCGCATGCGGCGCTCAACGTCGCGCGTGCCGTGGCGGGGTTCGACGGCGTCTACGTCGACGCGAACGCGATCTCCCCCATGCGCGCGCAGGAGGTGGCCGCGATTCACCCACGTTTCGTCGACGGCGCCATCGTCGGCGGCCCGCCCGACGAGCCGGGCACGACGCTCTACCTTTCCGGCTCGGGCGCCGCGTCGGTCGCGGTGCTCTTCGTCGGCACGAACCTCGAACCGCGTGTCGTCGCCGACGCGTCGGCGATCAAGATGGCCTACGCCGCGTGGTCGAAGGGGTCGGCCGCGATGTTGCTCGCGATCCGCGACGTCGCGCGTCACTTCGGCGTCGAGGAGGAGTGGGAGCTCGCCGCGCCCGAGCTTGCACAGCGTCTGCCGCGCGCAGAGCACGCCGCCGCGACGAAGGGGTGGCGCTGGGAAGGCGAGATGGAGGAGATCGCCGACACCTTTGCCGCCGCCGGCCAGCCGGACGGTTTCCATCGCGCGGCGGCCCGGGTGTACCGCACGTGATCCGCGCCCGCGCGCTCGCGAAGCGGTACGGCGACAGCCGCGTGTTCTCGGGGCTCGACGTCGATGTCCCCGACGGCGGCTTCCTGCTCGTCACGGGACCGAACGGCTCCGGCAAGACGACGTTGCTGCGCGTGCTGGCCGGGCTCGCCGCGCCGACTACAGGCGAGCTGCAGTTGCCGCCCCGTCACACGATCGGCTACCTCGGCCACGAGCCGCTCGTCTACCGCGAGCTGACGCCGCTCGAGAACCTGACGCTCTTCGGCCGCCTCTACCGCCTGCCCGAGCGGGGCGAGCGCATCGGGATGCTGCTCGAGCGGTTCGGTCTGTGGGAGGTGCGCCACGAGCGCGTCTCGACGTTCTCACGCGGGATGCAGCAGCGGCTCGGTCTCTGCCGCGTCTTGTTGCACGAGCCGACGCACCTCCTCCTCGACGAGCCGTACAACGCGCTCGATGCGGAGGGAGCAACCCTCCTCGATGCTGTCTTTCAAGAGCACCGTTTCGAAGAGCCGCGTACCTGGGTGATTGCGACGCACGAGCCGCAACGGGTCGACGGCTATGCGACCGAACGACTGGCGTTCGCATGACCTACGCGTCCGACGTTGCGGCGCTCGCGCGCAAGGACCTGCTGCTCGAGCTGCGGGCGAAGGAGACGCTGCCGTCGATGCTGCTCTTCGTGATCGCAGCGCTGACGATCTTCCACTTCGCGCTGCCGAACGGAACGAGCGATGTCGCCGCCCGCGGCCTGCTGTGGGCGGCGCTGATCTTCACCGCGCTGCTCGGCCTCACGCGGGCGTTCGTCGCGGAGCGTGAGCAGAGCATGTTCGATGCGCTGATCCTGACGCCGGTCGACCGCAGCGCGATCTGGCTCGGCAAGGCGATCGCGGTCCTCGCCTTTCTCGTCGCGGCCGAGGTCGTCGCGCTGCCGGCGTTCGCCATGTTCTTCCACGGCCTGAATGGACGGACTGTGGCCGCCGTAGCGCTCGCGGACATCGGCATCTGCACCGTCGGCACCCTCTTCGGCGCCATGGCGGTGGCCGGTCGTGCGCGGGAGCTGCTCCTGCCGCTGCTCTTCCTCCCGATGGCGATCCCGATCGTCGTCGGCGGCGTGGGCGGCTACCTGTGGTTCCTCGTGCTCTACGACGCGATCTTCGCGTTGCTCAGCTGGGCCGCCTTCGAGTACGTCGTCTCCGAGGTCTGAGACTACGATTGACCGTGCGTTGACGATGCACCTGAAGCTGCCTGTCCTCGCGGCCGCCTGCACGGGCCTCCTTGGGCTGGCGGTCGTCCTGGCGTTCTTCTACGCCCCGGCGGACGTGGACCAGGGGCTCTCGCAGCGCATCTTCTACTTCCACGTGCCGCTCGCCTTGACGTCCTATGCGTGCTTTGGCTGGGGCGCGTGGAAGGCGCTCAAGTACCTGCGCGGCCGCGACGAGCGCGCCGACCTCGAGAGCTACGTCGCGATCCACCAGGGCGTGATCTTCGGTGCGCTGACGCTGCTCACCGGGTCGATCTGGGCGCGCATCTCGTGGGGCGTCTGGTGGTCGTGGGGCGAGGACGAGCTGGTGCTCTTTCTCGTGCTCTTCCTCTTCTACTGCGCGTACTTCATGCTTCGGTACTCGGTCGATCCAGGCCCCGCGCGCGCAAACATGAGCGCGGTCTACGCGCTCTTCGGGGTGGTGCTGATCCCGGTGTCGTTTCTCGCGATCAGGCTTTCGAAGCAGTTCATCCATCCCGTTGTCTTCAAGCTGCAAGGGCCTCAGATGACCGGCGCGCAGTTCCTCACCTTCTGCATCTGTCTCGCCGCGATGCTGACGCTGTTCGCGACGCTGTACGCGATCGAGCTGGCGGGCAAACGACTCGACCGCTCGCTGCGCGAGCTGAAGGAGCTGTTGTGACCTTCCCGACCCCAACATCCAGGCCCCTCGCCCGCGATCACGCGGCGCGCTGCTGCGTCCTTGCATCGCTTGGTGCTCGCGACCGAGGAGCGTGGCATTGGGGTCAGAAAGGCCACTTGTGACTCAGTCCGAGAAGTACACCGCCGCCGCCTACCTCGTCGTGTTCCTCGGCGTGCTCATCTACGTCGTGATCATCGGGTCGAAGCTGCAGCGGCTGCAGCGCGAGGTCGAGCAGCTGGTTGAGCGGGTCAAGGAGAAAAGCGCCGGTGGTTGAGGCGCTCTTCTGGCCGGCGTTTCTCGGCTACGGCGAGGCCGCGCTTGCCTACGCGACCGTGCGCACCTCCCGTGCGGCGACGTGGGGCGTCCGGCTCGGCTGGCTCGCGCAGACGGCGTTGCTGATCGCGCAGGCAGTGCGCTCCGACGGCTTTCCGTGGTCGACCTGGGCGGGCTCGCTCAACCTCTTCGTGTGGTTCGTGGTCGGGGCGTATCTGATCTGGGGTTGCCGTCCGCGGTACCGTCTGCTCGGGCTGACCGTGATGCCGCTGGCAGCGGCACTCTTCGCCGTCGCGCGCGTTGGCGGCGGGACCGGAGCGGGCTCGCAGTCGAGCTACGGCAATCTCTTCCTGGTCCTGCACGTCGGGCTCGCGCTCGCCGCGTTTGCCGGTTTTACGCTCGCAGCGGGGCTGGCCGGTCTGTACCTCTGGGAGGAGCGGCGCCTGAAGCGGCGCGCCGCCGACATCCTGCGCTTACGCCTGCCGCCGCTCGCGTCGCTCGAGCGCCTCACGTGGCGCACGATCCTCGTCTCGCTGCCGCTCCTCACTTTCGCCCTCGTGATCGGCATCGTCCGCCAGCAACGCGACGGCGGCCGGTTCGACGCGCTCGAGGCGGTGACGGTGCTGGCGTGGCTCGTCTACGGCGCGGTGCTCGCGCTGCGCCCGACAGGACGGCGGGCGGCGTACTTCGCACTCGGCGGGTTCGCACTGGTGATTGTTGCGCGGCTCGCGCTTGCGGGGACGCATTTCACATGACGCTGACGCTGATCGGGCTCTCGCACAACGTCGCTCCGGTGGAGCTGCGCGAGCGCGTGACCCTGGACGCGCCTGCGGCCGCTGCGCTCGCGAGCTCGCTCGGCGATGCGATCTGTCTGTCGACGTGCAACCGCACGGAGCTGTACTTCGAGGGTGTCGACGAGCGGCAGGCGGTGACGGCGCTGCAGGACCTCGCAGGTGAGCCGCTCGAGGGCGTGCTCTACCGCTTACACGAGTACGCGGCCGCGCTGCATCTCTTCCGCGTCGCCTCCGGGCTCGACTCGCTCGTCCCGGGCGAGGGTGAGATCCTCGGGCAGGTGCGCGGCGCCTACGAGGCCGCTCGTCCGGGCGCGTTGCTCGATCGCGTCTTCCGGCAGGCGCTCGGGGTCGGCAAGCGCGTGCGCAGTGAGACGGCGATCGGGGAAAGCCCCGCCTCCGTGTCCTCCGCAGCCGGAGCGCTCGCCGCTCAGGTGTTCGGCGACCTGACGGGCAGACGAGTACTCCTGATCGGCGCCGGCCGGATCGGCGAGCTCGCGGCTTCGAACCTCGCCTCGCGCGGCGCGACCATCGCGTACATCGCGAACCGCACCGTCGACACGGCGCGCGACCTTGCTCACCGCTTCGGCGGAGAGGCGATCGCGCTGGCGGACATTGCCTCCCGGCTCGGCAACGTCGACGTCGTCATCTCGTCGACCAGCGCACCCGAGACGGTCGTGCAGGCGGGTGACGTGCCGGCCAAGCGCCGCACACCGCTCTTCTTCATCGACATCGCGGTGCCGCGCGACCTCGACTCCGCGATCGCGAAGCTCGACGGCTGCTTCCTCTACGACATCGACGATCTCGAGGCTGTCGTCGCGGAGACGCTGTCGGGGCGCCGCTCCGAGGCAGCGCGCGCCGAGCAGCTCGTCGCCGAGGAGGCGGAGCGCTTCCGCTCGTGGCGTGCGTCGCTGGACGTCGTGCCTGCGATCGCGTCGCTGCGCGCGCGCGCGGAGGAGATCCGCGCCGCCGAGCTCGCGAAGGTCGACGCCCGGATGAGCGACGACGAGCGCCGGACGCTCGAGTCCGTGACCTCGCAGATCTTGAACAAACTGCTGCACTTGCCGACAATCCGGATGAAGGAGGCTGCCGTCAGCGCCGACGGGGCCGCGTATGCGGACGCAGTCCGCCATCTGTTCGGCCTCGAAGAGGAGAAGAATCGTTGACGCCTGACAAGGACCGTCGCATAGAACGACCGTTGCCCATCGTGGCTCCGTCGGCGTTCATGCGCATCAAGTTCGGCCACCCGCAGTGTGGACGGAGCAAGCGTGTTGGGAGGTCGGGCTGTGCTCGTTCGCATCGGGTCTCGCGGATCTAGGCTCGCGATCACGCAGGCCGAGCAGGCCGCCGAGCTGCTGCGCGGCCCGGGCATCGAGATTGCGTTCGTTCCGATCACGACCGCCGGCGACCGGGATCGGACAAGCCCCTTCGGGCAGATCGGCGAGCGCGGCGTCTTCGTGAAGGAGATCGAGGAGGCGTTGCTCGCCGGTCGCATCGATGTCGCCGTGCACTCGGCCAAGGACATGACCTCCGACGACACCGAAGGGCTCGCGATCGGCGCCTACCTCGAGCGCGACGACCCGCGGGACGCGCTCGTCGGCGCTCCCGCGTTACGCCCGGGCATGCGCATCGGCACCGCGTCCGTACGCCGGCGCGCGCAGCTGCTTGCGGCAGAGCCGACGATCTCGGTCGAGCCGATGCGCGGCAACGTCGAGACCCGACTGCGCAAGATGGGGGAGCGTGGGCTCGACGCGATCGTTCTCGCCTCGTGCGGGCTCGACCGGCTGGGGCTCGCGGCTGAGATCGGCCTGCGCCTCGACCCGGAGCTGATGCTGCCCGAGGCCGCCCAGGGCGCGCTGGCGCTGCAGGTGCGCGCCGGCGAGGAGGAGCTCGTCGCGCAGGCGGATCACACAGAGACGCGCCGCCGCGTCGAACCGGAACGCGCCTGTGTGGCACTGATCGGCGCCGGCTGCCTCGCGCCGGTGGCCGCACATCACGACGGGACGACGTTGCACGCCCTGATCGCGGACGAGGACGGCGCGTGGGTCGTGCGCCGCAGCGGCGACGACCCGGTCGCGCTCGCGGAAGAGCTCGCAGGCGTCATCGCGGCGCAGTGAAAGTGATCGTGACTCGGCCGCGCGCACAGGCGAAGCCGCTCGTCGCGGCGCTCGAAGCGATCGGCGCCGAGGTGGTGGAGTGCCCATTGATCGAGATCGAGCGGACGTCGGATGAGCCAATCGACGGCGCGGGGTACGACTGGCTGATCGTCACCAGCCCGAACGGCGCCGACGAGGTGGCTCGGCGCGGCGTCAACCTGCCGCGGATTGCCGCGGTCGGGCCGGGCACTGCGGAGGCGCTGCGCGAGCAGGGGATCGAGGCGGCGTTCGTCCCGCGTGAGTCGTCGCAAGACGGCCTGCTGCGCGAGTTCCCGCGGCCGGCCGGCCGCGTGCTCTTCGCCGCGGCAGAGGGCGCGCGCAGGCGCCCGATCGACGAGCTGCAGGCCGACTTCGTCCCGCTCTACCGCACGCGGCTGCTCACGCCGGAGCCGCCCGACGGCGACGCCGTCGTGCTCGCGTCCGGTTCCGCCGCACGTGCGTATGCGGGCGTTGGCGGATCGGCGCCGGCGGTGAGCATCGGGCCCGAGACGACGCGCGTCGCACGCTCGGTCGGTCTGCAGGTCGTCGGCGAGGCCCCGACGCACGATCTCGCAGGGCTCGTCACCGCGGTCCGCGATCTGATGAACTCCCGCCCGTGAATGTCATCACCTTCCTCACCGACTTCGGCCTGCAGGACGACTTCGTCGGCACCTGCCACGGCGTGATCGCGCGCATTGCGCCGAACGTTCGCGTGATCGACGTGACCCACGGCATTCCACCGCAGGCGATCCTGCAGGGAGCGCTCGTGCTGCGCAGCACGACGAGGTACATGCCCGTCGGCGTGCACCTCGCGGTTGTCGACCCCGGCGTCGGCAGTCACCGTCGCCCGCTCGCTGTGCGCACGGCCGACGGCCGCACCTTCATCGGGCCTGACAACGGCCTTCTGAGCCTCGCCGCCGACGAGCTCGGTATCGAAGCGGCGTACGAGCTCGTCGACGAGCGCTATCGGCTGCCGGACGTGTCGCGCACCTTCCATGCGCGCGACATCTTCTCACCCGCGGCCGCCCACCTCGCCGCAGGCGTTGCGATCGACCAGCTCGGCCCTGCGATCGATCCGGCCGGCCTCGCCCGGGTCGCGGTGCCGGACCCGCGCGTCGGGACCTCGCAGATTTCCGCGAGCGTCGTCGGCGTGGACCGCTTTGGCAACGTCGCAACGAACATGAGCAACGATCACGTTGCGCGTCTCGGTGTCGCGCGCGGCGATCGCGTCGAGGTCCGCTTGACGTTCGAGCGCTACTACGCAGTCCTCGCGGACACCTTTGCCGACGCTGCACCGGGCGAGCTGATCCTCTACGAGGACTCTTACGGCCTGGTGACACTCGCGATCAGTAACGGCAACGCCGCCCGGTTGACGGGCGTCGATGTCGGGGACGAGCTGCGGATCGCGGTCGCGTGACTTTCGGCCAGCGCTTCGCGCGCTTCGTCACCGACGTCGTTGTCCGCGCACCGTTCCTCTGGCGCCTCTTCCGCGGGTCAATGAGGCGGAACTTCGACCAGCTCGCGCCGGAGTGGGACGCGACGCGTGTCAGCCGCGAGCGGCTCGTCGCGATCATCGCTGCGCTCGATGCGACCGATACACCCACCCGCGCGCTCGACGTTGGGACCGGCACGGGCGCGGTCGCGCGCTTGATCGCCGAACGCTGGCCGTCCGCAGAGGTGACAGGCGTCGACGTTTCGCCCGGGATGATCGCGGAGGCGCGCCGCCTCGGGCAGGAGCGCTACGACGTCGGCGACGCGTCGGCGCTGCCCTACGACGACGCATCGTTCGATCTCGTGACGCTGAACAACATGATCCCGTTCTTCGACGAGCTCGCCCGCGTCACCGCGGTCGGCGGGTATCTGGCGATCGCCTACAGCATGGGGCCGAACACCCCGATCTGGGTGCCGCTGGAA
The DNA here is from genome assembly GCA_036270155.1 of Gaiellaceae bacterium. Taxonomy (GTDB): domain Bacteria; phylum Actinomycetota; class Thermoleophilia; order Gaiellales; family Gaiellaceae; genus PALSA-600. The sequence goes on from DATBDB010000106.1 coordinate 11,083, forward strand.
CGCGTCCGGGACGAGCTGCAGCGGCGCGGGTTCCTGCACGTTGCAGACTTCGAGGCGGGCGGCGGGCTCGCGCTGCTCGCCCGGCGGGCGTAGTTACACTGGGCCGCGCTATTCCTGGGGCCAGGTAGCTCAGTTGGTAGAGCACACGGCTGAAAACCGTGGTGTCGCCGGTTCAAGTCCGGCCCTGGCCATTCGTTACTACTGCAAGCGGAACCCGCAGCCGGCAGTGCTGCGGGGCCGGACAGTCCGGACTCTATTTTTTTGATTTTGTGACGACCACTTCCCGTATCGCTGATCCGGGCCTAGCTCCGCAAGGGCATCGGCGCATCGAGTGGGCGCGCCAGCACATGCCCGTCCTGCACCGGCTGCTCGAGGAGCGTCTTTCCGACGGTGCGCTCGACGGGCGCAAGGTCGCCGTCGTGGTGCACCTCGAGGCGAAGACCGCGTGCCTCGTGCTCGCGCTGCAGGAGGCGGGCGCGCGCGTCGTTGCTGCCGGCAGCAATCCGCTCTCGACGCAGGACGCGGTGTGTGCGGCCCTCGTCGAGCGCGGCGTCGAGGTGCATGCACGTCACGGCGTCTCGCAGGCCGAGTTCACCGCCGACCTGCTCGCGGTCGCCAAGACCGGCCCCGAGCTCGTGATCGACGACGGCCTCGAGCTGACGCGCCGCATTGCGGAGCACCGGCCCGATCTGTACGAGCGGCTGCACGGCGTGAGCGAGGAGACGACCACCGGCGTTGCTCGGCTGCGCGCTCTCGAGGCCGAGGGTCGCCTCCCGTTTCCCGCGATCGCCGCGAACGACGCGAAGTGCAAGCACATGTTCGACAACCCGTACGGCACCGGCCAGACGACGCTGACCGCGCTGCTCGCGCTCACGAACGTGCTCGCCGCGGGCCGCGAGTTCTGCATCGTCGGTTACGGCTGGGTCGGCAAGGGCCTGGCGCGCGCCGCTGACGGGCTCGGCGGTCGCGTGACGGTCGTCGAGCTCGATCCCGTCCGCGCGCTGACCGCGCATATGGACGGCTACCGCGTCGCCTCGCTCGCGAACGCCCTCCCCGGCGCCGACGTGGTGATCACCGCAACCGGTCTGATCGAAGCGATTGGCGCCGAGGCGTTTCCGTACCTGAAGGACGGCGCGCTGCTCGCGAACGCCGGCCACCACGACCGCGAGATCGACGTGCCGGCACTTGCCGCAGAGGCGGACGAGGCGATTGACGCGCGCCCGCAGGTCAAGACATACGTGCTCGGTGGCCGGCGCGTGCACGTCCTCGTTGACGGCGCGCTGGTCAACATCGCCGGGGGCGACGGCAACCCGATCGAGATCATGGATCTTTCGTTCTCCGTGCAGGCGCTGTCCGCGCACCTGCTCGCCTCGGGTGGTGTCCCGGCCGGCCTCAACACCTTTCCGAATGAGCTCGACGATCGGATCGCACGGACGAAGCTCGCGACGCTCGGGATCGAGCTCGACGATCCCACCGAGGCGCAGCTGAAGTTCCGCGCCTCCTGTGCCGTTTAAGGTCCTCCTGATGTCCGGACTGGAAACCCCGCGGCCCGTCGCGATCATCGGGGCAGGCCTCGACCTGGGCGCCGGGCGCCGCGGCGTCGACATGGGGCCGTCGGCGATCCGCTACGCCGGGCTGGAATCGCGCCTCCGGGCGCTCGGGCGTGAGGTCGCAGACTGGGGCGACGTGCGCTCCCCCGTTCCGGAGGCGACGGAGGAGGGCGACGCGACCTGCCGCTACCTCGCACCGATCAAGCAGGCGTGCGAGAAGGTCGGCGCGCTCGTCGACGACGCGGTCGGCCAGGGCTTCCTGCCGCTCGTGCTCGGCGGCGACCACTCGATCGCGATGGGGACGCTCGGCGGCATGGCGAAGGCGCGCGGCGCCGGGGCCGCCCTCTGGATCGACGCGCACGGCGATCTCAACCGGCCGAGCACCTCGCCGAGCGGGAACGTCCACGGCATGCCGCTCGCAGCTGCGCTCGGTGTCGCGGGCGATGCCTTCGAGAGCGCTGCCTATCCGACGCCGTCCGTGACGCGCGCTGCGCTGATCGGGATCCGGTCGCTCGATCCTGGTGAGCGGGCGTTGATCGGCGAGCTCGATGTGCGCGTCTACACGATGAACGAGGTCGACCGGCTCGGGATGGAGCGGGTGCTGACCGAGTCGCTCGAGTTCCTGGCCGGTGCCCCGTTCCTGCACCTCAGTCTCGACCTGGACGCCGTCGATCCGATGTTCGCGCCGGGGGTCGGCACACCGGTGCGCGGGGGCCTCTCGTACCGCGAGGCGCACCTCGCGATGGAGCTGCTCGCGGAGTCGAATCGCCTCGACTCGCTCGAGGTCGTCGAGGTCAATCCGATCCTCGACCGTGAGAACGAGACCGGGACGCTCGCCGTCGAGCTGGTCGCGAGCGCCCTCGGCGCCCGCATTCTTTAAGCCGAGAAGAACCCTCCGAACGTGGGGTAGCGACGTCGCCGGGCTCTGGCTAGCGTGGCCGGCGAGTGTCGTTCCAGCGTGCGAGCGGTTCGCGCGCGACTCCGGACCAGTCGTCGCGCACGGTCCTCGTCGTCGAGGACGATGCGGGTCTGCGTGCGTACCTCGCGACGACGCTCGAGGCGCAGGGCTACAGCGTGATCGCAGCCGGCTCCGGCGAGGAGGGGCTGAAGGCGCTCGGGACCCAGACGGCGATGCTGGCCGTGCTCGACATCGTCCTGCCGGGGATGGACGGGTTCGCGGTGGCGGAGCACCTGGACGAGAACGTGCCGGTGATCGTGGTCACGGGCGATCCGCTGAAAGCGAAGATGCGCGCGTTCGGCCGCACCCCGCCGCTGACGATCCTCGCGAAGCCGGTTACTCCGGAGCAGTTCGAGGCGGCTTTGCAGGCGGTGCTGTAGCGCTCCGCTCGCGCTCGACCTCTTCGCCGATCCCCGACGGCTCGTAGTAGACGGAGCCGGCCAGCTTCTCCGGCAGGCAGTCCACCTGGAACCCCGCGTCGTTCGCGTGCGGATAGATGTAGCCCTCGCCGCGACCGAGCTTCTTCGCGCCGGCGTACGCCGCCGAGCGCAGCGACGCAGGTGGCATCAGGTGACCGTGCTCGCGCACGTCTTGCGTCGCCTTGCCGATTGCGACGTACGACGCGTTCGACTTCGGGGCGCGCGCCAGGTAGATCGCAGCCTGCGCGAGGTTGAGGCGGGCTTCGGGCAGGCCGACGTGCTCGACGGCCTGGGCGGCGGCAACCGCAACGAGCAACGCCTGCGGGTCGGCGTTGCCGATGTCCTCGGACGCGAGCACGATCATGCGCCGCACGATGAAGCGCGCATCCTCTCCGCCTTCGAGCATCGCAGCGAGGTAGTAGACGGACGCCTGCACGTCGCTCGCGCGCGTCGATTTGATCCACGCCGAGATGAAGTCGTAGTGGCGGTCACCGCCCTTGTCGTAGGCGAGTGGCCGCTTGCGGGCGGCGTCGTCGACATGGCGCTCCTCGAGCGGGACGCCCTCGGCGCGTGCCGTCTCGACGGACAGCTCGAGGATGTTGAGCGCGTTGCGTGCGTCGCCACCGGCGCGCGCGGCGATCATCTCCTCGACCTCGCCGGAGACTTCGGCCGCGAGCTCCGCCGCGCCGCGGCGCACGACGCCTTGCAGCGTCTCGACGGAGTGCGGCTCGAGCTCGTACACCTGCGCGCGAGAGAGCAGCGCCGAGTTCACCTCGAAGTACGGGTTCTCGGTTGTTGCGCCGATCAGCGTGACGAGGCCCTCCTCGACGCCGGGGAGCAGGGCGTCCTGTTGTGCCTTGTTGAAGCGGTGGATCTCGTCGAGGAAGAGGATCGTGCGCCGGCTGCTCGTACCGAGCCGCTCGCGGGCCTGCTTCAACACCTCGCGCACGTTCGCCACCGTCGCCTGCACGGCAGAGAGCTCTTCGAACTCCGCGCCGGTCGTGTGCGCGACGATCCGCGCGAGCGTCGTCTTGCCGGAGCCCGGCGGCCCGTAGAGGATCATCGACGGCACACGGTCCTGCTCGATCGCCAGGCGCAGCGCCCGGCCCGGCCCGATCACGTGCTCCTGGCCGACGAAGTCGTCCAGCGTCGTCGGGCGCAGCCGCTGCGCGAGAGGGGCCGAGGCGCCGAGGCGGCGGCCCGCGGCCTCGGAAAAGAGGTCACCCACGCCGAAAGTATGCTTTCTACCGCGATGAGCGAGGCGAGCGAGGTTTGGGGGGCAGGGACGTACGAGCGGGTAGCCGCGCGCCTGGCCCCGGTCCAGGACCAGCTCGTCAACCTGCTGCAGATCGCCAAAGGTGACCGTGTGCTCGATCTGGCCACGGGCACCGGCGAGGTGGCCGTGCGGGCCGCGCGCTCCGGAGGCGTGGTCACGGGCCTCGACATCGCCGAGCCGATGCTCGCGAAGGCCCGCGAGCGCGCGAAGGAGGTAGGCGCCGAGATCGCCTTCGATCTCGGCGACGTCGAGTACCTCCCGTACGAGGACGCCAGCTTCGACGTCGTCGTCTCGAACTTCGGCCTTGTCCTGGCGCCGGACCATGCGAATGTCGCGTCGGAGCTCGCACGCGTCTCGTGCCCGGGGGCACGCCTCGGTTTCACCGGCTGGAAGCCGAACCCGAAGCTGGGCGAGCTCTACCGCCGCTTCTCCGAGGAGCCGATCGAGGGGCGCGAGGTGTACGAGTGGGGCCGCGAGGACCACGTCGAGGACATGCTGGGCGACGACTTCGAGCTGGAATACGAGGACGGCACGCTCTGGCTCGAGGCGGAGTCGGGCGAGGAGATCTGGAAGCTCTTCTCGGAGTCGGCCCCACCGGTGGTCGCGCTCGTCAAGCAACTCGATCCCAAGCAACGCGAGGAGTTTCATCGCGCGTTCGTCGAGCTCTACGAGAGCTATGGGACGAAGGACGGCGGCGTGCGCGCGCCACGCCGCTATCTGCTCGTGCTCGGCCGCCGGAAATGAGCGAGGTTGCGGATCTTCTCACGCGACTGATCAAACTCGACACGACGAACCCGCCGGGCAACGAGACGCCGGCGGCAGAGCTGCTGCGTGACTACCTCGAGGCGGCCGGCGTCGAGTGCCGGTTGTACGCGCGTGTGCCCGAGCGCGCGAACCTCGTCGCGCGCATCCCCGGTCGCGGTAGCGGCCCGTCGCTCGCGATGCTCTCGCACACCGACGTCGTGCTGGCCGACGCATGTGAGTGGGAACGCGACCCATTCGGCGGCGAGCGTGTCGGCGACGAGATCTGGGGACGCGGCGCGCTCGACATGAAGGGCGAGGTCGCCGCGTCGGCCGTCGCGCTTGCGACGCTCGCACGTGAGGGCTGGCGCGGCGACGGCGATTTGATCTTCATCGCGGCGGCCGACGAGGAAGTCGGCGTGGGGTTCGGCCTGGAATGGCTCGTCGAGGCGCACCCGGACGCAGTGCGCGCGGACTTCTCCGTCAACGAAGGAGCAGGCGATCGCGTCGAGCTCGGCGGCAAGGTGCTGTATCTCTGCGCGACCGCCGAGAAGATGAGCTCACCGTTCGAGCTGCGCGTGCACGGTCGGAGCGGCCACGGGGCGATGCCGAGCATCGCCGACAACGCGCTCGTCAAGGCAGCCCCGCTGATCGAGCGGCTCGGTGCGTTCGAAACCGAGCCGCAGCTGATCCCGGAGGTCGAAGGTTTCCTGGCGGCGTTGTTCGGCGAGGTGCCGCCGGCGGCGGATGCGTTGGCGCGTGCACGCGAGCTCGCGCCGCTCGCCGGCGAGTTGGTCGAGCCGCTGCTGTGGATGACCGTCGCGCCGACGATGGCGCACGCCTCGGACAAGCGCAACATCATTCCGGCCCAGTGCACGATCACGGTCGATACGCGGATCCTGCCCGGCCAGACGCCCGAAGAGGCGGAGGCGACGATTCGCGCGTGGCTCGGCGCAGGCGACTACGAGCTCGTGAACACCGAGCGCTTCGGCGGCACGCGCTCGGCGGTCAGCGGACCGCTCTGGGATGCCGTGTGCTCGTTTGTCGAGTCCGAGGAACCGGGCGCGGTGGCTGCACCGATCTGCGTCGCCGGCTTCACCGACTCGCACTGGATGCGCGAGGCGTTCGGCACGGTCGCCTACGGCTTCTTTCCGGCGCGGGAGATGGACTCCGAGACGGCCGCGCGCCTGATTCACTCGGCCAACGAGCGCGTGCCGGTCTCCGACCTCGAGCTCGGCGTGCGCTGGCTTCGGCACGCCGCGCAGGTCGTCTGCGGTTGAGCATGCTGGAGGTATTCGAGGCCGACGGCGCGTTCGAGACGCTCGAGGCCTATCTGGCCGAGGAGCTGCGCGAAGGCTTCGTCGCGGACCTGTATCTCGGCTACGGCCTGGGCGAGCCGCTGCGGCGCGAACGGTGGCCGTCGCCCCCGGAGCCGTGCCCCTTGCCGCTCCTCGCCGCGCAGGTCAGAGCAAGTAACAGACTGTTACAAGCGGGTTCGAGCGCCGGCGCAGTGCCCAACGACGCAAGTAACAGACTGTTACAAGCCCCGTTTCGGCTCGGGGAGTGGGAAGCGACCTGGTCTCCCGAGGACTACGCGGCCGCCGTTGCTGAGGTACGCGCCGCGATCGCGCGCGGGGACGTCTACCAGGTGAACCTCGTACAGCACCTCTCGGCGCCGTTCGCCGGGAGCCCGCTCGCGCTTGCGGAGGCGCTCGCGCCGTTGCGTCCATTGCACCCTCGACCGCTGATCGGCGACGGCTGGGCGATCGTTTCCGCCTCGCCGGAGCTCTTCCTCGCGCGGCGGGGCGACCGGCTCGTGACGATGCCGATCAAGGGCACGCGGCCAATCGGCGAGGACATCGACGACGCGAAGGACGCGGCCGAGCACGTGATGATCGTCGACCTCGAGCGCAACGATCTCTCGCGCGTGTGCGAGGTCGGTTCGATTCGCTGGCCCGAGCTGATGGCGCAGCACGAGCTCGCCGGTGTGACCCATCTCGTCTCCACGGTCGAGGGACGGTTGCGTCCCGACGCAACCCTTGCCGACATCCTGCGCGCGACGTTTCCCGGCGGCTCGATCACCGGCGCGCCGAAGCTCTCGGCGATCGACCACATTGCACGGCTGGAGCCCGTCGGGCGCGGCGCGTCGATGGGCGCGCTCGGAACGATCGAGGCGAACGGCGACTTCGAGCTCGCGCTGACGATCCGCACGTTCGCGATCGCAGAAGAACGTGCGCACCTCTGGGTCGGCGGCGGGATCGTCTGGGACTCCGAGCCGGAGGCGGAGATCGAGGAGTCGTGGGTGAAAGCGCGCCCGCTGCTCGCGGCAGTCGCCGGGAGCGACGTGGGCTGGACGGCGTCGCGAAAGGCAGTCCACGCGTGAAGCTGCTGGCAGTCGCAGTCGACGGGCGCGGGCTCGTCGATCCAGCCGAGCCGGTCTTCCGTGCCGACGACGAGGCATTGCTTCGCGGCAGCTCCGCGTTCGAGACGCTGCCGGTCTACGGTGGTCGCCCGTTCGAGCTCGAGCGCCACCTCGAGCGACTGCGGGCCTCGCTGTTCACGCTCGGGTTGCCGCCCCTGGGCGACGGTGCCGCGGAAGCGCTCGTCGCGACTCTCGTCGCGGAGGTGGAGGGCGACTTCGTGTTGCGGCTCTATCGCACGGAGGCGAGCCTCGTTGCCACCGCTGCCGCGATCCCCGCAGGGATCGAGGAGTTGCGGGCGCGCGGACTGCGGATGCACGTCGTCGAGACGGGCCTCCCCGCCGCGCTCGTTGCAGGCGCGAAGGTGACGAGCTACGCGCTCGCGCTCGCAGCGCTGCGGGAGGCGGAGCGCAACGGACGCGACGACGCACTCTTCGTTGCAGACGGCGTCGTGCTCGAAGCGCCGATGTCGAACATCTGGTGGCGGCGTGGCGACGTCCTCTCGACGCCGACGACCGGGCCAGGTGTGCTGCCGGGCGTGACCCGCGCCATCGCTCGGGAGCTCGCCGAGGAAGCGGGACTCGAGGTGCGCGAAGACCGGTTCCCGCTGAAGGAGCTCGAGGCCGCAGACGAGGTATTCACCACCTCGTCTGTGCGTGAGGTGATGCCTGTGGTCTCCCTCGACGAGGGAACCGTCGGGGATGGTCGCCCCGGGCCGGTCGCCGCGCGGCTACAGGAAGCACTCCGGGTACGCTCCCAGCGGTGACCGAGAGGGTCCGGCTCGGCGGGATGGCGCTCGCAAACGGCGTGCTCGTGCACGGCCCGCGGGCCTGGGCGTGCGCCGTGCGCACCGCCGACGGCGAACTGAAGGTCGTCGCGAAGCGCAAGCGTTTCCGAGCCGTCGACGTCCAGAACCCGTTGCTGCGCGGGCCGGCGCGGATCGCAGAGGTGTTTGCGTTGCTGCCCCAGGTCAAGCGTGCCCTGCCCGAGGCGCAGCTCCCGATGGAACGGCCGCGCGTGCTCGCCTCGATGATCGGGAGTGCCGTTGTCCTGCGCGGTATTCGCAATTCCGGCCTGCGTCCACTGACGCGCGAGCTCGTCAACGGCCTGCTCTCCGTCGCACCGGCCGCGTTCGCGCTGCGCGGAGGTGACCTCGCCGCCTACCACGGCGCGGAGCACGTCTCGATCGGCAGCTACGAGCACGGTGAGGCGCGCCCCAAGGAGCACGAGCGGTGCGGCTCGCACTTGCTCGGCCCGATGCTGCTCACGACCGCGGCCGGCAACCTGATGGCGGAGCAGGCGCCGACCCGTCTGCGCCCGACGGCCAAGCTCGCGGCCGCGGTGGGCTCGATCGCTGCGTCCGTGGAGATCTTCAACTGGATGACGCGCAACGACGAGCATCCGCTTGCGCGTGCGCTCGCGAAGCCCGGCCACGAGCTGCAGCACCGGCTCGGCACGCGGGAGCCGTCTGCCGACCAACTGGAAGTCGCAAACGCGGCGCTCGACGCGTGCCTGGATCTCGAGCATTGACCTCGACGCACAAGCGTCTGGATCCCGCGATCTTCGATCTGCCGGTCGAGAAGATGCAAGCCGGCTGGTACACGGACGCGTACTTCAATCATGCGCGGGCGACGCTGATCGACGACGGCCGTCATCCGAACGTCGTGATGCAGGTGTTCCAGAAGAACAACGCGTACCTGGGCGGGATGGACGAGGCGATCGCGATCCTCAAGCTCTGCGCCGACACGTGGCCCGATCTGACGGTGCATGCGCTCTACGACGGCGACTCGATCGAGCCGTACGAAACCGTGATGACGATCGAGGGCGACTACACCGCGTTCGCACATCTCGAGACCGTGTACCTCGGGACGCTCGCGCGGCGCACGCTGATCACGACGAATACCGTCAACGTGCTTCGTGCGGCGAACGGCAAGCCGGTGATCTTCATGCCGGCGCGGCACGATCATCACCGCGTGCAGACGGGTGACGGGTACTCCGCGTACGTGGCCGGACAGATCGTCGGCACGCCGATCGGCGTCACGACCGACGAGCAGGCATCGTGGTGGGGCGGCAGCGGGCTGGGCACGGTGCCGCATTCGCTGATCGCGTCGTATGGTGGCGACACGGTCGCTGCGGCGACGCACTTCGCCGACTGGGCGCCGGACGACATGAACGTGACGGTGCTCGTCGACTTCGAGAACGACTCCGTTCGCACCGCGCTCGAGGTCGCACATGCGCTCGGCCCGCGCCTGTGGGGTGTGCGGCTCGACACCTCCGAGACGCTCGTCGATCGTTCGCTGTGGGAAGAGATGGGCGACTTCAAGCCGAACGGTGTGAACCCGCAGCTCGTGTGGAAGGTGCGCGAGGCGCTCGATCGCGAGGGCTTCAACGAGGTGCGCATCGTTGTCTCGGGCGGCTTCACCGTCGAGAAGATCCACGACTTCGAGGAAGACGACGTACCGGTTGACGCCTACGGCGTCGGCTCGTCACTGATTCGCGGCTCGAACGACTTCACCGCGGACATCGTGCTGACCGACGGCGTACCGTCGGCCAAGGTCGGCCGCCACCACCGGCCGAACTCCCGGCTCGAGCTCGTTACCTAGCTGCGGGTGGCGCGCGTGCCGCATCCCATACATAGAAGAACCTGGTTCGCTCTTTAACCAGGTTCACGAGTTTCCGAACTCGGGTGCCAGGTTCGAAACTCTCGATTTGGTTCGGCTGAGATCCGCGGGCGCCTTAGAAGGTCCGCGCGGATACGCTCCGTGCCGTGGCAGGTCGTGTGCTCTGGGACGTCGACACGCAGGTCGACTTCGTGCTGTCGGACGGGAAGCTGTACGTCCCCGGCGCCGAGCAGGCGCTCCCGGCGATGGCCCTTCTGGTCGAGGCGGCGCGCCGCTCCGGCATCCCGCACGTCGCGAGCGCCGACGACCACGAGCTGTCGGATCCGGAGTTCTCGGCCGAGCCGGACTTCGTGACCTACTGGCCGCCGCACTGCCTCCGGGGAACCCCCGGTTCGATGCGGCCGGCCGAGACACAGCAGGCCGATCCGGTCGTGCTCGGCGAGACAGAGATCGACCCGTCGTGGCTCCGGGGACGCGAGTTCCTCGTGCTGAAGAAGGCCTACGACGTGTTCACGAACCCGAACGCCGACCGCCTGCTCGCGCTGCTCGACCCGCAAGAGATCGTGCTCTTCGGCGTCGCCACTGATGTGTGCAACGACGCCGCGATCAGAGGCCTGTTGGCCCGCGGCCGGGCCGTGACCTTCGTGGGGGACGCCTCCCGTGGGATCGACGAGGCCCGGACCGCTTCTTGCCTGGCCGCCTGGCGTGAGGGCGGCGTGCGGTTTGTCACGACCGCCGAGGTGCTCGATGAGCTTTAGGTGCACCGGCTCGCTGCCGATGAGATGAACGGATGCTCTCGTCCGAGCCATCGAAGCTGGTCCCCGTGGAGGTGACGAAACTGGTGCCGCTGCCCAGGCCGTCCTCGGCCGCGCTCAATGCTGCGGTCGGTTTCGACTTCAACAGCGCGGTCTCGAACTTCGCGCTGACGTGGCTGCCCGTCTGCTTCTTCATCCTGATGTGCGTCGTCGTGTGGCTGCTCTGGAAGACGGTCAAGCTGATGCCGCGCGTCAAACCGATGGAGATCACGCCAGGCTCGGCCTCCGCCGTCACGTGGGCCGACGTCGCCGGCCTGGACGAGGCGAAGGAAGAGTTGCAGGAGATCGTCGACTTCCTGCGCGACCCGGACCGCTTCGAGGCGCTCGGCGCGCGCGTGCCGAAGGGCATCCTCTTCCACGGTCCTCCCGGCACCGGCAAGACGCTCGCCGCGAAGGCCGTCGCAAACGAATCGGGTGCGCGCTTCTACGCGCAGAGTGCGTCGGCGTTTGTCGAGATGTTCGCCGGCCTCGGGGCCGCGCGCATTCGCAAGCTCTTCGAGGAAGCGCGCAAGAACGCACCGTCGATCGTGTTCATCGACGAGCTCGATGCCGTCGGCATGGCACGTAGCGGCAACGGCTTCAACCGCGAGCAGGACCAGACGCTCAACCAGTTGCTCGTCGAGTTGGACGGTTTCGGCCCGCGCGACCAGGTGGTCGTGATGGGCGCGTCGAACCGCTTGCAGGATCTCGACCCGGCGCTGCTGCGCCCCGGCCGTTTCGATCGGCAGGTGCTGATCAACCCGCCCGACCTGAAGGGGCGCCGCGCGATCCTCGACGTGCACACGCGCGGCAAACCGCTCGCCGCTGACGTCGACCTCGACGCCGTGTCGCGCCAGACCGCCGGGCTGACCGGTGCGGACCTCCAGAACATCTGCAACGAGGCTGCGATCGCAGCGGGCCGCAAGGATCGGGCGACGCTGACGCACGAGGACTTCGACTACGCGCTCGAACGTGTCGTCGCAGGCCTGCAGCAGCGGCGCGTCGTCACCGACAAGGAGAAGCGCATCCTCGCCTACCACGAGGGCGGTCACGCGCTGATGTCGCACCTCGTCGGGAACGCGCCGGAGAAAGCGACGATCATCGCCCGCGGCACTGCTCTCGGTTACGTGCTCCATCTGCCCGAAGAAGAGCGCTACCTCGAGACGAGGGAAGAGCTGCTCGACTGGATGGTGATGGCGCTGTCCGGCCGCGCCGCCGAGCAGATCGTGTTCGGTCGCGTCACGAACGGCGCAGCGAACGATCTTGAGAAGGTGACGCAGGTCGCACGCGCGATGGTCTTCGAGTGGGGCATGGGTGAGTCCGTCACGTCCCGCACGATGCGTGCCGACAACTATTCGCTCTCGGAGGAAACGAAGCGTCTTCGCGACACCGAGCAGGCGCTGCTCACCGACGCGGCTTACGCAGACGCGCTTCGGCTGCTGGCGAAGCACCGCGCCTCGCTCGATCGCATCGCGATGGCGCTCCTCGACAAGGAGACGCTGGACCGCGACGAGCTCGCAGAGCTCTTCGTGGGGATCGACGTCGAGTCGCGCTCGTCGGATTCCGTCGGCACCGTGCGTGCCCTCGGCGCAGACCCCACGGGTTAAAGCAACACGGGTAGCGTCTCGCTCCATGAAGCCCGAATGGCCGCTCGAGACCGAGCGTCTTGTGCTGCGCCCGTTTGAGGAAGGCGACCTCGACGCATGTTATGCGATCCAGTCCGACGTGGAGTCGGCGCGCTGGCTCTACAACGAACCGCGCACGCTGGCTGAGACACGGCAGCTGCTGGAGCGCAAGATCGCAAGCGACCGGTTCTTCGGCGAGCACGACTGGCTCAGCGCCGCGGTTATCGCGCGCGAGACCGGCCAACTCGTCGGGGACGTGTCCCTGCAGTGGGAGAGCGAGGAGCACAAGACCGCTGAGATCGGGTTCATCTTCGATCGTGCTCACCACGGCCGCGGCTACGCGACCGAAGCTGCGCGGGCAATGCTAACCCTCGCCTTCGACGGCCTCGGCTTCCATCGGGTGGTCGGGCGGCTCGAGGCGCGCAACGCGGCGTCGGCCAGAGTGCTGGAGAAGCTCGGTATGCGCCTCGAGGCGCACCTCGTCGAGAACGAGTGGGTCAAGGGCGAATGGCAGAGCGAGCTCGTCTACGCCATGCTGGAGCGCGAATGGCGCTGAATCTCCATCACCTCGGGATCGCCGTCGACGACCTCGATGCGGCGATCCTCGTCTACTCGGAACTGTTCGGCGCGACGCTGGAGCACCGTGAGCGCGTCGAGGATCAGGGTGTGGAGGCTGCGTCGCTGCTGGTCGGCGAGTCCCGGATCGAGTTGCTGCAGCCGCTCGGGGACGACACGCCGGTCGGGAGGTTCCTCGCCAAGCGCGGTCCTGGCATGCATCACATGGCGTTCGAGGTCGAGAATCTGGCCGCCGAGCTCGACCGGCTGAAGGCCCATGACGTGCTCCTGATCGACCACCAGCCGCGCCGTGGGCTGTTCGGCCTCCAGGTCGCGTTCGTCCACCCCGAGGCGACCGGCGGCGTTCTGGCAGAGTTCGTCGGTAATGACTGACAACGCTGACCGCATCAGAATCGAGATCGCCTTCGAGGGCACCCAGGTGCTCAACGTCTACGTCCCCGCCGCGACGGCCGATGATCTGGATCGCGCCCTCGCGGGTGCTCACGACAGCCTGAGCTTCGAGGGCGAGGACGGCCGTTACACCGTTTCCGTCCCGAAGATCGTCTACGTCAAGCGATTCGGCCGCGAGAGCCGGGTTGGCTTTGGCGCAGCGGCGTAGGACCTTTGGTTAGGCGCCTAGCGCCTCAGGGCACGCAGCAAAGGTCGGGATGAGCGAAGCTGCGGTAACGAAGAAGGAAAACGAGACCAAGCGCGTGCGCGCGTTGGTCGATCGCGCCCAGAAGGGCGATCGCGGCGCGCTCGAAGAGCTGTACCTGATCCACTTCGACCGGATCTACAGCTATCTCCACGTGAGCGTCGGCAACCGCCACGATGCCGAAGACCTGACGACCCAGACCTTCCTGAGGATGCTGGAGGCGATCGGGAAGTTCCGCTGGCAGTCGGCGCCGTTCTCGGCGTGGCTCTTTCGGATCGCCCACAACCTCGCGATGGATCACTTCCGCGCCAACAAGCGCTGGCAGCCGGAGGAAGAGGTGCCCGAGCCGGAGCCCGACGAGGCGACGTCGGCCGAGGCCGGCGCACTCGAATCGATCGGCCGCAGGTCGATGCTCGACCTGATCGAGGATCTCTCGCCCGAGCAACAGCAGGTGCTCACGCTGAAGTTCGTGTTCAACTTCGCGAACGCCGAGGCGGCGACGATCCTCGGCAAGACCGAGGGCGCGATCAAGTCACTCCAGCACCGCGCGCTCGTCTCGCTGCAGAAGCAGCTCGAGAAGCGCGAGTCCGGGTCCTAGCTACCCTCCACGGCCGTGGCACTCGAGGTGGGCATTGTCGGCCCGTCGGGCAGCGGGAAGACCTCGCTCTTCACCGCGCTGACGAAGACCGGCGGAGGCGAGTACGGGAAGACGAACGTCGGCATGGCGCCGATCGCCGACGAACGCCTTCAGCAGCTCGCCGAGATCGTGAAGGCGCGCAAGATCACGCCTGCGACGATCCGGGTCCAGGACGTCCCCGGCGCCGGCGAGGCGCAGCTCGGGAACCTGCGCCAGGTCGATGCGCTGCTCGTGGTGCTGCGCGGCTTCGGGCTCGACTCCACGCCGGACGACGACCTCGAGACGTTCAAGCTCGAACTGCTCGTCGCGGACCGCGACCATGTGCAACGTCGTCTGGAGCGCGTCGAGAAGCAGGCGAAGTCGGGCGATGCCAAGCTGCGCGGCGAGCTCGAGGAGCTGCAGAACGTGCTCGCGCACGTCGACGCGGGCGGCGAGCTCTCGACCTATCCGGGTGAGCTGCCGGGCGAGCTCGAGCCGCTGACGACGAAGCCACTGATCGCGATCGTCAACGGTCCGGGCGGCATCGACCTGAAGCTCGAGGCAGAGCTTGCCGAGCTACCGGACGATGAGGCGGCCGCCTACCGCGACGGCAGTGAGTCCGCGCTCGAGGACATCGCAGGCCGCCTCGCGAACGCGCTCGACCTGATCACGTTCTTCACGGCCGGCGAACAGGACACGCGTGCGTGGACGCTGCGCAACGGCCAGACCGCGCTGGACGCGGCGGGCGCGATCCACACGGACATCGCACGCGGTTTCATCCGCTGCGAGGTGCTGAACTGGAAGGACCTGGTCGACCTCGGCTCGGCCGCCGAAGTTGCGAAGCAGGGCAAGCAGGGCCTCGAGGGCAAGACCTATGTCGTCAAGGACGGCGACGTGCTGAACATCCGCTTCAACGTCTAGAACGAGATCAGCACGACGCCGGTGAGTGTCAGCGCGATCCCGGCTCGCTGCATCGGCGCGACCCGTTCGTGCAGCATCGATGCCGCGAGCAGCACGGTCACGACGGGATAGAGCGACGCGAGCACCGAGGTCAGGCTTACCAGTCCGTGCGTCGAGGACGCAGCGAAGAGCGCGTTGCCAA